>JABDJE010000004.1 GCA_013002625.1 Saprospiraceae bacterium | reverse complement strand
CTGATAGGCGGTTGCCAATTTCTGATTTTATCCTTTTCCTCGACATCGATGAGCTTCTGCCTTACGATATCATAGTTCTCTTTTATGCGTTGAACCTTCTTCTCATTCTTTGATGTGATATCCGCTTTACACAACATCATCAAGTCCTCGATGTCATCACCGGCATCAAACAATAGTCTTCTAATTGCACTATCGGTGATATCCTCTCTGGTAAGGCTAATCGGTCTAAGGTGCAGACGAATCATTTTTTGAACGTACTTGAGTTTATGATCTAAAGGAAGCTTTAGTCTTTTAAAAATCTTGTATGCCATCCTTGTACCTACCACTTCATGGCCATGAAAAGTCCAGCCTATGCCATCGACGAATTTTTTGGTGGGCGGTTTGGCGATATCGTGCAGCAACGCTGACCATCTGAGCCACAGGTTATCTGACATGGCACATAGATTATCCAATACTTTAAGCGTATGGTAAAAATTATCCTTGTGCCCTACCCCATTTTTAAATTCAACGCCCCTTAAGGCCTCAAATTCCGGCATGATATATTTTAATAGGCCTGAGGTTGATAGTCTTTCGAATCCAATAGATGGGCTCTTCGTT
This sequence comes from Saprospiraceae bacterium, assembly GCA_013002625.1. GTDB lineage: Bacteria > Bacteroidota > Bacteroidia > Chitinophagales > Saprospiraceae > RFSX01. The sequence goes on along the minus strand of JABDJE010000004.1, from coordinate 10,567 downwards.
GCCAATATTTTATTCAATTCAGTGTGGATTCTTTCCGCAGAAATAATCTCAATACGATGTGCATTTTGTTTGATGCCTTCAAAGGTCGAATCCAGAATCTCAAAACCCAATTGACTGCCAAAACGGATAGCTCTCAACATTCTTAAGGGGTCATCGGAAAAGGTCTTGGATGGCTCCAATGGCGTTCTTATAATTCCATTCTTTAAATCCTCTATACCATTAAATGGATCAAGGATTTCACCAAAACGCTCTGCATTGACAGATACCGCCAAAGCATTGATGGTGAAATCACGCCTGTTTTGATCATCCTCTAAAGTACCAGGACTTACACTGGGCTTTCGAGAGTCCTTACTGTAGGATTCTTTTCGAGCACCTACAAATTCAATCTCCAAATCCCTATAATTAAGCATAGCTGTTCCAAAGCGCTTAAAGATGGTCACTTGTCTTTGGAGTTGAAGTCTTGATGATACAGCCTTAGCCAATACAATACCATCCCCTACGCAGACTACATCGATATCCTTGGATGCTCTTCCCAATAATCTATCCCTTACAAATCCTCCTACGTAATAAGCCGGAAATCCGAGTTTGTCTGCTTCCTCTCCTATCAAGGCAGCCAGACTGCTTTCATCATTATTTTTAAATTCAAAATGCATTAGACGGCAGCCAATTGAATGTCGGCGTATTGTTCTTCGATGTCATCCAAAATTTGGAATAGTATTTCAGGATCATGTTCCGTTACAAGCAAGGATCTGAACTTTTTAATGTTTGGCAGGCCTCTGAAGTAATTGGTGTAATGTCTTCTCATCTCAAGAACGCCCAATTTCATACCTTTCCATTCCAAAGATTTTGAGAGATGCTCTTTTACGGCCTCTACCCGATCATGTAAAGTTGGTGGGTCGATAATCGTACCATCTTTTAAATAGGCTTTAATTTGCTTAAATACCCATGGGTTACCGATGCTGGCCCTACCTATCATGATACCATCGACACCGTATCTGTTTTTATATTCCAATGCTTTCTGAGGAGAATCGATATCGCCGTTGCCAAATATGGGAATATGAATTCTAGGATTTTCTTTGATCCTGCCAATTTTTGTCCAGTCTGCTTCACCTTTATACATCTGTTTTCTGGTCCGCCCGTGAATCGATAAGGCTTTAATACCTACATCCTGGAGACGCTCAGCGACTTCTTCTATATAAATGGTAGAATCGTCCCAACCCAATCGAGTTTTTACGGTCACGGGAAGATTGGTTGACTTCACAATAGCTTCGGTCAAGGAAACCATACGGGGAATATCTTGTAATATGCCTGCGCCGGCCATTTTGCATACCACCTTTTTAACGGGGCAGCCAAAATTAATGTCAAGGACCTCTGGTTTAGCTTCTTCAACAATTTCTGCTGCCCTGGTCATTGAATCAAGGTTTGCACCGAATATCTGGATGCCGATAGGCCTTTCATAGTCGTATATATCAAGCTTCTGAACACTCTTGTCAGCATCCCGTATCAATCCCTCAACAGAAATAAATTCTGTGTACATCATATCACAGCCATTGCGCTTGCAAAGTGCTCTGAATGGAGGATCACTCACATCTTCCATAGGAGCCAACAACAGTGGAAATTCTCCTAACTCTGTATTCCCGATTTTAACCATGCGACAAAATTATTCCAAATAATTATTTCATGAAGAAACAATTCAAGAATTGTGTAAACAAATGATGCTTCAAACTAAACAATCATTTAGCTCAAAATGTATTGAATGTGATAGAATATATACTATTTTTGCCCGACTTACAACAAGAAATTACTATGACTGCAATGATCATTTTGGCATTTATTCTTGGATATTTTGCCATAGTTCTGGAACACCCACTCAAACTTGATAAAACTGTACCTGCAATAATCATGGGTGCTGTCTGTTGGGCGCTACTTGCGATTGGATTCAATATGGGTCACCTAACTATTGTCGATAGCCATGAACATTTATTTGCCATGACCGGCGGCCATAGTGACGCTGCAGCAGATGGGTTCAGTAATGCATTGTTGCATCATCTGGGAAAGACAGCTGAAATATTGATTTTCTTGATTGGAGCCATGACAATTGTTGAAATAATCGATTTACATCGTGGTTTTGATATTCTTAAAAGTTGGGTAAAGACCAAGAAGAAATCAAAATTGCTTTGGATCATTTGTATCCTGGCATTTATCCTTTCTGCGATTATCGACAACCTTACAGCAACAATTGTACTCGTAACGCTACTTAGAAAACTTGTCCGGGACAGAGGAGAAAGATTATGGTTTGCGTCTATGGTAGTTATTGCAGCCAACGCTGGAGGTGCCTGGTCACCGATCGGTGATGTTACCACCACAATGCTTTGGATCGGTAAAAAAGTATCCACTCTAGGATTAATTAAATTCCTTATAATCCCGTCTATATTTTGCATGGTCGTTCCAACTTTCATCGCGTCATTTTTGAAGCCCTTCAAAGGAGAAATCGATTATGACACAAATATGGATGGCAATGCAACAAAATTACTCTCGAGTAAACGAATGCTTTACCTCGGTCTGGGTGGTATAATTTTCGTGCCTATATTTAAAACGCTTACCCACCTTCCTCCTTATTTGGGAATGATGTTGAGTATGGGAGTCGTTTGGCTGGTATCGGAATATATTCATCCGGAAGAAGATTTTGATGAAGAAAGAAAACAAGAGTACTCTGCCCATAAAGCATTGTCCAGAATAGAGTTTTCAAGCATTCTATTCTTCCTTGGAATTTTGATGGCTGTTGCAGCCTTGGAGACCCTGGTCATAGATGGAGTTGGGACCTTAAGATATCTGGCTGAAGGTCTGGAGACAGCAATTCCAAATCAAGATGTTGTAATCATGTTATTGGGTGTCGGCTCGGCGATCATTGATAATGTCCCACTTGTTGCCGCTTCGATGGGTATGTACTCTGAAGTTATGGATGCAAAACTCTGGCATTTTATTGCCTATGCAGCCGGTACTGGAGGTAGTATGCTGATTATTGGTTCAGCCGCTGGTGTAGCAGCAATGGGAATGGAACGTATTGACTTTATATGGTACCTGAAAAAAATAGGATGGCTTGCCGCCATTGGATTTATTGCTGGTGCTATTGTATTTCTATTAATGCATCCTTTTTTGGTATAAATGAAGGAGCTTTTCCCTAGAGGTCACTGCTAAATTTATATCTAGCCTGATCCTGAGTCTTGCCATCAGGCCTGAGGCCTTAATATTAAAATCCTCAACAATCAATTGAGATACTGTTCCCTTGGGATGAATACCCATTTCGCTAAGTTTGGATTTCAAGAATTGGTTGAAATTATTATTGAGTTTGCCCAGCATTAAATCATTCACCTGTATTCGTCCTTTTTCTTCAATATCATTTATTATTTTTTGTTTGAATGCCCTGACGAGCAGCCGGTGCAACCAATTCTTGGGCTTCAGTTCAAATGATTTTAAATCGAGATAAAACAATTGTTTGTCTTGATTAAATAATATCTGAAAATACGCCATAAGTCTGGCTGACATATCTCCTTCGATATCAAGTTCCACCTCGTGCTGACTATTATTGAATTTATAATTTACATCACTTACAGATATTGATTTACCTTTTATATCCAACGAACGGCCAATTAGATTTTGCTTGATAATTCTACCGAGTTGAGAATGGGATATTTGAAAATCAAATTGAAAATCTGAAGTTTTTGGACTGCTTGAAAATGCAATTATTGGTGCCCAGTCTTCCGGTATATTTTGTTGCACTTCTCCAATAAAATAATCGCCATGCAATTGGCATGTGATAATTTGTTCACCATCTTCTTGAAATGGATACAAATAAATCGAATTGGGGACCATGCTTAAATACAATCCATCCTGAATCGTCATTGAAGCATTCGTTTTTTTCATCTTTAAAATGGCTGTTTGCAATCCAAGATTGAGCTCCTGGCTTAATTTCTTCGAAACTTTTTGTTCCATGCTCTGATTGAAAACAGAAAGGAGTTTATTTGTAAACCCATTAAGATTAAGCTCAAATAAGCCTAAATCTATTTTAGGGCCTTCCAGCCACTTTAATGTTTTAATTGATATTTGGCTACGCGCTATCGCGTTCGCATCAATCTGAACAGGGATACTGCATTCTACGAGCAACTTACCAATGATTGTCCCGGCTTCATTCGATGATTGGGTCTCGATATCACAGATGAATTTTAGTGTGGTAATATTTTCTTCAACACTAATATCTTGCACAACAACATGCTGCGCTGAGAAATCAAAATTGCGCCATTTTCCAAGTGATATATGATCAAACTGAGAAGACAGAATTGCATTCACCATAGCCAACAGGTCTTCTTCTTTGATATGGGATTGAACAGTAACTATCATTTGACGGCGCTATATATTTTGGTTGCAATCTGGTATGAAAGATAAAAAAGCCAAAGTGTATTCACACTTTGGCTTTAGATTTCTTTTAGAATATTCATTCAATTAATTAAAGAAACCGCTATGGATTTCTCGAACATAAGTCCGAGAAATATTTGTTCATAAGATTTATAAAATCGATTAGGTAAAATTAAGGGTCTGGGATGGCCTCTAACAATTAATTATGCAAGTACAATAGTGGTTATTAGTGTGTAAAATATTACTTTGACAAGTAATGGTTGAGACCGTCGTCATATCACAAAGTTTTTAAAAAAGTTAAATATTAAGTTATAAGAAATGAGAGCAGATTGGTTCGAAAACCAATCATGCTCTCAATGAAAATCGTTATTTGATGAATAGCATTTTCTCCATTAATCTGGTCTCGCCAGAAATCAATTCGTAGTAAAGTATACCACCGGCTGATTGAAGATCTGATTGCTTCAATGTAATTCTGTTAACGCCCTTTATACTGCGATGTGTTGTCGAATAAACTTTCCTACCGTTCACATCGAACACATTTAATACTACATCTCCATCTTCAGGCATAAAGTACTTCACCTCAGTTGTTTCAATCCATGGGTTTGGTTGATTCTGATAAAGTTCTATCTGAGCATTAACCAATTCATCTGTTCTGTAATTCAATTCTATTTCCTGAACATTATTTTCGAAATAAGCCTGAGCCGGAATACCTGTCTTGGCAATCTGCGTCAATTCACTTAGCCAAACATCCGTCTTCGCTTGAACCTCGATCTCGAATAAGCTGATCTCTCCTTCTTGCATCGGCGCTAATTTGTGCCAACTCATATGGATAATACCTTCTTCGAGTTGATTAATATTCACGTTTTGGAAACTTACTGATGGATCTATTGGTCTGAAAGATAATATCTCAGCCTTATCCATATCCAGCTCTAATGTGTACTGATAACCATCGATACTTGACAAGTTATTAGCGTTAAACTGAATTGCAGTTATTTCTCCTTTCTTGATCTTTTGTTCCGCCAGGACAAATTCGAACCTTCCTGCAGATCTTCCTTCAATAACATTGTCCTGTGCATTCGCCACAACGGAATTATTCACATCACCAATCTTGACACCGATGAAATTAATCTCCATCGAACTATCGAATGTTGTGATTTCATAATCCTCTTTGATATCATTAAGGAACGGGTTATACGGATCAACAAATGTATAATCTGCATCCACCATTCTCCATGATGTATTATCCGGGAAGTCCGTATAGTGTCCTAGTATCAATTTACGCAATTCAAGCAAGTCTGTAGTCGTAATACTACCTGAGTTGTCGATATCTGCCGCAATAATTTTATAAGGACTATCCAGCCTTTCAATACCAAGAATATGTCGTTGTATGTAAATCAAGTCTAATGTGGAGACCCCGTTCATAGGATCAACATCCTTAACAGGTACCACTTCATAAGATCCTCCAAATGGCATTTCAGGGAAGGCATATTTACCATCACTATTTGTCATGTATGCTTCAAATGGACTACCGTTCAAGGCTACTTCCACATTATCCACCATCTTATCGTCCTCCGTGTATACAGATCCTTCAACAGTTCCTGAGAATGTAGTCGGACAGAAGCCGCCACCATCCATGACCAACACAAGGTTAGTACAACTGTCAACCAGGAAGCCACCGCTCCATAAATAAATTGTATAGTCAATCGCTGGACCTACGTCATCGCAATCAAATATAATTGTATCCTGATTCGGTGTCATGTTACTCCATGATAATGTATACAATGAATCCGGACAATTCAAATCAGATTCAATTACAGCATCTGTCTCATCTGTTGTAGCAGTTGCCATCATATTCATCTGAATTGTTACATTGAATTTGACGCAACTCATTATGCTGGCACTGGTATCAATTACATTCACTGCATATGAATAAGTGCTTGTATTTCCACATGTGTCTACCGCTGAGATTGTAACTATTGTTTGACCCAGTGGATAAGTACCTGAAGCATCCGGTCCAACATTATTGTCCGCATATGGTGAATCATTACTTGATGTAAATCCACCCACACAATCAGTAACCATACCTGGTAGGGTAAGGAATGTATCACACGTAGTTGACATCGGGTCAAGGATGATTGTAGTATCCTGAGGTCCTGTAATTGTTGGACCTACCGTGTCATTCAAATTAATAATCTGTAAGAATGTGAAGATTCCAGCTCCTGTACCATCTAATTGACATGAATCAATTACAGTCCACGTTCTTTCATATACATCATTACATCCGTCCGTTAGTGGTGTAGGATCAAAATCCGAGAATGAAATACTGAGATTGAAACAATCTGCATTGGTTGTATCCACAACAGGGAAACCTGAGTCAATGTTGTTCGGATCTGCAATACAGTCCCCTGCATCGAACGGCGTTGCCGGCCAGGTAATGTCACTTTCAGTAATCGGATTATTTGGTCCGAAAATCATCAATTCTTGTTGACAAGAAGATGAATTACCGAAATCGTCCGTGGCAACAAATGTTCTAATTACATTACCTACATTACAAGCGTTGACATTAAATGTGTCAATTTCTACTATCGACGGGAAGTTATCACAGTTATCATCAGCCGTGGCTGTTCCGAATAAATCAAGGTCTGATAAGTCTGTATTACAAGACAAGAACATATCTGCTGGACATACAACCACAGGTGGTAAATCATCTACCACTGTAACCGTTGCCGTACATGTAGAAGACATGCCTCCTGATGCCGTAACTGTTAACGTTACCGTATTCATACCTATCTGTGGACAGAAGAACATACTAGGGTCTACCTCGAGCGTAACAGTACCGCCACAAATCGCGGCGCTGCCATTATCTACCTCTGAAGCATCCAATGTATAACTTCCATTCTGATCAAGTGAAACAGTGATATCCTGTGTTACACATGTTGGCACACCATTATCCACTATTTCTATCATTGTTGCACAAGTATTTGAATTACCGCAGGTATCCGTAACCATTACTTCAACCAATTGCAATCCAACATCCGCACAAGTAAATTCAGTTTGTGTTGTTATCGTTGCAGTACCTGTTGCACAGTTGTCAGTAAACGTATCCAATACATCTGCAACTGAAATTGTTACATCCGGCACAAATACCAGGTCTGGCAACAATGTACATTCAGGGTTCGTATTGTCCTCAACAACAACGTTAGTAGCACAAGTACTAATATTTCCGTTCATATCCGTTACTGTTGCTGTTACAACAATAACCATGTCTTTATCTGCACAAGTCAATGTATCCACATCCAATGTTTCAGACAGAATACCACATTCATCTGAAGAACTTATGAGTATGTCATCTAATTGTAATACATATTCACCATTGTCATCAAGATCAAAAGTATCTTGAACTACACACTGTATAACTGGAGGCATTGTATCCTGAACCGTTACAACCGCACCACAAGATGCAGTGTTGCCATTGTTACTCGTTACTGTTAATGTTACCGGGTTTACCCCAACATCATTACATGCAAAGAAATCAGGTGTTACAGTTAGGGTATCTATTCCAATACATCCTGCCGTTGATCCATTGTCAACGTCAACACCATCAATATTTACTTCACCATTAACATCCAGTGATACTGTAATATCCATAGCTATACAAATAGGATCTGTAATATCTTCCACCGTTACATCTGCTGAACAACTTGAAGTATTTCCAGCGCCATCGGTTACGGTTACGGTTACCACCTGCATACCTAACATACCGCAGTCAAATCCATCTGCAGGTACAATGGTCGTGTCAATAGCCACTGCAGAACAGTTATCCGAAAATGTGTATTGTAAAGAATCAACATTGATCGGTTGTAATGGTGGAATCGTAGCCGCACTGAGCGTACATTCAGGAGCCATATTATCTTCTGGTGTTACATCCGTAGAACATGTTGCACTATTTCCATTGACGTCCGTTACCGTTGCAGTAACGGTAATCGCCATACCTTCATCATCACAATCAAAGTCCGTAATATCAATCACTTCAGTTGCTATACCACATGCATCTGAAGATGTATCAATAATATCTCCCACCGTGATCGTTGCATCACCATTGGCATCCAAATCGATACTGAAGTCTGGAACACATGTTACAGCTGGAGGTGTATTATCGTTAATAGTCACCGTTGCGCTACAAGTAGATTCATTTCCTTGTTGATCAGTTACCGTAAGTATTACTGTATTCATACCTACATGTGAACAATTAAACATGGTCATATCTGTATCAAACATAAGGCTTGCGGATGGCGTACAATTATCGGTACTTCCATTGTTAACTACAGATTCAGAAATGTTTCTTAGACCATTTGGATTAAGATTAAATGATCTGTCCTGACACATAGCCATAGGGTCTACATTATCTTCTACTGTAACTTCTGAAGTACAAGTATCCGATTGACCTGTTTCATCTGTTACAGTTAATGTAACAGTTACCACACCTATATCATCACAATCCAATTCCGTAATATCCAATTCAAGTAGCAAATCTCCTGGTTCTGTACAATCGTCATCTGACATATTATTCACCATACTTGGCAATATTGTTACTTCGCCATTACCATCTAATTGTGCAGTAAATCCAGGCGTACAATTCGCCATTGGTGGATCGTTTGTGACGATAATTAAAAACGCACAGGTTCCAAGATTGCCACTTTGATCTGTTACTTCTACTTCAGCCGTCTGCGGTGTACATTCAAGATCCGCCAACACTACACCTGAAATATCTATTGTTGTATCTACAACCGTACAGTTGTCTGAAGTCGATACGACAATATCATCCAAATCAAGAAGTGGTAGTAATGGATCTCCTTCATCGAAGTCTATGGTTACATCTGCACAGCTCACCACAGGATTTGTATTGTCTTCTACAGTCACTGTCGCAGTACAATTGCTCGAAGTACCATTTGAATCGCTTACAGTCAATGTAACCGTATTCATTCCAATATCTGAACAATCGAAATCTGTAATATCTATCGAAAGCGTAATACTTGAACCATCACATACTGCTGCAGAACCATCATCGATGTCATTAGCTGTAATGCTTACATCACCATTATCATCCAACTCAACAGTTATATCCTGTGCATCACATACTGGCGGCAAGTCGCATACAACGTCAATTTGTGCCGGGTCATAATCATCTTCATCATTCGGATTATCAGCCGTACCTGGTGTACCGATGAACTCATCATCGATATCATTGTCCGTAGCCAGTTCATTTGTTGAACCATCGTTCATATTGGATAGCGGGCTATCCTCATCGATGAATCCAAGAATATTAGTGGCTTCTTTTATTTCAGCGTTGTTCACAATGCTCATTCCTGTGTAATCACTATCCACGCGCAATTCTATTGATAAGTCAACAGAAGCCCCTGCAGCCAAACTTGCTATTGTGGCTGTCACATCTCCACCACTTACTGTAAAGTCGGTGTTGTTAGCTTGAATAAAGCCCATGTCTGAAGGGACATAATCTTCAACCAATATATCGGTAGCTTCAAGTGTGCCCTGGTTATAGACAGTAATTATAAATGTAACATCATCACCTGGATTAATCTCAGCTGGAGAATTATTTGTATCCAGAACCTTGGTTAAGGCCAGGTCAAAATTGTCAACATTTATTTCCTCTGGATCGTGATCATCTTCATCTCCATTTGAGTTATCTGTAACATCATCTCCTCCAACGGTATCATCATTTTCATCATCCGGAACACTATCGGCTTCGTCCATAACCTCATTATCAGGATCTGTGTCATTGTCTGCAAATGATATTTCTGCAAAGTTTGTAACAGATGGCTGATTATAATCATCATCAATTGTGAATGTGATAGATATTGAAGTGCTTGTAGAATCTTCAAGGAACGGTATTTCAATATCATAAAATGCATTACCAGTCATCATATCAAATGTCCAGTTTGGATCATTGAGAGTCAATCCATCAGGAACATAATCTACTACTTCAATTCTATAAGCAGGAATATTACCCTGATTGAATATTTCAATATCATATGTTATTTCATCTCCCTTCTGGTAAGGACCTGAAGATGCAATCGTTTTAATCAATGCCAGGTCAAAACGAGGACAGAAGTCAACATCGTTGTTATCCTGAACG
>JABDJE010000315.1 GCA_013002625.1 Saprospiraceae bacterium | reverse complement strand
AAAGATGCTCCGACCATAGAAGGCGAAGAAGCCAAGCCTGACCCAAAAACAGCTCTTTCCAAAGCCGATGAATTAGCAGGTAAATTTGATGATGTTTCAGGACTTTCTTATGTATCATCTTGTCGTTCCAATCAGAAATCCTACATTCTTGGTGGCGATAAAAACAGCTTATTCACAAAATGTCTTGTGGAAGTATTTGAAGGAAAGCATAAGACTAATTTTGACGACCCATATATTCGAATGACCGAAACATTACAATACTTATGGCGGGAAGTGCCCAAACGAAGCAGCGAACCACAAATGCCCGCAGTAAAAATAGAAATGGACGCCGATTTGATTCTAAGTCTGGCACCACAGAATGTGCGTAAGAGTCCGGAGCCAATAACTGTAGAAACGGATGATTTTTTGATCGAGATGGCGAAGGAAGAACTGGCCCAAATGAAAGATTTATTTAAAACCCAGTCTGATCTTGTAGCTCAATTACGCAAGGAAAGAATGAAGTTTATCGATGGAACCTCGATTTTTAAAACCGAACTACAAATCCTTGATGCGCAGATGGAACGCCAGGAATTAATGAAGAAAATAAAGGATTTGATGAAGCAAGTAGGCAGTTAGGAAAGAAGATCGTAATAGAGAATAAGGGACTTTGTTTATGAGGATATATTAGATGCTTTAAAAAAGCAAAACATTGCTCTTTTTCTTGGTCCAGGTATTCTGAACGATGAAGAAGGAAAACCGTTCCAGCTGGCCCTTTTGGATTCGATGGATATCGACAATCCGCATAATCCGATGATCAAGGCATTTTACAATGATGATGGATTTTATTTGTTAGTGCTGAAAACCAACGCAAACGTGATGTACGTAGAATCAGGGGATTTTATGAAGAGGTGCATTCAAGGGGAACAGTTCAAAAACAATCGAGAATTGGTTATTGAAAAGAGAAAGCGACGAAATGCTGAAGGCGAATTGAGAGTGAAAATACACCGGTAATAATCTATTCAAACCCAGCACAATTTCCTGAATATGCACCGTCATCTCATTTTAATATACATGATACGCTTTATACAATTTCAATTTATGGAAATACGCAATCAGACACTATAAGTGAAGAAAATGAGGCAATAGATGAATCTGAAGCAGATCCTTATGATGTTAATCGGATGGCTGACCCCATTGCTGATTTTCTAATCAAAAATGAAAAGTTGCTTATTGTTACACAAACTGGCAAGGCTAAGTTTATTAAATTAGATTACAATTTTAATCCACTTGCTTACCTGGAGTCTCATAACGAAAAAGTAGAATTAAAACATAGCTTTAATTGGCTGACCTGGGTGAAATTTATCTTACAGGGAGTTTTGTGGAAAAACCCTATTTAGAAATAAAGCAACTATTTTCCTAAGCAAAATTACGAATCTTGTCTTTTAATTCATCCAATTCTATTTCTGCCTCTTTAATTTGATTTTCCAGGGCGAACAGTCCCCTGCCAGGTAAGGTCATCGTTTCTTCTTTACGTAAATAGGCTAACTCCTTTTGAACGTAAGTAGCTCTTTCCTTTAACTCATCCAGGTTGGTTAAATTTTCGATTGGTATGGGTTCTGGTGCATCTTTGCCAGTATCAACAGCTTCGGGCTGTCCTGAAAACAATTCTTCATCATCTATCTCATCTAGCGTATATAGTAAAGCGTTGTTAATCCTATTTTGGTCGACTTTAGCTTGACCTTCGGTTACTAATTCACTCATGACCTTTTTCTTCAGCTCTTCCTGCCTGTAAGAAAGCATGACGATCTGGTTTAAATATTCATCATTATCTATTGCTTCGAGTTCGGTCAATAATGCTGTAATTACCTTTGCGGTCTTTCCTTTGGCCACCAATTGTTTCCACTCTTTTGTCATATCTTTTCCATTTGAGCTCAACAAGATAAGAGAAATTTATCACCTTTAATTAATGATGCTACAGTGGGTTTTGGCCTATTTTTGCGCTCATTTTAGATATGGTTCTTATAGGTTCTCTAAATATATGCGATGCAAGAAAAACTGAAGGTAGCTGTCATTGGTGGAGGAGCCGCGGGTTTTTTTTCGGCCATTAATGTCTCATCCAATTATCCTGAAGCTTCCGTTACTCTTTTTGAGAAATCAACCAAGTTATTGGCAAAAGTGGCTATTTCCGGAGGAGGACGATGCAACATAACCAATGGAAGTTCTTCCATAAAAGAGTTGTCATCTGCATATCCGAGAGGACGAAAATTTATGAAAAAACTCCTGACGCAATTTACTACTTCAGATATCAGAAATTGGTTTGATCAAAAGGGAGTCGCCTCAAAGGTGGAATCAGATAATCGTGTTTTTCCAATATCGGATAATTCTAAAAGTGTTGTGGATTGCTTGATCCGTGAAGCGCGCAGTTCTGGAGTTGATATTCAAATGAGACAGCCTGTAACGGCTATTTCCCAAAGTAATGGAAAGATAAAATTATCTATAAAAGATACCTTTCAAATGGTGGATAAAGTCATTATTGCGACCGGTGGTTCACCTTCTGAACGAGGATTTAAATGGTTGGAATCACTAGGGCACCAGATTGTAAAACCGGTTCCATCTCTTTTTACCTTTAACATGCCTAAGAATCCTGTCACTCGTTTAATGGGTGTCTCTGTACCGAATGCCATCGCCCGTATTCAAGGGACAAAATTAGAATCAGAAGGACCTTTATTAA
>JABDJE010000034.1 GCA_013002625.1 Saprospiraceae bacterium | reverse complement strand
AGATAACACGTTCTACGTTACCCGGGAGTTTGCGTTGACCAAATTGGATCGTGAAGTTCTTATAAAAATTATATGAAACAGATGCATCAAGCACAATATTTGCGGCTTTCCTGAATTCGGGCCCGCTACCACCACTGTTATCTCTGTTTGATAACGCCAATTCCAGCTTGTATTTGATTTTTGGATTAACGGCCCAGCCATCAAATTTTAGTCGCATTCTACGAACCAGGAAACTGGCTTTGTAATCCGTTAACCCATCATTGATGGTCCAACTTCCGACATAAAGATTTTGAAATCTGTAACCGATTTTTGAATAGTAGCTTGAATCTTTTCCGAGTATCTGGATGCCTTTGCCAAACTCTGGCGTTTGAATTTGTGAATAACTGTTAATTGCAAATGCACCAAGGCATAGCATAAGCATAACGCATTTTTTCATTGGGACAATTATGAATGTTACTTAAAAGAATTAATTGTTACTTATCTGCAAAATTATTTTTCTAATGTTAAGCAAATATTAACTCTCAATATTTTTTTAAAAATGGTCGAGGACATAGGTTTGTCCCAAACCTACTTAGTCCCCGACCTCTTTTAAGTAACTAAACAAAGAAAAGGTTTAAGTCTTAACTCTATTTGAATTCAATGTTAATGCTAGGTTACCAAAACTAAAAAGAGGCCTCCATTTGAAGGCCTCTCGAAAACTTATATAAATGCAATTGATTAGAAGTAGGTCGAAATCCCTATAGAAATCGATCTTCCAATATTTCTAAGCTCAAAAATGCCTGTGTCTCCACTGTATGCTTCGTATTGTTTTTGCCGACGTTGATTTAGCAGGTTATCCACAGATAGACTCAACTTTATATTTTTTGTAGGACCAAACTTTTTTGAAGCTTTGATATTCACGCTATGAAAAGGATTCTCATATACATCTGAAAATGAACCGGCACCTACAACCACAAGCCTTTTACCTTGAACATTATAGCTCGCATTAAATTCAATCCCTGCTTCTTTATTATTATAACCGATGATCGTGTTTAATATATAAGGAGATTGCCCAAACATGGTTCTGGTCGTTTCTTCATCCGTTCTTAAAGTATTCCTTTTAGCTTCTGACTTGATTAATGTGATATTGGCACCTACAGTCAGAGCTTCAAGGGTAGGGGATATAAACCCTAAGTTTTTAAGAAACTCAAATTCAACACCATATGCCTTGGCACCTCCTTCAAGGTTTCTAGGTGTAAAATTATCAGGTGCAGAATCACTGTAAGGAACCAATTCGATTGGATTGGTAAACATTTTATAGAAACCACTTACTGATATCAATTGTCCTCTTTCACCAAAGTGCTCCCATCGGATATCGTAATTATCAACTTCTGTCTGAAGTAAATCCAAATTTCCAATGAACGTTCTACCAGTAATTCTATCCTGGATTTGTGCAATAGATTTCTCTTTAAATGTTGGTCGAGCCACAGTTTTATTAAATGAAACTCGAAGATTCATTCTATCATTAATACTATAGATGATATTTGCAGATGGTAAAAGGTTTAATTCATCAAGAACCAATGAATCATTAATGGATTCCATGCCGTCGTTAGCTACACCTGTATACCAGTTTTTTGCTTGCTCCAATCTAGCTCCATAAATAATCTTGATTTTTTCGTTCAATACAAATTCATGCATTCCATATCCTGCAAGAATACTTTGGCTGGCATTAAATGTATTAGCAGCCTCAAATTGGCCCCTTATATATGTACCTGTATTTGAGTTTGGTGTCCAGAGGTTTTCATCTAAAAATAGATTATCCGGGTTGCCGTTGAAATCTAATGATGTCTGGCTTAATACTCTCACCAGGTAGTTGTTGATGCTGAAATCCCGCTCTTTCAATGATCCAAGAAAACCAAACTTGATTTTGGATGTCTTTTGGTCATCACCTGAAAGATTGTATGTCACATCCACCTTTCCATTATAACTAGACTCTTCAAGGTGTCTCCATGTACGGCTTGCATCTGCACCTACTGAAGGCGCCAGTTGAAAGTTGTCTTCACCAAGTTTTTCGAATGCGGTTGACCTTAGATCCGGTTCGTCAACTTTAATAAATGTCGGACTGGTTCTCCATTCAATTTCAAACTTGCTGTCAGGAATAACATGCTTTCCTTGAATGTTTATATTATTAACAGACCTCTGTGTATATTCCAGAACATCTTTAACCAAAAGTGCAGAACTTGATTGAGATTTCTCAATAGTCTGTTGTACAGCAGAAGATGTGCCATTTTGAAGTCTTAGATAGTTGATACTTACCTTGTTGTATTTGGTCTTAAGTGAAGTTCCAAACATGGCATTCCAAAGGATATCGTTCTGTCCAATATCACCTACGACTTTTTTGTCGTTGATTAACTTAAATTCTCCTGGGAAATTTTGATTGTCAAAAATGTAAGTATTGAATTGGGCGTCGTCATAAAAACTTGTTTTGTTTTTATAGCTTAAGCTTGCCACATATCCAATAGTCTTACCACCCCAATCAAACTGATTTCCAATTGATGCACCGAATGAACTGTTCATACTATTTTGTGAACGAACTGCTGCCATTGTTTCACTCATTCTAGAAGTCGCTTCAAGTGTAGCTGGATCATTCGATGCCGGGTTAGGGATTTCAGTTCTTACATCAAATGGTAAATCGCGTGCGCCACTATCAAAGCCCAACCAATCTGTAGACGAACCTTCATAAGTAAGAAAGTCAGGGTTAAAGTGCATGTTTGGGTTGTAGGATGCACCTGCCGAAATCTCTACTACCTTTTGATCTGGAAAATCTATTGTTACGATATCGATCAAACCCCCAGTGAAATCACCAGGCAAGTCAGGAGAGAAGGACTTGTATACAAGTATATTGTCTATGATATTAGTAGGAAATAAATCCATTTCAAAACTGTTCCTATCTGGATCGAGACCTGGGATATCAAGACCATTTACAATTGTTTTCGTATAACGATCTCCTAAACCTCGGACATATACATGTTTTCCGCCCTCAACAGATACGCCTGTTACTCTTTTAATAGCATCTCCTGCATTGCTGTCTCCAATTTTCTTAAATGTTTGTGAAGATATTCCATCCACTACATTGGATGACTTTCTTTTGATCGTTGCAAGAGCAGCTTCAGTATTCCTGAGTTGTGTTGCAGTCACAATGATTTCTTCAATCATTTGACTTTCTGGTTGCATTTGAACCTCAAGGACATTGACTTCGTTTGCTTTAATATGAACTTCAGAAACTGTAGTTTCTTGAAGTCCGATAAAACTAAATTGAATGGTGTAGCTTCCTTCCGGTAAATCAAGAGCATACGCACCATCAAGATCAGATGTAGTGCCAGATTGCAGCTCTACAACATAGACAGCTGCAAAAGGCACCGCCTCTCCGGTTTCTTCTTCAAATATTGTACCTCGGAGTGTACCATTCTGACCAAAAGCGATCACAGAGATCAGCAAAAGGCCAAGTGTGATAAATAAGTTCTTCATTGCATTAAGTTTTCAAAAAAAGAATAAGGAAGCCATTAATATGGCTTCCATTATATTGGTGTAATAATGATTTAAATGTTTAATAAACCTTTGTTGTCTGTCCAAGTCCACGATTCAAATTCAATGGTATTTGCACCACCACTTATGGAAGACGAAATAGTATTGTTGTTATCATTGATCATGCTGTTGATCACGGTTTGATATTCCGCAG
Organism: Saprospiraceae bacterium; assembly: GCA_013002625.1. Taxonomy (GTDB): domain Bacteria; phylum Bacteroidota; class Bacteroidia; order Chitinophagales; family Saprospiraceae; genus RFSX01. The sequence continues at coordinate 6,122 of JABDJE010000034.1, read as the reverse complement.
ATACATTATCAAGACACTCTAACTGTTGATCTGCATTGTTAGCCTTAGAATCGATATACGGAAAAGCAAACTCGCCAATTGTAAATGCTCCTACAATTTCAGAATCAGAAATCACAAGCATGTCTGACACTACATTTGTATAAGCGTCTGACTTTTCTGTACACCCAGCATCAGTAGAAAATGACGTTCTCACTTTAACCAAGGCATCATACCCGCGCCATGTAATATTTTGCAAATAGCCTTGCGCTTTGGATTTGAGATCTGCAGCAGATGTTTTTTGCTGGTCCATCGCAATACAAGTACCATTTCTAAGCGTGAACAGTCCATCTGTGTATGTAGATCCTTCTGGTCCATCTATTTCAAGTGCTTCATCTGTATCGTCACCACCATGGATTATCATAAAGTTGTCTATCGTCCCACTGTAGTTCATGTCAAGATCAATAGCATCATCACCTTGATATGTAACCAATACATCTGAGAGGTTTACAGTACCTCCAAAACATTCAACACCATCGTCCAAGTTGGCTACAACTTCTACATGATGTATTATGGTTCCATTTCCAACACCCCCTAATGTCAATCCATTGATTTCATTGTCAGAACCGATTAATGCACCACCATGTCTTATTGAAACGTAGCAGATTGAACCTGAATCATCGTTTACATCTGAACCGCCATACAAGCCAAAAGTATCATCAGCTGGTATACCCTCTATTTGAGTTTCAGTATCACCATCTTTAGCAGATATTGGTGCATTACCAAGGATGATCACACCTCCCCAAAGTTCATTATTAGTCTCTGAAAGATTCGTACCTGTGATTTCACCTGGTCTGATATTGTCAAGTGTTGAAGTAAAAATGATCGGTTGTGAAGCAGTGCCACAAGCCTCAATTCTTGATCCTCTAGCAATGATCAAAGCAGTAGCCAGTGAACCTGTTCCTTCGCGGCCCTTAATAATTGTTCCCGGCTCAATTGTTAATGTAGCACCATTATCTACAACAACTTTGTTTGCTAATTCATAGACGTTTTCATTTGTCCATGTTTCGTCTGAAGTAATACTACCTGAAACAGTAATAATCTTGACAGTTCCTGAATTATCGTCAACACAATTACAATCAACGGTTAACACCTGTCCGGCAGGACACGTTACACCAGCACAAGGGTCTGTTGTAACACATTCACATTCCAAACTTAAAACTGTTCCTTGGGGACAAATTAAATCACATTCATCATCACTACAAGATGTTACAGAGAAGATGATGAAAGCACCAAATAAAAGAGCAAATAGATTTTTCATAGAATATTATTTTCAATTTTGGTGCAAATCTACAGTTGGAATGTAGTCTCACTTTTACTAGCTTATTAAGAGACTATTAAGTAATGGGCTCTAATGTTAACTGTATGTAAATAGAATAGAGGTTATAATAGAAATATTAGATATATGTCACTGGCATTCAATAATTTATATATAATTAAATTCTGCCTATGAATTTATTCTGCAAAGTTGGATCTTAAGGTATCTTGGACAAATTCTACACTATTTGCTTAAGGATAAATTAATCTGTGCTTAACCGTCTCAATAGCTTTAATTAAGACTTTTATTAGGATTTACATACATATGTTTATCCCAATCAAAATCTTATTTTATGCCAAAATTGAGAATCGCTTTTTTCGCCGAAATGTTACTGGAAAACTATGATGGTGCTATCAGAACAATGCATCATATCATCAAAAGGATTCCAAAAGATAAATTTGAGGTCGTTTTTATTTGTGGTGTTCCTCCCAAGGAGGATATTGGCTTCAAGGTCATCACTGTACCCACGATGACTATTCCATTTAATAAAAACTACAAAGTTGCTTTACATCAATTGTCTCAACACAAATTAACCAAGACTTTGGATGGTTTTAAACCTGATTTGGTCCACGTGTCGACACCCTCACCATTAGGTCATTATGGCCTGACCTATGCAGAAAAGAACGAGATTCCGACAAGTACAATTTACCATACACATTACCTAAGTTATGTTGATTACTATCTGAGAGGACTCCCTTTACTGGTTAAACCGATAAAAGAAGCTATCGGTAAGAATATTAAAAACTTCTACAACAGATGTGATCGCGTTTTCATACCTACGAAACAAATGGAAATTGACTTAACCGAATATGGTGTCAAAAGAAATAATATGCGCATTTGGGCAAGAGGTATCAATCAGAATATATTTAATCCGAATAAAAAGGATTCGAAATTTCTAAGAAGTATAACGGGTAACTCAAATCCAAACATCCTTTTTGCCAGCAGGCTGGTATGGGAAAAAAATCTACAGACGCTCATTAATATTTATAAGAAAGCAGAGGAAGAGGGTAAAGCTTGGAATTTTATCATAGCTGGAGATGGCGTAGCACGTCAAGCTTTACAAAAGCAAATGCCAAAAGCCATTTTCATGGGAAAATTAGATCAATCAACTCTAGCAACAGTGTATGCCTCAAGTGATATCTTTATTTTTCCTTCAATCTCTGAAACCTATGGTAATGTGGTAATAGAAGCCATGTCATGTGGTATACCTTGTGTGATTGCCAACGGCGGAGGTTCAGCCAGTTTTATTGATCATGGCAGTAATGGCTATTTGTGTCAGCCCAATAACCCGGCGGATTATATTTCTTATGCTGAAATAATATTGGAAAATGAAGCGCTCAGAAATAGTATTATTAATTCAGGGTATAACTACGTTAAAGGGAAGGACTGGGAGAGCGTTGTCAGCAATTTGTTTGCTGAGTGGAAGGACTTGATTCTAAAAGAAGTTGTTCTACAATTAATAAAATCAAAGAAGGCAGTTTAACCAATTTGTCTTTTTAGTTCTGCAATAATAAGTTTTTGGTTGTACCCCCTGACTTTTGGTCTGATATTCTGTCTCTTGTGTAATAAAGAATTGCTTGCAAAATCAGAACTGGTAAGGTTAGGATTAGAACTGTGGCTATTGTAAAATAGATTTTCATAGATGTCTTTTAATTTATTATTTCCATTCATCGGCTCATATTAACAGGTGCAAGTACACCATTTACTATAAATTATGTATTTCTATAATATTAACTTATTGCGTCCTGATCTGAAGTACTATTATCAGAATGTTATCCATTTCATTCCATATTCTAATTGTGTGATTATTTTTACGTTGAATCAGGTATATAAATATGCTTTCAGTACGTGAAATGAAATTGGAAGATGCATCACGAATTGTAGATTATTTTGTCGATGCAGATAGAGATTTCTTAATTGGAATGGGCGCTGATCCCGATAAATTACCTTCCAAAGAATCATGGCTGGCTTTACTCGAAAATGAACTTAATAAGCCATTGAAAGAAAAAGAATTCTACTATATCATTTGGCAAATAAACGGTCAGGCAGTTGGGCACTGTAACATCAATAAAATCGAATTTGGTGATAAAGCGACCATGCATTTACATCTTTGGGATAAGGAAAGCCGTAAATCTGGGAATGGCTATGAGTTTATGAAAATGACGTTGCCCTATTTTTTTACAAATTTCCAATTGAAGACCGTAGTATGTGAACCCTATGCCGAAAATCCTGCGCCGAACAGGATGCTACATAAGTTGGGCTTTGAATATAAAGGACCGATTACAAAGACGCCGGGATGGATAAATTTCCATCAAACCGTGAATCACTACGAACTTTCACACAAAAACTTCTCGCAAGCAGACTGAGTACATTTTTATATTGTTACCTTTGTACCCCGTAGTGAATAATTCTAGAATCTATTCAATAGGACCTAATGACTAAATATATATTCGTTACGGGCGGTGTGACCTCATCACTTGGTAAGGGTATCATTTCTGCCTCTCTCGCCAAATTACTCCAGGAAAGGAACTATAAAGTTACCATACAGAAGTTTGACCCCTATATTAACGTGGATCCGGGAACATTAAACCCCTATGAACACGGTGAATGTTATGTGACCGACGATGGTGCAGAAACAGATTTGGATCTTGGACATTATGAAAGATTTTTAAATACGCCCACATCTCAGGACAATAATGTAACGACAGGGCGTATTTATCAAACTGTAATTAATAAAGAGAGAGAAGGTCAATATCTCGGAAAAACAGTGCAGGTAATTCCTCATATAACCGACGAAATTAAACGTCGTATGATGCTGCTGGCTGAGAAAAGAGATTTTGATATTGTAATCACTGAGATTGGCGGTACAGTAGGGGATATTGAATCTCTGCCATACCTTGAAGCGGTAAGACAGCTGAAAAGAGAGTTGGGCAATCAAAATTGCATCAATATTCATTTGACATTGATACCTTATTTAAGTGCGGCCAAGGAACTCAAGACAAAGCCGACTCAACACTCGGTAAAAGAGCTTCTGCAATCTGGTGTACAACCAGATATCCTTGTCTGCAGAACGGAGCAACCACTAACCAAAGAAATAAAGCAAAAAGTGTCCTCTTTCTGTAATGTGGATTATAAATCAGTCATTGAAGCGATAGATGCGCAGACAATATATGATGTGCCTATTTTGATGTTAAAAGAGAAGCTTGATATCCGTGTTTTGAAGAAACTCAAATTACGTACAAGCCAGACGCCAGATTTGACCGCATGGAAAGAATTCTTGGGACGCTTAAAAAGTCCGACCCACGAAGTTAATATTGGACTGGTTGGGAAATATAATGAACTGCCTGATGCATACAAATCCATTTACGAATCATTCGTACACTCAGGAGCACACAATGAATGCAAGGTCAATGTATTTCCAATTCATTCTGAAATTCTTGAAGTCGGAGAAATAGATCGTAAACTAGCAAACCTGGATGGCGTGTTGGTGGCTCCTGGCTTTGGTGAAAGAGGTATCCAGGGTAAAATTGAAGCTATCAAATTCGTGAGAGAGAAAGGGATTCCATTTTTGGGTATATGCCTCGGTATGCAATGTGCTGTCGTTGAATACGCAAGGAATGTATTGAAGTTGAAGAAGGCATCTTCTACTGAAGTGAACCCAAAGACCTCATATCCGGTCATTGACCTGATGCCAGATCAAAAAGAAATAACGACCAAAGGAGGAACGATGCGATTGGGGGCTTACAAATGCAGGCTTGAAAAAGGATCCATTGCCTCGAGGTCTTATGGTCGTGTCGAAATATCTGAAAGACATCGTCACAGATATGAGTTCAACAACGCTTACTTGGATCACTTCACGAAGGAAGGGATGAAGTTTACCGGCATTAATCCTGACACGAATTTGGCAGAGATTGTTGAAATATCTAACCACCCTTATTTTGTAGGTGTTCAATTTCACCCTGAATTAAAGAGTACGGTCGAGCGCCCTCATCCTATATTCGTTAGTTTCGTCAATGCTGCATTGAAATACAAATTATCCGATGAGAAAACTAAAGCTTGATGAATTGAACCGTGCAACGGTCGAAGAATTTAAAAAAGCTGAGAAAACTCCTTTAAGAATTGTATTGGATAATATTCGATCTGCACATAATGTAGGATCTATTTTCAGAACATGTGACGGATTAGCAATTGAACACTTGTACTTGTGTGGAATCACAGCAAAGCCTCCTCACAAAGAAATTACGAAAGCCGCAATCGGAGCCACACATTCAGTAGACTGGTCTTATCATGCAAATATTCTCCAACTTGTGGAAAATCTTAAAGCTGATGGACATCTAATCGTTGGAGTGGAACAAACTGACAGTTCTGTGGATTTAGATAAGTTTGAATTCAATATCCTTAAGGATAGAAAAACAATCCTTATCCTCGGTAATGAAGTGGAAGGGTTGAGTGATCAGATTTTACCCTTATTAGATTTCGCAATCGAAATTCCTCAATACGGCACCAAACATTCCTTTAATGTTGCTGTATGTGCAGGGATGGTGATGTGGAGTTTTACGAGTTATTTAAGGAATGAATGATTGAATGATTGAATTGGGATGAAGTTTAAAAAGTCTGTAGAAAAATTCTGGGCGTAAAGATCAAGTTATAAACTTATTCCCAAACCCTTTAAACTTTAAACTTTTGACCTTAGACTCTATTCTTAAATTCCTATCGATTAATTTCCCGTAACCCGTAACCCGTAACCCGTAACCCGTAACCCGTAACC
>JABDJE010000289.1 GCA_013002625.1 Saprospiraceae bacterium | reverse complement strand
CTGTTATCTTTTATAAAATCTGCTTGCCGCTTGATAGATTTTAGCCCACCTTTTGAATAATGATTCCAATCATGATTGCCGGGAACGAAAAAGGCTTTGGCCGGTGTCCCTTCAACGACAGCGAGTTCTGCCAGCAGCACATCTTCGTAGCGTTTTCTGTCAGGGTGATCTTTTTTAACCAAGCCTTTAGGATATAAATTATCTCCCAGATAGGCGACCGCCGAGTTTTCACCTTCCTTCATCAATGCGGCCCTGACCGCTGACATTACAAAATTTGTTTTAGCAATCGTATCGTCTAATTCTCCAGCATCGCCTAACAAGTAAAGGCTATAGATTCTCTCCGAATTTGAACTGGCAGGTGAAAATTCTGTATGCCCTAGAGCAGCTTCACCATAATAGGGATGTCTGACAGTTTGGCATGAAAAAATCAATAAAGTAGCAAATAGTAAAGTATAGCGGAAGTTTATTTTCATAGTCGATAAGTGTTGAATTGTCTATGCAGTAGCTTTGAATGTAACAAATTAGCCTGTTTTCTTGTTGAAAATGGTATTGAATTTGACAATAATAATATTGATCTTCTGGTTGAATTTTCAATTGGAGCATTTCACAAACTATTTATATGCCTGAAGTAATAGATAATAATCTGCAAATCCTTGAAATGGAGTACATGCCATTGGCTCAAATGATTGAGATGATGGAGCAACGCGAGCAACTGCATTATAAGAGTTCATTCAGCTTTGAACCCTACCTGAATGCAGTAGACACGAAAATGCATTCCGCCTGTCCAAATACTAAGGGTGCGCTCATCCCCATAATTGAAAACACAAGTAAATATATCGAGAAGGAAGATAACCTTGATGCACTGCTTGAAAGTGTCCATTTCCAGACATTGGTTAGCTTGGTTGTGCCCTCCATGTTTTTTAAAGATGATAGAAGTTTTATTTGTGCACCATTTAAAAAGAAGGTGTTGGTATCCACACCGGCACATGAAGAGCTTTTAGATCCGGAAAAATGGGAAATTAAGATTCCAACAGAAAAGATATTAGAGAATAAAAACCATTCTTTTTGTCAGGCAGGCACGCACATCCTAAATACTTTTTATGGTCAGGATTTGGATATGTTTAACGGCTTTATGATTACGCTCAGAAATAAGCAGAATAATATGGAGCGTTACTATCAATTATCATTCAAACTCGATTTTGTTGAAGTAGTCGCCCTTAAAGATTTGCCTAAACTGTCTCAGGAGACAATTAATATGCTTATCGCCAATTTGGGAGATGAAGACCTTTGGCTAAAGCATCTGCCTGCTGATCATTTTGCTTTCAAGGGATTCTCAACCGGTCACTTTTATGATGTATCAGAAATTGAAACATTATCAAGAATGAAGCAATGGTTGAATGAAGATGGTGATGACAAACAACCTCATGAATTCCTAGCGGAACTTACTTCTTATATGCAATCCTTTTTAAATAGATCGGAGGTTCAAGCCGGAACTATTATGACGGAATATGAAGACTTGCATAGAAACCAAATTACAAGCTTAACCAAATTACCAAAGGAAAGTATCCTGGGTGAAGATGACGCAAGGCTATCTGGTGTTGGTATTTATGGTGAAATGGCCAGATTGGAAGATGCTATTGTTATTGAAAATCTAAGTTCGCTGAAAAACCCATCCATTGCAGAAAAGGCTTTGATGAAAAATGGTATACAGAGCATTGTGCTGGCACCGATAGTGAATAATCATCACAATGTGATATCAGTATTAGAGGTTGGGTCGCCTAAACCAAACGATTTTAATGCCTCAACCCTGAAGAAATTGACAGAGGTCTTGGATGTATTGAAGATGGGCTATGAGAAGTATATGACAGACATAGAAAACAGAATAACCGGGTTAATTCAACAAAAATATACTTCTATTCATCCAAGTGTACAGTGGAAGTTTCAGGATGTTGCCATGAAGCACTTAACATCCGCAATTTATAAAGATGAAGATCTTACACCGGATTCAATAGTATTTCATGATGTGTACCCTTTGTATGCGCAATCGGATATTGTGGGTTCAAGCAAATTAAGAAATGAGGCTATTCAGGCAGATTTAATTAAAAATCTCAAATTATTGAGTGACCTTTTAACAAAGTTGTTCAGGAAGAAAAACCTGCCTTTATTGGATGCACACCTTGTGAAGGTGAATAAGGTATTGCGTAAAATTGAAGAAAACTTTGTATCAAATGATGAGACCAGTATTGTGAATATGATCGTTAAGGAGATCAATCCATTCTTGCTTAAGCTATCCAAAAGGCACAAATCCTTGATGGGTAAAGCTTACAGTAAATATGTCAGTGCATTAGATCCAGAGTTGGGGATTGTGTATGAACAAAGGAAGGCGTTTGAGACGAGTGTCAATCAATTGAATTCCAAGATTTCAAATTTCCTTGAAGCCGATAATAATGAATTACAAAAAAGCTTGCCACATTATTTTGAGAAATACAAAACGGATGGGGTAGAGTACAATATGTATATTGGAAAAGATATTACTGAGAACGGTGATTTCGACTATGATGATTTGAGAAACTTTCGATTGTGGCAGTTGATCAATACTTGTGAAATTGTCCGTCTGGTAGAAGATACAAAACCGAAATTAGCGACATCCCTGGATACGGCTTCTCTCATATTCGTTTATAATCATGCGTTGAGTATCCGATTTAGAATGGATGAAAAGAGATTTGATGTCGATGGAGCCTATAATGTGCGTTATGAAATATTAAAGAAACGTATTGATAAGGCCTATGTTAAAGGGAAAGATGAACGTTTGACACTTTCAGGCAAGATTGCCATTGTGTACCTTAGCGAGCAAGACAAAAATGAGTATTTACAGTTTTTTGAATACTTGATAGAAAAGGGATACATAGAAAACAATATTGAAGACTTAGAACTTGATAAGTTACAGGGGGCCGAAGGATTAAAAGCACTTAGAGTTACAGTCATCTAAATCAGCTGTATGCAGAACCAGTATCTGGAAGAAACGAAATCATTTGTAGAGGAATATTTTGCGAAGCACGTGGGCAAGGAATATTCCTATCACAATTTTGAACATACTTCAAGAGTCGTAAAGGCCGCAGATCAGTTGGCCAATGAAGCACATCTCTCTGAAGACGAAAAAGAGCTGCTTCTATTGGCAGCCTGGTTTCATGATGTGGGCTTTGGCGTTAGTATTGAAAATCACGAAAAACATTCTACGGAAATAGCACAACAGTTCCTTTCAGGTATCGGTTATCCGCCAGAGAAAGTAAACATGGTATCCAAGTTGATCATGGCGACCAAAATGGATTGGAAAGGGGAAGATAAAATGTGTTGTCTTATAAAGGATGCTGACTTGAGCGGTTTAGCCAATCCAAACTATCAAAGCATTGCAGAGAATTTGCGGAAGGAAAAAAATGCAACATTGGATGCAGAACTAGATGAGGTGGAATGGATTCATGAAAACATCAAATTTCTTCAAAGTCATTTTTATTGTAGTGAGGAAGGTAAACGATTATTTAATGAAGGGAAAGAAAAAAACCTTGAGCAATTAAAGATGATGGAAAACGGAGAGCAAAATGATATTCAAGCCACCAAGAAGAAGAAAAAGAAGAAAAAGAAGAAATCTAAATTGTTGACTATTGGATCTAGTAAAAGTGCACAGACACAATTAAAAACAGCCCTCAGAAATCACATAGACCTATCTGCCATTGCTGACAACAAGGCCAATATCATGTTGAGTGTAAATGCTATTGTCATTACCGTAGGCATACCTCTTTTGGTTGAGCAAGCCTACACGAATCCGGATATGATAATTCCGACTGTGATCCTTGCCTTTTCAAGTTTGGTGTCGATGATATTTGCAACGCTTTCTACGAGACCTGCAAAAATGCCAGGGGTAACCAGCCCAGATTCTATCAAGACAAAAAAATCAAATCTATTTTTCTTTGGCAACTACTTCAAAATGGATTTTGATCAATACGAAACGGGTATGCGAACCGTTGTCGGTGACAATGAAATACTTGACAACTCAATAACGCGTGATCTTTTCTTCCTTGGAAAATCCCTAGGGAAGAAATATGAATACTTGCGCATATGCTATAATATTTTCATGTTTGGTGTCGCGCTATCCGTTATCTCATTCGTAGTTGTCAAACTGGCCGCTCAATTTTAAAATTGTACGTTAATTGTGTAACTCAGATTACACTTGGTCAGCTAAAATTCATTTTATTTTGAAATAAAAAAAGATGTCTAAATCAAAGAATTTATCCTTCAATGAAATTATAAATCGCGACCAACTCACGTTGCTTGATTTCTCTGCGAGTTGGTGTGGACCCTGTCAGGCAATGGAGCCTGTATTAAAAAAGCTATCTTCAAAACACAGAGATGACGTGAGAATATTAAAAATTGATGTAGATAGAAACAGGGCATTATCCAATAAGATGCACATACAAGGTGTACCCACTTTTATGTTATTTAAAAATGGTAAAATGCTATGGCGAAAATCTGGTATGCAATCAGGTAAAGCCCTCGAGGATCTGATTGTTAAATATGCTTAATTTGCAGTAAAATTTGAGTATGAAAATATTCTACGCAAGTATAATATTAATGGTGTTTGTATTTCTTGGTGCTTGTCAATCAGAGCAAAAAGTACCGCTTAATCCGAATGGCGATAGTGAATTAGCCATTCTTATGCGCGAAATGTTTGAGGAGGGAATGAATATGAAAGAAGCCATCGCCAAAGGGGAGCATCCTAAGGTCAAGTTGAAATTCAAAGATATTCTCACGGCGGATGCAACCGAGCCTGACAAAGCAGCCTCAGATGTCTATAAAGCCTACGCACAATCCTATATATCAATCATGGAGGGGTTTGAAAATGGAGCGTCTAATCCTGAAGAGTTGTACGAGTCCATGGTATCAAACTGTGAAAGTTGTCATAAAGCATTATGCCCGGGACCCCTGGTAAGAATCAAAAAATTAAAAGTGTAGGCATTATTGACCGATAAATATCTTCTGACTAAAGGTCTGCATTGAAGACCCATCTGTTACATGTAGGATATATATGCCTGAGACAAGATTAAGGGTATTCAGATTTGTGTAGCTGTCTCTTGAAATCTTCTTCTGAATAGCCCTTCCACTGAAATCCATTAACTCAATAGTAAGCAGTTTTTGTTTTAATTGCCAAATGTGAATTCCATTGTTATCATGTGAAACCTTTAGGTCAAAATCGTATGTAACGGCTTCCGAAATGGCACTGGTTTGTTCACCAAAAATCATACACTCACTGGGAAGTGGATCCAATTCAATTGGTGGGCCGGGTGTGAGGTCTTTATCACTTAATCCTGGATAGTCAGGCGCATATCTTGTGGCCCTGAATACACTTGGTGTGTTAACTGCCGTTAAAACGGTTCCCTGTGGTATCGGTCCGGAATTTGTGGCAGGATTTTGATACGTCCATACGACGCCTCCATCCAAGCTAACTTCAAAAAACTTTCCTTTGTTGGCTTCACAGATAAGAAAATTGTTATTCGGCAGGGCATGAACACCCGCCATATTATTGGAATAAAAATCAGTAGGCACAGGTGCTGTATATTGCCAGCTGGGCTGATCAGGGCCGTAAATACTATCCTGGCCCAATTGATAGTAGCCACTGTCATCGATAGGTGGTTCAATTACCTCAATAGATGAAAAATTAGAACCAGGTCGCCCAGCGCCATTGTTGAAAATTGAAATTTGATTTTGATAGAAATGTCCTGCTTCGATAATACGTGCGTCGTGTTGACCGAAGAGTTTACGATGCTCTAAAGTGCCGCGTCCGTATGCTTCCGGATTGCCCCATCGATAGAGTATGTCGCCACCCTTACCATGCTGCCCACCCGTATGCCCGGCGGCTTCTTCTGTGCTCGTACTATGGTCAATAATATAAATCTCATTGAAGTTGCGTGCACTTAATATTATTTCATCTCTGACTTCATCGTAAAATATACCATTGAAGTGTAACCAATCTCCATTTGATCCGCCTGAAGGTTGCCTGTAATTGATATTGAATAGTTCTGGATGGTCTTTGACGACTCCAAAATTAGCTTCGGTACTGTCATGGTCCTGGATCAAGTGGTCCCATGCATGCCATTCCCATACAACCTTGGCTTCATTGTCTGGAAGTTTTTCAAGCTCAAAAATAACCTCTGGCCAATAGGCAACATTACGAGAAGAGCCTGCTTCCCTGGCTTCGGCAGAGTTTTTTTTCTCCCATGCAATTACGAGTATATTGCCGTTTGGCATTGGCTCTATATCATGATGCTGATGAAATTCGCTAGACGCCACTTCGTAATGCCATATCCGTTCGCCCTCCCAATTAAATTCTTCAATAATTCCACCTCGGCCGGCACCATTGAATGCCCCTGAAAGACCACCAGTCCTGAGAAGGTGTCCGTTTTCAAGCAAATAAACAGATAGTCCTGGCCTAAATGCACTTTGCCATTCCTTGATCAAGTGGCCACAATTGTCGATCAGATAGGTTGAATTATTGGGTGTCCACAAAGTATAACCATTGAAGGCGAGGGAGTCATTTTCGAATAATCCTACTGTTCTTTGAGCCTGTAGGCTCATAAGAAAAAAGCTGAGCAATAATGTGAGCTTAATATTCAAAAGGTGACTTTTATATTTAGGATTGAGTTAAAAATGTACTACTATCTGCTTTTAAACTTAACCTTAATGTTCAAAATCGTTGTCTTTGAGATCCTTTATCTGAGAACTTTAATCCCAAAAAAACCAAAACTCAAAACCCAATACCCAAAACCCAATACCCAATACTCAATACCTACAACGGTATATTTCCATGTTTCTTTTTAGGCAACTGGACCGCCTTACTTTCCAGTAAATTATATGCTCTAATCAATTTGCGACGGGTTTCATTTGGTAAAATGACCTCATCTACGAATCCTCTTTCAGCCGCACTGTATGGGTTGGCAAACAAATCTGCATACTCCTGTTCTTTTTCCTTCAATTTCGCTTCTGGATCATCAGCCGTTGCAATTTCTTTTTTGAAAATAATTTCACTTGCACCTTTAGCACCCATTACTGCGATTTCTGCTGTTGGCCAGGCATAATTAAAGTCAGCACCAATATGTTTTGAATTCATTACATCATAGGCACCCCCATAGGCTTTTCTTGTGATTACAGAGATCTTAGGGACAGTAGCTTCGCTGAGTGCATATAACAACTTGGCGCCATTTACGATTATACCGTTCCATTCCTGATCTGTTCCCGGTAAAAACCCAGGTACATCAACCAGAACCAGAAGAGGGATATTGAAGGCATCGCAGAATCGTGTAAACCGCGCCGCTTTTTTTGAACTGTCAACATCTAGGCAACCAGCCAGACTCATGGGTTGATTAGCAACAATGCCAATGCTTCTACCGGCGAGGCGTGCAAAGCCAACAATAATATTATCCGCATAGTTAGCATGTATCTCAAAGAATGAATCATGATCAATAATGCCCTCAATTACAGCCTTCATATCATATGGCTTTGTAGACACATCCGGGAGGATTTCATCTAACTGAGGCCTGTATTCATCATCTAACGTATAGGCTAATTTGTGCGTAAGCTCTTCACAATTCTGAGGCATGTAGCTCAACAATTTCCTGACTTGTAGAATACAATCTAGATCATTCTCTGCTGTCAGATGTGTAACGCCGGATTTAGTGGAGTGGGTAGAAGCACCACCCAATTCTTCTGAAGTAACTTCTTCATTGGTTACAGTTTTCACAACATTGGGACCGGTGACAAACATATAACTCGATTGTTCTACCATGATGGTGAAATCAGTTATTGCTGGAGAATATACTGCGCCTCCAGCACATGGCCCCATGATGGCTGAAATCTGTGGTACTACACCGCTGGCCAATACATTTCTATAAAAAATATCAGCATAACCTCCCAAGGATCTGACACCTTCCTGAATTCTGGCACCTCCGCTATCATTAAGTCCAATGACAGGTGCGCCTGTACGCATAGCAAGGTCCATTATTTTACATATTTTCTCCGCATGGGTTTCTGAAAGCGACCCTCCGAAAACAGTAAAATCCTGTGCAAAAACATACACAAGTCTTCCATCAACTGTGCCATGTCCGGTAATAACCCCGTCGCCATAAATGATTTGATCTGCCATGCCGAAGTCTTTGGTACGGTGGGTAACCAGTGCACCAATTTCTTCAAAACTGTTTTCGTCTACAAAAAGAGTAATACGTTCACGTGCAGTTAGTTTGCCTTTAGCATGCTGCTTTTTAATCCTGACTTCACCTCCACCCATTTGAGCTTTGGAGAGCTTTTCCTGAAGTATTCTCTTTTCCTGATCCATCTTAAGCTTTTACTTTTTTGATAGCCTCTGTC
>JABDJE010000261.1 GCA_013002625.1 Saprospiraceae bacterium | reverse complement strand
GCCAGATTAAGTATTTAAACCTGAGCTCAACGACAGAATTAATTCAAGTGTATTAAGTTTGAGGGATGATTTCTATCCAGTCCAAACTGCCATCCAGTTCCAATTCGATCTTTTCCGTCATTGCTCAGCTTGTTAAAAAGCATCAAGCGATAAATCTTGGCCAGGGGTTTCCCAATTTTGATTGCCCAGATGATTTAAAAGACTTGATACTTGAAGTCGGGAAAGAACCAATACGCGCCCATGCCGGGAATAATAGAATTGAGAAAAGCCTTGGCTGACAAAATGAATAGCTGCTATGATTGTGCCATCCAGCCCGACAGTGAAATAACGATAACTTCGGGAGCCACCGAGGCCATCTTTACCACCATACAAGCATTTATAAAATCCGGAGATGAGGTTATTACCATCGAGCCGGCGTACGATTCCTATGTACCTTCCGTATTACTGGCAGGCGGCAAAATTAAATCTGTTCAATTAAGGGCCCCTGATTATAAAATAGATTGGCAAGCCATCAGATTGACCATAAGCGATAGAACCAAAATGATCATTTTGAATTCTCCCCACAATCCATCAGGCCAGATTCTGAATTATCGAGACCTCAAGTAATTATATGATATTCTATATGACACTGATATTTTAATCCTTTCCGATGAGGTGTATGAGCATCTAGTGTATGACGACCATCAGCATATATCATTGGCGGCACATCCTCGATTGGCTGATCGTACAATTGCTACCTTTTCTTTTGGCAAAACATTTCATGCCACGGGCTGGAAAATTGGATATTGCATTGCGCCTGATTATTTAATGAAAGAAATCAGAAACATCCATCAATGGAATGTATTCAGTGTGAATTCTTTCTTGCAGCATGCCCTGGCGGATTACATCACCAACCCGTCAAGCTACAATCAACTTGACCGTTTTTACCAGGCGAAAAGAGATTTATTTCAGTCAGGAATGCAACAAACTGCATTCAAGGCATTCCCTTGTCAAGGGACATACTTTCAATTGTATGACTATTCTGCACTAAGTGCTAAGAATGATATGGAATTCGTAGAATACCTGATTTCAGACATCGGTGTGGCGGCCATTCCTTTGTCTCCCTTTTATACAGGAGATTATTCAGATAAAATACTCAGATTCTGTTTTGCAAAAACAGATGATACGCTCCATAATGCAATTGAAAGATTAGCTTCATTATAATGTATATTTGATCACATGAATATTATAAATTATCATCAGATAGCAGAACGGCTGGACGAAGCCGCATTTAATGCAAAGGCTACAGAACAAATCAGTAATTACAGACAACTGAATATTGAGGAGGCCTATGCTGTACAAGCCATTCTTATTGCAAGGAGATATATAAGGGGCGAAAAATTAACCGGTCTTAAGTTGGGTTTTACATCTAAAGCCAAAATGGAACAAATGGGCGTGCATGATATGATATGGGGCCGACTGACAGATGGCATGTTATACAAATCTGGGGACGAGCTGCCAAAGCACAGATTTATTCATCCCAGAGCTGAACCAGAAATTGCTTTTCTCTTTAAAAAGGAAGTTGATAAAATCCTACATGAAGAAGATATGGTAAGCTACCTTGAAGGCGTAGCCGTTGCAATTGAAATTATAGATTCCAGATATGAAAATTTTAAATTCTCATTGGAGGACGTGATTGCAGATAACTGCAGTTCGTCGGGGTATGTCATTGGTCAATGGCACACACCTACGACACCCATCCGGGACATCGGTATTAATCTGAGTGTTAACGGAACCGTCGAACAAGAAGGCAACTCCAATGCTATTCTAGGAAATCCCATTGAAAGTTTAACTGCAATATCCCGCCTGGCATTAGAACACGGCGAAAGAATCATGCCTGGACATGTTGTCCTTGCGGGTGCTGCTACTTCTGCGATATTTATTCAAAAAGGTCAGCATATCGAAGCACAGGCCGAGGGCTTGGGAAGCGTGAATTTAAATGTTGTCTAATTAAAATAAGAGCTATGCGCAAACATATATTATCCATTCTTCTCTTGACAAGTTTATTATTTACATCTGCTTGTTCAAATCAAGTAATTTCTGATCAAGACAGGCAGGATGCCAGAGAAGCCATCACAAAAGTATTCATGGATCAGCAACAGGCCTGGAATGAGGGCGATATTTCAAAATTTATGGAAGGCTATGTGAAAAATGAAACTTTAAGTTTTGGCGGCAGTAATGGATTTACAGTAGGTTGGCAGAATACATTGGATAGATATAATAAATCTTATCCTGATCAAGCAGCTATGGGCCAATTGATATTCGACTTAATCGACTTGCGACTGATCACTAAGGATGTCGCAATTCTGAATGGCAAGTTTACATTAATCCGTGCCGCTGATACCCCGAGTGGCTATTTTACTTTAGTGTGGCAGAAAGTTAATAATCAGTGGTTGATACAAGCGGACCATACCTGTTAATTTACATTGACAATGAAAGCGACAAACGATAATTGGGAACGATTTATTAAACTCATTCAATCATCAATTGAGGATGAAAGTATCGTTGGTTTGTCACTCAAAAACAAACGCGATAAGTCTTCTGACTTAAAGCTTGTCAATGTTCGATTGGTTGAAATCAAGAACGCGATGCATTTGAGTTTTGTGTATAGTTATCCCACAAAAGATATAACGAAGAATTATCAGATCGAGGAAGGGATTCAAAAAATTGTAGAGCTTCTGCAAAATGAATTCTTTCAGTCAGATTTGATAACTGACAATAAGATTCATTTTTTCAATAGCCAACATAAAGTGACACTCAAGTCAAAAGACAAGGCACCTGAACAAATATCAAGATCACATGATCAAAAGAAAAATGTCCCCTTGCAGGATACAAGCATGAATTACTTATACCAGTTGGGTATTACAAGCAAGGAAGGGCATGTTATTGGAAAAATGAGATCCAAATACAATCAAATCAACAAGTATATTGAGATCGTAGACAATGTAATTTCCAATAGCAGTCTAACAGATCAGTTCAGGATTTATGATATGGGATCAGGTAAAGCATATCTAAGTTTTGCCCTCTATGACCATTTAAAAAACAATAAGCAACATACCGTCGAACTGACAGGAATTGAATTGCGTGAGGAACTGGTCGCAAGCTGCAACCAAATCGCCAAGGATAACGGATTTGGATCCTTGAAATTCGAAACTGGCTATATCGGTGAAAAAGATTTGGAAGCGGTAGATATACTCATCGCCTTACATGCCTGTGATACCGCTACTGACGATGCTATCTTTCAGGGAATTCAAAGCCAGGCGTCGATTATCATCTGTTCTCCTTGTTGTCACAAACAAGTACGCAAAAGCATGGAAGACGGCCATACGCCAATTACAAAACATGGCATACTGAAAGAGCGACTTGCCGAGATGCTTACAGATACGATCAGAGCACTATTGCTTGAAGCCTGTGGTTATAAATCTAAAATCATTGAATTCATTTCTTCTGAGCATACTGCAAAAAATCTGATGTTGATCGGCGTACTTGACCCAAACCACCCAAAGGGTCAAATTCTTGGGCATAAATTACAAGAGGTGAAAAATCTCAAAGAAGCCTATGGTATAACACAGCACTATTTGGAAGAATTAATCAATGCCCGATCAGTTGACCATTAAATGCCTTAACAATAATGTCTCTTAATTGAAGTCTGGCATTATTGTAATCAATCGGCATTCCCAATTCATTTTGCAATGAAGTAACTTCCTTATCAGATTCGTCGATTCCGCAGGGAACAATATGATCAAAGTGACTGAGATCCGTGTTGATATTTAAGGCAAATCCATGCATACTGATCCAGCGGCTCAAATGCACACCTATGGCACAGATTTTCCATAACTTATCGTCTCTGCCCAACCAGACACCCGTATAGCCTTCAAGACGCATGCCTTCCAAGCCATACAAGGCCAAAAAATCTATGATACACCCTTCAATGGTACGCACAAACATGTGTACATCCCGTTGCCATTTTTCGAGATCAAAAATTAAATACCCTGTAATCTGACCCGGTCCATGATAGGTTATGTCTCCTCCCCTGTTTATTTTGTAATATTCTATACCCGCTGATTCAAGTGTTCCTGCATCGGATGTCATGTGCGTCTCTTTGCCGCTTTTACCCATGGTAATAACAGGCGTATGCTCACATAAAACAAGATGGTTAGGTGAAAATGTTTTATTTTTAGAAGGATTCGAAGCATTTTTATTGAACTTAGGAGCTTTTAGTTCATTATGCAATAATGTCTGAAACTCCCAAGCGTTTTTGTATTTCGCTTCGTTTAATTCATGATACTGGATGTAAAAAGGTGTATCGGACAAAGACTTTAGTTTAAAAGATAACTCAATATGCGTATTTCGGTTTTCTATTCCTACCTATTCATTCTAATTTTTTCTGCCTCCTTAAGTGGGCAGCCTCATCC
>JABDJE010000234.1 GCA_013002625.1 Saprospiraceae bacterium | reverse complement strand
GTTTCAGAGCCCAATGTTTTCAGGAAGTATTCGTAGAGCCTTTGGCGCTGAAGAACATCGTATTTCCAGATGATTATGTCGTTGAGTATGATGATGACTGCAGCATATTTGATGATGTATCACCGGAATTAACAGGATATCCAGGTGGGGTATTTTGTCCAAATATTAATTTCTATTACAACGATATAGAATATGACCAATGTGGCGCACAACGCAAGTTGTTAAGAGACTGGTTTATAATTGACTGGTGCAGCGGAGAATCCGTTACACGTGGTCAGATAATTAAAATAATTGACAACAGATCACCTGTAGTGGAATGTCCTGCCGACACGGTATGGTATCCACAAGACTGGTACAATTGTATAACTGATGTAGAACTGGATCCTTATGGGCTTCTTAGCGACTTGACAGCTATAAAAGTCATAGATGAATGTTCTGAACCCTTGTCCGTAACTGTTGAGTATTTAACAGAGACGGCTGGTCATGGTCTACCGCAAGTAGGTATCTGGTACCCAGTACCCATATCTGAAGACAGCTTATTTGTGATTCCAGATATAGAGGATGATATCGTTGTGCGTTATTGTTACAGTGATGACTGTGGCAACAGATCTACACTTACTGAAGAAATGCCCGAACTTATTGACAGTATCCACACCTCAGCGTGTTGTGAATTTGTCGTTAATGTTGAGGACATGACGGCACCAAATGCTATTTGCGAAGGATATACCAAAGTTCAACTCACTTCAACGGGCATTACCGAAGTTTTCGCAGAGACATTTGATGACGGCAGTTTTGATTTTTGTGGAGAGATTAGCTATTTCGAAGTGCAACGAGAAAACAGTTCTTGTCCGGGATACAATGAAAGTGGATTATACGATTGGAATCCAAGCGTACACTTTTGCTGTGAAGATCTGGGTGAGACACTTACAATCCGATTAAGGGCGTATGATAAAAAAGACAATTTCAGCGAATGCCTCGGTGTTGTAACTGTGCACAATTATGCAACACCTCAAATTGAATGTCCAGCTGACGTGACCCTTGATTGCGGTGATGATTATACAGACAGAGATTTAATCGGTGTACCTACAGGTGAAAATGGATGTGATTCAGGAATCCATTTTGGTGACGACTGGTTTAATATTGAAGACTTTGATCTCGCGTGTAATACAGGGACAATCATTAGAACTGTCGATGTAATCGACACTGATGGCAGCACTCTAACAACATGTGAACAAAGAATTTTTATTGATCCAAACCAAAACAATGAAATACTTGAACCGGGAGACTTTGAGTTCCCTGTTGATGTAACGATTGATGAATGTGCATTTGGTCCAAATACTTATCCTGACTTCACAGGTAAGCCAATTCCTACCAAACCATTTGATTGTTCAAATATTGCGGTAAGTTATCATGATGACGCGCCTATTGCCAATTATCAGGATGGTGTATGTTACACGATTTTGAGAAGGTGGAAGGTCGTAGATTGGTGCAGGTATAAGCCTAACTTCCCTGGGCAACATGAACTGACGCATGTTCAGGAAATAAATATTAGTAATTCAGCGGTAGCGGAATTTTCGTGTCCGGCTGACCTTACGGTAAATACATCTAATCCGACATGTGATGCTTATGTCAACCTTGCAGTTGGCGTATCAAATACTTGTCAGGCTACATTTGAAGTGCGGTGGGAAATTGATGCATTCAATAATGGAACCATTGATTTCTCTGGTAATGGTAATGATGCCAGTGATATTTATCCGGCAGGAGAGCATAAGATTACATACTTCGCTCAAAACTATTGCGGTGGTGCATCAAATTACTGCACCTTCTATTTCACCATTAAGTCAGATAAAGCACCTATTCCTATTTGCCGATCAGAATTGGTATGGACGATCAACTCGAATCAAAGTACAGTTGTATGGGCTTCTGATTTTGATTTGAAAAGTATTGGAGGATGTAATAGCGCAGATCTATTGAACTTCTCATTTGTCAGTCCGGATAATACAAGTTATCCACAACCATCGCGTGCATTCGATTGCAGTGATATTCCTGATGGCATTTCAGAACGCATAGATATTGAAGTATTTGTTGTAGATGAAAGCGGATCTTTCGCTTCGTGCGAAGTAGTTCTCAACCTTCAGGATAATCATGACCACTGTACTGACCAGGGTGGTATGACGGTTGTAGGTGGTGAAATCATGACACCGATGTCAGATCCGATTGAGGAGGTTATGGTGGAATTAAAAGATATGGAAGGCTTGTCTTCAGAAATGCAGATGACTGGACAGAATGGTAATTATGCATTCGAAAGTGTAATGACTACTGGAATATATGAGATAGCCCCTTACAGCAATGATGAACCTTTGAATGGGGTATCAACATTAGACCTGTTATTGATTCAAAAACATATTCTGGGGCAGGACTTATTGGATAGTCCTTATAAAATGATTGCAGCAGATATAGATGCCAATGGTGCGATATCTGCTATCGATCTGATTCAATTAAGAAAACTTATACTAGGAATTTTTGAAGAATTTCCGGAGAATGACTCCTGGGTTTTTATGCCTGAAAACTATGAATTCGTTGATCCATTGGCACCATGGGATTATCCTGGTAGTTTGCCTCTATACGAAATGGATGAAATGAATATGTCGGCAGATTTTGTAGGTGTAAAAGTGGGCGACGTGAACAATTCACTTGTCATGGATTCTGGAATGAACTCAGGTGTGAATCAGAAAAGTAATACAACTTACCTCACGACTGAGAATTCGAAATTCAGAAAAGGTGATTTGGTAGCAGTGCCTATTCAAATCGGTAAAAACATAGATGCATTAGGCATACAGTTTACGCTACAATTCGATGAATACAGTTTATTATTTGAAGGTATAGACAGAGGTGTGATTGACTTAAGCCAGGAACACTTTGCACTTCTAAATTCCAAGAAAGGAATCATAACTATCAGTTACGATGATACAGAAGGGTGGTCAATGCGTGAAAATGATATTCTGTTCACTGCCTACTTCGAGGCGAAAGCAGATGGATCGCTCGCTGATGTCTTGGAACTTAATTCAAGTCTGGCGGATGCGGAGTTGTATACAACAGATTGGACAACCCAGCCTTTGACAATGGTGATGTCTGAATCTCTGAATGATGTATCTGAAAAATTCGAGGTGTTCCAAAACGAACCTAACCCATTTGCGGAAACTACAAATGTGGCATTTTCAAACCCACAAAGACAAATGGTATCAATAAAGATATTTGATGCAAGTGCAAGACTCGTATACAAAGATTCTAAAGTATTCGAGAAAGGAATCAATGCATTTACAATAGATGCTGCTGAACTTAATGCACAGGGTGTATTATTCTACCGTGTAGAAAGCCCAACAGACATCGTAACAAGAAAAATGATCGTGGTTAAATAATTTTGTGTTCTTTTTTGTACTAAAAGCCAGTCAATTGAATTGTCTGGCTTTTTTATTTTCTATAGAAATCGCATACTTGCAGCATGAAGTCCATTGCACTCATTTCTGATACCCATAGTTATCTGGGGCCGGATGTCAAAACACATCTTAATTCTGTCGATGAGATCTGGCACGCCGGCGATATTGGGAGTTTAAGCTTGTTGGAAGAACTTGAAGCCTTCACAACAGTCAAAGCAGTATACGGTAATATTGATGATCATCAGATAAGATCGGCAGCACCATTGGATTTGTTCTTTGTATGCGACGGTGTTAAGGTATTTATGACACATATTGGCGGCTATCCCGGCCGTTACACAGCGAGAGTTAAAGCATTACTTGAAGCAAATAGGCCCGATGTTTATATATGCGGACATTCACATATTTGTAAGGTTGTAAGAGATCATAAGCTTGAACTTCTGCACATGAATCCTGGTGCATGCGGTCATTCAGGTTTTCATGCCATGCGCACAATGCTGCTGTTTGAATGCAATAAAGGCAAGGTGGAGCATCTGAGGGTTGTTGAATTGGGCAAGCGAGGAAGGAAATAATTTAAGCTATATTGAGTTGTAAACTTATGAAGTATTTCATATTCATTTTGTTTGTTTTTATTAGTGCATCTACGCTAATGGCTCAGGATACTACTTCTCTTGTATTGAAATATGACATCGATGTTACAAGCCTGAGTGATTATCACGAGGCACAGTTGGATGCTTTTATAGAAGCCCGTTTCGATAGCTTGAAAAAAGCAAGTTTGAGAATAATTGGGTCAGCTGACTTTCTGGGGTCAGTAGAATATAATCAAAAGATATCTGATGCACGTGTCGAAGGGGTAGTAAAATACCTTAACTTAAAATATGAGGCTTTGCTGGATTCAATTTATACGCAATCTGAAGGTGAGTTAGCAAATAATGGCTATGAAGATGAAGAAGGTGGTGTACAGGATCACAGGTCTGTGACTTTAAGTGTGGTGAATAGAAATATTTCTGATGCTATTGAAGCGTTAGGTAAGGCAGAAGCAGGTGAAAGAATTGTATTCAATAATCTCAACTTCCAGCCCGGGCGTCATTATCTTTTAAAAAGGTCCATTCCTGAGCTCAAGCGCCTGCTGGACTTGCTAACTGAAAACCCTTCAGTAAAAATTGAAATTCATGGTCATATCTGTTGTGTTGATTTTAATAATCAAAAGGAGGGACTTGATTTGGATACCAACAAATATGAGCTCTCTATCATGCGGGCTAAAAACATTTATGAATACCTTGTCAAGAAAGGCATTGATCCAGACCGACTCTCATACAAAGGATTCGGCAGCTCTCGTAAATTGATATACCCTGAGATTACGGAAGAAGATAAAACACTGAACAGAAGGGTAGAGATACTATTGGTGGAGAAGTGATTATATATGCGACTCACTATTAGATGTCACCTTATCTATAATTAAGTTTAAGTTCAATTGGAGTATTAGGTTTAAGTTTGAAACTTAAACCTAATTATAGATTCTGAAATGCAGGTTTGTAACTTAAAACGCACCTCCAACACTTAAAGCGCTCAATTATTTCAACCCCCTCTCAAAGTCCTCTTTCAAATCCTCAACATTTTCGATGCCAACAGAAACCCTAATCAAGCCATCTGTAATGGCAAACTGATCTCTGATTTCCTGTGATACATTCAGATGGGATGCGGTGACCGGATGCAGTAGGAGTGTATCAACATTACCAAGCGTACTGGTAATGCTGCAGAGCCTGGTATTATTCATAAAGCGCTTGGCTGCTTCCACACCACCATCTATCTCAAAACTGAGCATGGCACCAAATTGTGACATTTGATCTTTGGCGATCTGATGGTCTTCAAAGCTTTCAAGCCCTGGGTAGTTTACCTTTTTGACTTTTGGATGGGCTTCGAGGTAATGTGCCAAATTCATAGCATTAAAACAATGCTTGTCCATTCTAAGGGGCAATGTTTTTATACCCGTATGTGTCAGCCAGGCATCCCAGGCATTTGTATTCGTTCCCAACAACTTCATCGTGTTCCATACCTTCTTCTTATGTGATGCACTTTTCCCAATGATTGCCCCGGCTATGGCATTACCATGCCCATTGATGAACTTTGTTGTTGAATGAACGACGAAATCAACCCCATGCTTGAAGGGTTGCTGCAGATAAGGCGTTGCAAAGGTATTATCGATTGCTGAAACAATATCGTGTTGTCTACATAGATGTGTTAGACCCTTTATATTCAGACAAGATAAGGTTGGGTTCGTCGGCGTCTCAAAGTACATCATCTTGATGCGTGGATTCTGGCGGATAATATTATCCACGACGTCCAGGTTTTTGAGGTCTGTAAAATGGACCTTGATGCCATATCGAGAAAGTATACTTTTAAATATCTCTGTCGTTCCGCCGTAAAGATTTCCTTGGGTGATTAATTCATCGCCTTCTTGCAGTAAACTCATGCATAATGTAGAAATGGCAGCGAGGCCCGAGTTACACATAATACAGAATGCCTCCAGGTCGGTGCCAAATGATTCAAGTTGTGCCAGTTTGTTTTGAACGGCACTAATAGTAGGGTTACCATACCTTGTATACACGTAGCCTTCTTTCTCACCGGTGAAAACATCAATGGAATCATCGATATTCTCGTAGGAGAAAGCGGAGGTTGCATGAATTGGCAAGACATGAGGATCACCGCTTTTGATGTCTTTTAATTCTTGGGCACAAATTGTTTCAAAACGCATATTTCCTTTTTCCGAATTCATTTCAATCTGTTTGTCTCAAATAATTATGAATCTATATTGTTTAACTTTGTTGGCAACTATATGGAATTCGAAATTACACATATTCGAAATAGAATTAACTGTGCTTTATTGATATTAATCGCAAGCATGCTGGGTATATTGATTCCTTTAAATTCCCAAGAAGCAGACAGCATCTTGAATCAGGCTTATAAAGCAAAAATCTTCGAATTTACATTTGATCCCATTATACCTGTATACAACTTTGGGCGCGACCTGGATCAAACCTTATTTGGTTTGACAGCAGCCTACTATTGGGAACGCAATAAGCAAGATTATTCATTTTGGGGTGTGCAAATGAATTGGGCTCATATTGATTCAGATAGGAACACCTATTTCAATGGCGTAGAAGAGGTTGAAGACCTAACCAGTTCTAATTTTTTTGGTGCACAGTTTATGTTAAGATATTATCCTGATTTCTTTTTTTGGCGTATTGAACCCTTTGCAGAACTTTCATTTGGTTCAAATTTCTTCACTACAACCACTACACGTTATTATTTTGATGAAGATAATAGTTCGGATTTCGATTTTAATGAATTTGATTTTGCACTTTCATACGGCTTGGGTATTGGTTTCACAACTCAAATTGTTCAACAGTTTTTCCTTGTGACCAAGTGTAGTTTTTATGGAGGGAATACAGTAACATACCAATATCAGGATGGAGAAGATGAAATAGTACCTTTGGATAATTTCAGAAATGAAACCAGTCAGACTAACTATATCCGTTTTCAGGTTGGTATATCATTCACTTTTTTATAAAAGATAAATTCATGTCAGAAGAGTCCTTATATGAGCATATGAGATTTGTGGCGGATCCGCGACAAGGACCCATGCGTATTGATAAATTTCTTTTTGAAAGGATAGAAGGGATTTCACGGTCTAAAATTCAGGCTGCGGCCACCGAAGGCTATATCCGTGTAAATGACAGTCCTGTTAAGTCCAATTACAAAGTACGACCGCATGATGTGATCACGGTGGTTATGCCCACAGAGCCTAAAGAACGTATCCAGGCCTTGCCGGAAGAGATGGATTTAGATATTACTTATGAAGATGATCATATCATCATTATCCACAAACCACCCGGTATGGTTGTGCATCCGGGCGTAGGTAATCGTACTGGTACATTGGTGAATGGATTGGTCCATTATATGGGTAAAAATGATATGCCAACAATGCCTGGGAATGATATCGACCGTCCGGGAATCGTCCATAGAATCGACAAAAACACTTCAGGGCTCATGGTTGTAGCTAAAAATGAAGAAGCTATGGCTGGATTGGCTAAGCAGTTTTTTGATCATACTATTGAGAGAGAGTATGTTGCATTGGTTTGGGGTGAGCCCGATCCACTAAAAGGGACCATTGAAGGAAACATTGGTCGACATCCTAATGATAACCTGAAAATGTATGTCTTTCCTGAAAATGAAGCTGGCAAACATGCGGTGACGCATTATGAAACATTGGAGGATCTCTATTATGTCTCATTGGTGAAATGTAGGCTCGAGACTGGGAGAACCCATCAGATAAGAGTCCATTTTTCACACATAGGGAACCCCGTATTCAGTGATGAAAAGTATGGAGGAAGGGAGATTAAGAAGGGCACTGTATTCAGTAAATACAAACAGTTTGTTCATAACTGTTTTAATATAATTCCTCGACATGCTTTGCATGCAAAGTCATTGGGTTTTATTCATCCACATACTAATGAATATGTGAGATTTGATTCAGAGCTCCCAGATGATATGACTGAAGTCTTAGAAAAGTGGAAGCATTATGTAACGCACCAAAAATCTAGAAATTAATGCAGTTACAAGAACGCATTGAATTAATGTCAAAATTAGGTGATCTGCTTTCTAAAGGGGATGACGAACTTGATGTAACCATTTCAAAAGCTGCCTTGCATAATCCTTGGTTTACACAAGCGAGTGTCCGCCATGCGATCGATGCTGTATGTAAAAACTTTTTGGAAAAGGAGGCGCTAAAAGCATGGTCTGATAATTACAATATTTCCGATAAGTATAAAAAAAATGTAGGGCTTATTCTTGCTGGAAACATACCTATGGTTGGCTTCCATGATTTGTTATCAGTTTTTATTTCAGGTCATGTCGCCAAAGTAAAATTGTCTTCAAAGGATGAAGTGATGATGCAGTTTATCATAAGCCAATTGAAGAGACTTGATGCAAGAAGTAATTCATATTTTGAAGTCGTTGACAGACTCAATGACATAGATGCAATGATTGCCACCGGGTCCAATTCAACCGGAAACTATTTTTCAAAATATTTTGGTCACCTACCCAATATTATACGAAGGAACAGGCATGCCGTGGCTGTAGTGCCCAATTCGATTTCGAAGGAAGCATTGTCGAATTTAGGGAAGGACATATTCACCTACTTTGGGTTAGGATGTAGAAATGTATCGAAACTATATCTTGAGGATGGTTTTGAAATCCAGCGTTTCTTCGATGCTATTGTGTCTTATGGAGATGTCATATATCACAATAAGTATAAAAACAATTATGATTACAGCAATGCTTTATACCTCTTGAATCAAATTGAATTCTTAACAAATAACTTTCTGATTGTCAGGGAATCACGTGATATCACTTCAAGAATAGCCTCAGTGCATTACGAGTATTTCACGGACTTAAATCAATTGGAATCTGATCTTGTAGCAAACAAGGATGCAATTCAATGTGTTGTTAGTCAGAGAGCCATTGGAAACTTGAATTGCGTGAATTATGGAGAGGCACAAAGCCCTTCTTTGACCCAATATGCAGATGGTGTTGATATCATGCAATTTCTAACAGAACTACATGACTAGAATAAGCAAAGCAGAGAAAGTTCAGGCCATTACAAATATTCTGGAGGACTTGTACCCAAAGGTCCCTATACCTTTGGATCACCATGATAGTTACACATTGCTGATTGCGGTGCTCCTTTCAGCTCAGTGTACGGACAAAAAAGTGAATGAAATTACTCCACTGCTATTTCAAGAGGCTTCCACACCGTTCGAAATGGTTAAGCTTGATGTCGATCATATCAAATCCATCATCAGACCTTGTGGATTAAGTCCGCAAAAATCAAAAGCTATACATCGCTTATCTGAAATACTTATCGAAAAATATAATGGGGAAGTGCCTCAGAGTTTCGACGCATTGGAAGAATTGCCAGGTGTAGGCCATAAAACAGCATCAGTCGTGATGTCTCAGGCATTTGGTGTTCCTGCATTTCCTGTGGATACACATATTCATAGGCTAGCATACCGTTGGGGCTTATCGAGCGGCAAGAATG
>JABDJE010000228.1 GCA_013002625.1 Saprospiraceae bacterium | reverse complement strand
CATCGGTCAAGCATGATCCATTGTCAATGTCAGGTGTCTACGTAACAGTTTCGGGGTTCAGGTTTGGTGAAATGAAATCGCAGGTTTATTACTCAGACAACTATGGCTTTTCGTGGTCAGATATTGGTCAGGACCTGCCAGATATTCCAGTCAATGATATTCAACTAGATTTTCAAAATCCAGAATATATTTATCTGGCTACTGATGCTGGTGTATTTGTTAGTAATGATCACGGGCAGGATTGGAGAATACTTGGCAATGGTACAGAAGCATTAACTGTTTTAGACCTGGATTATCATATAAATGGAACACTTGAAGCAGCAACATATGGCAAGGGTTTGATGACCTACAATTTAGGCGCCTCTACATCACTTAGCAAAACAGAAGTTCATACCAAAATTAGTTGCTACCCCAATCCGACACAAAATCTCTCATACCTATCTGAACAAGGGGATTGGGATTACAGGCTTTATGATTTAACTGGAAAAAGCTACACGGTAAATTGGATGGGAAAGGCACTTGATCTCAGTGCACTAAGTACTGGTTTGTACTACCTTGATTTGACTTCAAAATCAGACAGATCACACCTTAAAACCCTCAAATTTGTAAAAATCTAAAGATTCCATCCACCGGATTTCGCTGATCATAGACTTTTTTTAACGGTTCATCCTATAAATAAAGGTGGCGATAAAATATTCCTCAACTTTGATACTACATTCAAAAAATCTAGAATTAGTCTATGAAAAATGCTGCTTTACTCCTGTTATTAATATTGCCAATGGCAATATTTAGCCAAGACCGGTCTTTAAAAGGCCAATTGCTTGATCCAGATGATGGACCCGTCGTATTTGCAAATGTTGTGCTGTATGCAGCCGCAGATTCATCGATGGCCAAAGTTGAAACTACAGATGACAGTGGAAATTTTAAATTTTCTGGCCTTGAAGCCAATGATTACTTCCTTTCTGCAAGTTATGTTGGGCTTAGTGAACTCAATGTTGATGATATTGACCTGATCAATGAATCAAGTATTGATTTAGGCGCAGTACGTTTTGCATCAAACGCTGTTGAGTTAGAGGCGGCGGTTGTTACGGCCAATCGTGCCATTGTCGAAGTCAAGCCTGATCGAACTGTATTTAACGTTCAGGGAACAATCAACAGTTCGGGTGATAACGGATTAGGTCTATTACGTAAAGCGCCTGGTGTGTTGGTTGATAACAATCAAAATATCACCGTACTTGGAAGAAGCGGTGTAATGATTTATGTTGATGGCAAGCGCTTACCTCTTGGAGGTGCTGACCTGACGGCCTACCTTGAAAATTTAACCGCAGAACAGATAGATAAGATTGACATTATTACTAACCCCGGAGCCAAGTATGAGGCAGAAGGCAATGCCGGTATAATAGACATCCGACTTAAGAAAGATAAAAGCCTGGGTACAAATGGATCCGTGAGCAGTACGATCAGTCAAGGAAGACGTACCAGAGGGAATGTTAACCTGAGCGGAAACCACCGAAATAAATTCATGAACAGCTTTGGCTTGTTGGGATATTCAAACAGAAATGGCTGGCAAGAAATAACCTTCAGAAATTTACAGAACGGCTTCGACATGCAGGAACTTACAACTTTTGATAGTGGAAGTAGGTCTTACAATTTTCGATGGGGAACAGACTTTTTTGTTGCTGAGAATCATATTATTGGATTTCTCGTAAGTGGACAAACACAGTCTGGAGAAAATAATTCGAACAATAGAAACGAGATCGCGTCATTTGGTTCTACATCTATTGATAGCATTTTGATCGCAGAGAATAATTCTGAAAGTGATCGGGACAATTCCACATATAATTTGAATTACAGGTTTGATAATGGGAAACAATCGTTGAATATTGATTTGGATTATGGGCGTTATCGCAATGATGCTATGAATAGTCAACCTAATGATTATTACGATCCGATGGAAACTATGATCACAAGTCAATCTTTAAATACAACTGATACACCTGTTGAGATCGACATATCCACTTTTAAGGTGGATTATGAAACAGATGCTTTGGGCGGTAAACTGGGATTTGGAACCAAGTTAAGTAAGGTTACAACAGATAATACATTTCTATTTTACGATGTAGTGGATGGGCTTAGCACAAGAAATGACTTTAAGTCCAACCAGTTCGATTATGATGAAATGGTTTATGCCGGTTATATCAACTATAATAGATCCTTGGGAGAAAGATGGAGCTTTACATCTGGATTAAGATTAGAGCAAACCGATGCGACCGGAGAATTAATGGCATTTATTGAAGATCTGAATGAACCCCCGGTTGAACTCAATTATTTGAGTGCTTTTCCAAACATTGGTTTGACGTATCAGTTGGCACCTGAACATGTCTTTAATCTAAACTATGGACGTCGCATCAACAGACCGGATTATAATGTTTTAAACCCTTTTAAATTCCAGATAAGTGAGTTGTCCTTCAGCAAAGGGAATCCATTTTTACAACCCGAAATTGTTAATAATATGGAACTCGGGTATACGCTTAACTATAGATATAATTTCAAATTATCATACAGTAAGACCCTGGATCAGATTACACGCTTGATCGGTCCGGATGACAGCGACCCACGTGCGGGATTCATCAATTGGGACAACCTCGCCGAGCAGACTGTTATCGCATTCAATATTTCTGCACCGGTTCAATTTAGTAATAAGTGGAATGCCTATTTCAATGTTAATGCAAATTTCAAGGACAACCAAGCAGACTATGGCGATGGTGTTATTGTAGACTTGCAAGCCTGGTCTTATAATATTTATCAACAACACACATTTAATCTGCCGAAAGGCTTCAGAGCTGAAATAAGTGGATGGTTCTCAGGCCCTGGTATCTGGGGTGGTGTATTCGAATATGACACCAGTTGGTCACTTAACCTAGGTGTTCAAAAGAAGTTTTTCAACGATCAGATGAATGTGAGGCTCGCAGCAGATGATATCTTTTTCCAGACGGGATGGAGCGGATTCAGTGAGTTTGACGGTTTGCGTGGAGAAGGCGCTGGAAATTGGGATAGTCAAAGAGTCACCTTGAGTGTAAGCTATAATTTCGGTAATCAGGAAGTGAAGCGGTCAAGAAACCGGAGTACCGGACTTGAAGAAGAATCTTCAAGAGTAAATTAATCGGACCAGACTGTAGACATTTAAGATATTCTGTTCGTTATACCAATAGCTAACGAACGGTAACTTTAATAAAGTTGCTTTAATACATTATCCCTGGATGATCACATCCGGGGATATTTTTATTGCTTTAGCTTGTTTTGCCAATGCAGTATACCAATTGCAATTGTGTTGATAACCATGCCCAATAGTTCCCGCATTTCTTCTGCAATCTTTATATTGGTGGGCTGGTAATCTAAAAATGCAGGACGGCCTTGATTCATCCACTCCACCAGCGTCGGAACCTGAAAAACTGATAGAGCTCCGAATAATATCAATCCAAGCCCGGTTAATTTTAATGAAGACTTTTTGAAGATTGAAAGCAGAGCAAGTGCCAGCGGAATGCTATAGACAAGAACCCATAATAGACCATCTTGATCGTTGAATTGAACATATATAAAATAGCAAAAACAAATAACAATCAGGATGTCTATGACCTTCCACATAGGATTAAAAATTATTCAGAATTGAGTTAATCACTGTGCCCATATTCTTCATCGATCAGGTTTGAATCCAGAGTGTAGTTGTCTTGTACAAAATTGCACCAGGCGCAATCATCTTCAGCACAGGTCTTATCAAATTGGTAGGCTTTGATATTCTCAAATGTTTCTACAATTTGCTGACCGACAGTGTCTATTTGGTCTTGGGTAATTACAGCTTCATGATATTTGAATTCGCCAGTCTTAGTGTCGGGTTCAATATACTCGATGGCACCCTTGTCCATATGCCAATTGTGTTTTTTATCGCTGTCCAAAAGGATTTTATAAAACACCAATTGCCTCCAATAGTCACCGCCATTTGAATCCCGGTCACTGGGTGGTTTTAACTTGGCCGTCGAATATTTGAACTTCCCGGTTTTATAGTCAACCACATGAACATGGTGATCATAGATTTCTACCTTGTCCAGAAATCCCTTAAGTGGCACACCTTGATATTCGGCGTGGTCAATCTTCTCCTCCAATGCCATCTTTGAGACACCGAACCACTGCTCAGCCTTTTCTTCATGAATTGCATGCATGACCTTCTTTCCATGAATCGTATAACTTTCAAATTCTTCATCGGTGAAATGAGACTTATACTTTGACATACCTTCTTCAAAATAACTTTGTAATGTCGTAATGGCTTTAGGCTGCCCATTCAATACAGCATTAAAGTAAGCCCATAATCCATGATGAACCGCATTACCAAAACCTGAAGATGCATTTCTTGCATGCGGCACCCTCAGAACAGATTCAAAGTAAAAACTGAGCGGGCATTTTAAGTATTTATTCAAATGGGTGACAGACATTTTATAAGACTTCAGCCAATTGTCGATCAGAGATTTTTCAACCAACGGGATTTGTTTTTCCTCTTTTAGCATAAGACTGTAATAAAATTCAATCACATTGTCTTGTGCCACCGCTGTTTTTTCTTTTTCAGCTTCAGGGTGGGAAAGTACTTCGTCAACAAACATTGATGCGCCCAACTCTTTGTCATCTTCTTTCCGCTCTGAATAAGTAATAAATAAATTTGTTTTAGCACGCGTCATGGCGACATAGAACAAGCGTCTCTCATCTTCAGCTGTGTTTTCACCATCTGCATTAAAACCTGTTGGTAATTTAAATTTATGCCGACCTCCCGAAGACTTGTCCCAAATATCTTTCGTACACCCAAGCATATACACCATTTTAAATTCGAGTCCTTTAGCTGAATGGGCTGTAATAAAGTTAACACCCATGTCAGAGCTGATGATTTTATTTATTGGAAGTTCGATGCCATTTTCATTCATCTTATCAACCATATCCAGAAGTTCATTGAGATTTAATTCCGGCATTCTGGCGGATTCATCTTTTATGAAATTAAAGAAGGTATTCAAAACCTGAATATCCCAAGCTTTGTCTGGTCCCTGCATTATTGTTCTTAATAAGCCGCTTTGATTTATTAAGTTTTCGAAAAGCGACTGAAGTGTGATATTCCCTGCTTCCTGAATCAATGACTCCAATGTCTGAGCGGTATCAAGAATTTTTGATGAATCATTGAGCTCAAGTTGATTTAAAATATTTTCATTTTGAATCACTGCTCTCCAGTCAGGATATTTACCCTCCTTATCGGGTTGCTGACAATACATTGCAATTCTACCTACATCCAATGGCTGATTTCCCCAAAATTTGTAATGCAGAATTTTAAATAACCTGTGCTGACCTCTACCATAGGTTTTGTGTTCATCTGCAACAAACCTTAATATGTTGATAAGACCAGTAATTAATGGCAGCTCCAATACGTTGACCTTTCTTTTAATATTGAGTGGAATGTTTCTTTTTTCGAATACTTGAACTAAATTTTCAACCTGTCTGTGGTTACGGTATATGATAGCAATTTCAGGCAAAATTGAAGGTTCATTCAAGTACAGGTTCTCAATGGATTGAGCAATATATGTGAGTTCTTCAGATATTTTTTGAAAGGCTAAAATCTTTGGTTTGTTGTTTGTGTCGGCGTAAGGCCCTTTGGCATTCAGAGACTTGGTTAGATCTTTTGAATGATTAACCAATCTTTCTTCATTGTTTTCAATCAATATCCTGGCGTGGTCAAGAATGTCTTGATTTGACCTATAATTTTCTTCAAGTACGACTGTGTAGGGGTCGTATTTCTTTGTGAAATCAATGATGTTGTTGAGATTTGCACCCTGAAATTTATATATGGCCTGGTCATCATCACCGACAACAAAAACATTGGGTTGATCCCAAAATTGAATGAGTAAATCCAGCAAATGATTTTGAGCGCCATTTGTATCCTGAAATTCATCCACTAAAAAATAAAGATAGCGCTCCTGATATTGTGCCAGCAGATCAGAATCATCCTTAAAGGCTCTAATGACCCAAAGTATCATATCCTGATAATCATAGCGCCCAATTTTATTGAGCTGTTTGTCTAGTTCGGGAAATAGATCAATGGCACTTTTAAGTAAATCAAATTCCTTTACATACTTCTCATAATTATCAAAACGAAAATCACCCTTTTGAAATGTTATACCTGTTTTGGGGTGCGTGTATTTTCGTTTTGCATAAAAGCGCTCTTCCAACTTTGCTTGTTCAAGCGCAAGAGTCAATGCCTCGTGCATTGGCACAGTGTCCATATCTTCTTTCTTCATCATATCGAAAAGATTGCGCAGTCTGGATACCTCATAATAACGATCAGACTTAAATCGCTTGAGCGGATGCTCATCATCCAGTCCATCCAGAATGTTGCGATAGATGTCGACCCTCTCTAGATCAGATATTGGTTCAAGTGATTTATAACCACCGAAATAATCGAGATTTTCCTGAATCACCTGGTTACAGAATCCATGAAATGTATAGATATGAATCTTGTGGGCTTCAGGCCCAACGATTTCAACAAGACGGTTGCGCATGGCAATAGTGGCTGCATCCGTATAGGTTAGACACAATATATTATGTGGAGATACGTCCTGCTCTAATAATATCTTCCCGATTCTGACAGCTAGAATTTGTGTTTTGCCGGTCCCAGGTCCGGCATTTACGAGAACAGGACCCTCAATTCTGTCAACCGCTCTTTTTTGTTGTTCATTGAGGTTTATATATGACTCATTATATATTTTTTCGTACTTCTCTTTTATCATTTTTAGAGGTCCTTATTCAACTTGTTAAAATAATTTACGGAAGTTAAGAATAATAAAAATATAGCATGCCCTCGGGAAATGAATGTTAATGCATATAACTCTTATGTATCCATCCAGTTAAAATTCAGTTAATCTCAGGTACCTCAAGTTAACCCTGTTTAATTTATTTCCGTCGTATAGGAGAAGTCCAATATTGGACACACTTGAATGCGACAAATCCTGCCCGAGTGCAGGAATTATAAGTGTATTAACAACTAAACTTAGTAAAATGAAAAAATGGAAATTTATTACAGTCGTCTTCATGATAGGATTTGCCGCATCTCTTAGTTCTCAGCGTGGAAATGCGCACCATCGTGATCGAAATGGGAACTGGGATAATTACAAGGTGCATCAAGATAGCAGACATTACAATGGCCACACCCATGATGTCAGGTACTATGACCAAAGGCTAAGCAGGCGGGATCGCAAACGTGTTAAGCGACTCAGGCAGGAATTAAACCGATGCTATGAGAGGGCATGGAGAGATGGAAGAATTAGCAGAAGGGAAGCAAGAAATATTCGCCAGTTGGAAGCTGAAATAGCCCAGTATTATCCGCGAACCCGTGATTTCAGAAGAAGGAGTTACACTTACAGCTATAATCGAAGAGGAACTTGTGGTTAGAATTTTTTAAAAGCGGGTCCTGAGCTTTCAGGGCCTGTTTTACACAAAGAACTTCCAGAGTTCAAAATTTTTGAAGATTACCAGCGCAACAATTACAATTAACAAACGGTAAGCCCAGATATTGGCACCTTTCATTCTTGATGCATTTCTAGCAGTGATATAGCCACCAAGACCCTGACCAATCGCCAATGCAATACCAGCACCCCACATTAACATACCCTGCCACTGAAATATTATCACGGCGATAATCGTGTAGGATGCGACAACGGCGACTTTTAATGCATTACTTTTAATTAGATCCTGTTTGCCAAGTATGACCATGATCATAAGAAAGATGACCCCAAAACCTATTTGAATAAAACCAGCGTATACCCCCATCAAGAATAGTAATGGAACTAAGATCCATTTGGATGGTGGGCTGGCATTTTCATCGGGTTTGAGAAATTTCTTGGGATTTAATATCAAGATGATCAATATGGGAATGAGCAGCCAGTTAAAAGCAGATTTGAATAGTGCTTCATCTATCGGAACTGCCAGAAAAATACCGATTATAGCGCCTATGATAACCGGTGCAAGAATCCATCTCGTCTTGACCAGTTGAAGCATATCATTTTTATAGAAAGTTGCCGCGCTGATAGAACTGCTACCAAGAACATTTATGCGGTTGGTCGCGTTGGCGATTGGGCCTGGAATACCCAATAAGTCCATGTAAATTGCCAAAGATATAATAGAGCCGAATCCAGCAAGGGTGTTAAGTATACCCGCTAGAAATCCACCAATAAATGAGATTAATATTTCTGTTAAAGTGAGGTCCAAGCTATTATTTGGCTGTTGTGATTTTTTGTCTAAGGATCAAATTAGGCGCAAAAATAGCTATTTGAACACTTGCATGTCGGAATCATGTATAAAAGAAATGTAACTTTGTTTTTCAAAATTATTTGTAGTGAGCGTTTTTGAAAAGATAGATAAGATTGCAAAAGCTCTTGAAGCTGCTCAGCCGGGGGATGCAGATGAACTTGAAAAGTTCAGGATCGAGTACCTGGGCTCAAAGAATATCATCAAAGGACTCTTTGGGGAAATGAGGAACGTAGAGAATGATAAGAAGAAAGAGTTTGGGCAAGCTCTTAATGCTTTGAAGCAACAAGCTGAAAGTAAGTTCAAGGCGTTGCAAACCAATATTTCGGCCAATGGCAGTTCTGACAAGTCCGACGACGCAGATCTTAGCCTACCAGTGGAAAATGACTTTGGAGGCTCTAGGCACCCTGTTAGTATTGTCATGAACAGGATCATTGATATTTTCGAGCGGATTGGATTTGTGGTGGAGGAAGAGAGAGAGATCGAGGATGACTGGCACAACTTTACAGCGATGAATACACCTGAGGATCATCCGGCTCGAGATATGCAGGATACTTTTTACCTCAAGGATTCAACCACTAATTTACTAAGGACGCATACTTCATCTGTTCAGGCGCGTGTTATGACGTCTCAAA
>JABDJE010000167.1 GCA_013002625.1 Saprospiraceae bacterium | reverse complement strand
TATTTAGGGGCAATGGCATCTGGTACAGGGGCAACCCCATAGGGTTTTCTTGGTAGCGTCTTAAAAAATCGAGGCAATTGCTCATCGGCTCGTTTTGACATGTCACGGGCAATCATAAGCAACTCTTTAGGCGTTTTGGCGTAAAATTGTTCATCGGTTCTCAGGAATTGAAGAAAATCGGCGAAACTCCCTTCGAAGTTCAAACCCTTTATAATCTTTTCCATTTCGGCCTTGATGCGTGCAACTTCTTTAAGTCCGATCTGGTGAATGTCTTCTGCTGTATATTGCGTACTCGTTGTATAATAATTAATTCTATTCTGATAATAATTTTCGCCATTCGGAGTTTCAGAAACGCCTAAAGTCGTTCTGGTTTTCGGGAGATACTCGGTTTCAAAAAATTCCTTGATCCGTTTGAACTGCGGAATGACATTCGTTTCAATCGCCTTTTTAGCTTCTGATAGAACAGAATCTTTTTGAGCTTCTGTAAGATCATTAGGTAATTTCATAAATGGTGAATAAAAATAACTGTCTTCAAAATTATCCACTATATGATCATTGTAGGTGCTTTCATAGCCTTTAAAAATGACTCTGGGCTGTGATACGCCTTTGGCCAATCCTGCACGCAAATTTGAGAAATGTTGATCAACATAATTTGGTATGGCATTCAGTTTATTTAGAAATTCCCTTGTCCGTTTGTAGTTGGATAATGGACGAACCATATAATTTAAATTATTATGAAAGCCGGCGTCAGAAAGCAAAGGATTTAAATAGCGTTCTAATTCGAAATAATCGATTTGGTCCTGAAGAATGAACTTCAATAATTCGACTGAGATCTTTTCGGTTTCCTTTAAATTATCGGTGCTGATGGCAGAAAGTTCATCGAGTTTGGTCCTGGCATAATCGGCCTGGCCTTGATAATGCACTTTGGTGAATAAGCCTAACGGATATTCATTTTCGTCATAGGACTCATATTCCTGGTACTCGGTAATCAAAGCGTTCAATGCATCAGAATCATTGCTTTCTTTGGTGGATTGACATCCTAAAACGAGCAATAGTGTAATACATGCAACTCTAATATGATTTATCATGATTATTTAATTTTATCGGTTGTATAGTTGCCGTTCACCAGTCTGGAGATTTGTAAAGGATTCTCGTTTTTCAGTTCATCCGGTAATAATTGATCCGGCCAGTCCTGATAACTGAAGGGCCTTACCCAACGCCTTATCGAATGAATTCCAACAGCAGAAAAACGGCTGTCGGTTGAAGCCGGATAGGGCCCGCCATGAAGCATTGCCGGAACAACCTCCACGCCAGTTGGAACACCATTGTAAATGATACGCCCCACTCTATTTTTCAAGGCTGATATAACATCAGAATATACATTCAAATCATCATCTTCCGAAATAAGAGTTCCTGTCAGTTGCCCTTCTAAATGCGATATGATTTGCTCCAATTCTTTAGCATCTTCACATTGAACGATCATTGAAAATGGCCCGAAAACCTCCTGATGAAGTTTTGTATTGCCTAGAAATGTCTTCCCTTCTACCGTGGTTATGGCCTGGCGGGCATAATTTGGATCCAGCTGATCTGTGCTCTCAGAAACCACGTTTAGGCCTGATTGTGAGGACATCATTTCTTTGTTTCTTTCATAGGCTCCTGCAATATTAGGATGAAGCATACATGACGGTTCGATTTTGACAATTTCCTGAGCTAAGCTATTCGTAAAGTCAGTCAGTGATTGCTCCTTAAGTCCTAAAATTAATCCTGGATTCGTGCAAAATTGACCTGTGCCGAGCGTCACCGATTTTGCATAAGTTTTAGCCAATTCATCACCTCTTTGTTCAAGCGCTTTTGGTAAGATCACAACCGGGTTTATACTGCCCATTTCAGCAAAAACAGGAATGGGTTCTTCGCGCTGAGCAGCGAGATCGAATAAGGCCCTCCCACCATTGATACTTCCGGTAAAGCCCACAGCTTTTATTTTGGGATGTTTCACCAATTGAATTCCGACCTCAATACCGGAGCTGTTCAAATTGGAGAAGACGCCGTCAGGCATATTGGTTTTAATAGCGGCTTTTATTATTGCCAATGAAACCAATTCTCCTGTTCCTGCATGCATTGGATGCGATTTCACAATCACCGGACAGCCGGCGGCCAAGGCTGCAGCTGTATCACCTCCTGCAGTAGAATACGCTAAAGGAAAATTACTGGCTCCAAAAACCACCACAGGCCCTAATGGTATATTCATTTTTCGCAGATCGGGTTTTGGAATGGGTTGACGATCTGGAATGGCTGTATCAATTGTTGCTTCTACCCATGAGCCTTCTTCCACCAATTGAGCAAAGGAGCGCAACTGAAATATGGTACGGCCACGTTCACCTTTAGCTCGTCCTTCAGCTAATCCGGATTCTGAACAATATACCTC
>JABDJE010000149.1 GCA_013002625.1 Saprospiraceae bacterium | reverse complement strand
AACCAAGATGCCACCGAAGAAATGTTATCTGCTATTGGAGTAGATTCGTTGCAAACCTTAATTGACAAAACAGTTCCTGCTTCGATTAGAAGTAAAGACGAACTTAAGATTCCGAAAGCCTTAACGGAGTATGAATATTTGCGTGAGCTAAAAACCATAGCCGGTAAAAACAAGGTTTACCGTTCTTACATCGGACAAGGCTACTACGGCACGCTCACCCCTTCCGTGATACTTAGAAATATCTTTGAAAACCCATCATGGTATACACAGTATACACCTTATCAGGCTGAAATATCTCAAGGTAGATTGGAGGCGTTATTAAATTTCCAAACCGCAATTATTGATCTTACTGGTATGCCATTGGCCAATGCTTCATTGTTAGATGAATCTACTGCTGCAGCTGAGGCTATGATTATGGCTCATGGGGTGGTCAATAAAAAGAACAAAGCTGGTGCTCATAAAATATTTATCGACAACGATGTATTTCAACAGACCAAAGATGTTGTTGAAGGGCGTGCTATTCCTTTGGGAATAGAAGTAGTATATGGCGCATGGGCTGACTACGATTATGGCGATGAGTACTTTGGTGTGATAATTCAATATCCAGACTCGAAAGGGGCAGTACATCAATATGAAGCACTGGCAAGCGCTATGCATGAAAAGAATCAAATGCTTATTGTAGCCGCCGATATAATGAGTTTGACTATGTTACAAGCTCCAGGCTCCTGGGGTGCAGATATTGTTGTAGGCAGTACACAACGATTTGGAATCCCAATGGGGTTTGGAGGACCTCATGCAGCTTATTTCGCGACAAGCGAAAAGTTTAAAAGACAGATCCCGGGAAGGATAATCGGGGTATCTCAGGATAGACTTGAGAATCAAGCGTTAAGAATGGCGCTTCAGACAAGAGAGCAACATATAAAACGAGAAAAAGCGACATCAAACATTTGTACAGCACAGGCCTTATTGGCTATCATGGCTTCAATGTATGCTTGTTATCATGGTCCGGACGGATTACGCAGGATCGGCGAAAGGATACATGAAAATACATTGAAAATTTTCAGAGCACTAAAGTCTGCAGGCTACAAGATTGAAAATAATACCTTCTTTGACACATTGTCCATTCAACTGAGCAACGAAGAAAAAGAAGTGATCAGGGCAAAAGCATTGGCTAAGGAAATAAATTTCTTCTATACGGACAATGGGATTACATTGAGTATTGATGAAACAGTTTTAGCAGAAGATGTCCAGGATATTGTAGATGTTTTTGGTGCTGATTCAAGTATCGCAGATTCCAATGGTCAGGCGCACGGCATTCCTCAGAATATCCAAAGGGATGTTGATTATCTCGAGCATCCAATATTTAATAGCAATCATACGGAGACTAAAATGATGCGCTATATTAAATCATTAGAGAATAAAGATTTATCGCTTGTGCACTCTATGATCCCTCTTGGATCTTGTACAATGAAATTGAATGCAGCTTCTGAACTCATACCAGTCTCGTGGCCGGAGTTTGGTCACCTGCATCCATTTGTTCCAAAAGATCAGGCAGAAGGCTATTATCAGATTTTTAAGGAATTGGATCGCTACCTTTCCGAAATTACAGGATTTACGGCTTGTACATTACAGCCAAATTCTGGCGCCCAGGGCGAATATGCAGGACTGATGTTGATCCGCGCTTACCATGAAAAACATAATCAAAACTCAAGGGACATCGTATTAATTCCATCTTCGGCGCACGGCACAAACCCTGCCAGTGCAATAATGGCTGGAATGAAAGTCGTTGTCGTTGCATGTGATGAAGATGGAAATATAGACTTACCGGATCTAAAATCTAAAATTGAAACCTATAAAGAAACACTGGCGGGAATCATGATTACCTATCCATCGACCCATGGTGTATTTGAAGAATCTGTGATAGAAATCTGTGATAGCATCCATGAAGCAGGTGGTCTTGTCTATATGGATGGTGCGAATATGAATGCCCAGGTTGGATTGACAAGTCCAGGTGACATTCATGCTGATGTTTGCCACCTTAATCTTCACAAAACATTTAGTATACCTCATGGAGGTGGTGGCCCGGGCATGGGGCCAGTCTGCGTAAATGAGAAACTGGCTGAATTTCTGCCGGGGCATTTTACAGAAGAAGTGAAAGGTTCACCAATCAAATCTATCTCCGGTGCAGCTTATGGCAGTGCTAGCATCCTGTTAATTTCATATGCTTATATAAGAATGTTGGGCCAGGATGGGGTGAAGGATGCTACCGAAATAGCGATTTTGAATGCGAACTACATCAAATCAAAACTCGAGTCGGATTATCAGGTGTTATATACGGGCAAAAACGGCTTCTGTGCGCATGAATTAATACTCGATCTTCGAGATTATAAAGTGCTTGATATTTCTGCAGAGGACATTGCCAAGAGACTGATTGATTATGGCTTTCATGCACCTACATTGAGTTTTCCTGTACCAGGCACGATTATGATTGAACCGACTGAATCAGAAAGCAAAGATGAGTTGGATCGATTTATCGAAGCGATGAAGTCCATTAAAACTGAAATCAATAAAGTTGCTGACGGGAGTTATGATAAAGAGAATAATGTTTTGCGCAATGCGCCACATACCTTGCAGGAACTGACAGTTGATAATTGGTCATACCCTTATACAAGGGAAGAAGCGGCTTATCCATTATCTTATTTGAAACAAAATAAGTTCTGGGCTTCAGTAGCAAGGGTTGATAATGCCTATGGAGACAGAAATCTCGTTTGCGCCTGTCCGCCTATGGAGAGTTATATGTAGTAACATTTTTCTTTTGACAGAGGCATTAATTCAGATTGAATTGTGCTCTTAGGGAGTCGTCTTCAACGCCGTTTTTATTCCAGTAGTCAAGCCATTGGATGTTTTTACGTGTCGCAACCGTCGTACGTAATTTACCGTCAAAGGCAGATGGATAACTTTCTTTGATGCTGAGAATATCTCTTTGGGCATTCATGTTAAATTCAATTTCTAGTGTATAATCCAATTTTGGAATTACAATGGTATAAATGGCTTGACCTTTGTCGGTTTTTAACAGAGATGCCTCAGCTGAATAAACTGCCTCTTTCACATGCTTTAATCTGGAGAACAAAAATGGGGGCATGACCTCGACAGTTCCAACTGGCAAATAAGATTCTCCAAGCCGAATCAGATTGAAAACTTCATCAATAAGCAAAACATCTTTTAGCTTTTCCACACTGTCTCCTTCTTTTTCAAAGTATGAGAACACACTGACCTTATTGTATCTGCCAACATTATTGAGTTGTGCACAAGATTGACCACACCAATCTTGTGACGACATCGTAACCTTATAGGTGTTTACTTCATCCTGTTGACTGACATCCGTAAACACTGAAGTGTATATTGAATAATCGTACACACCGGTTGTAAATTTTCGGATTCGGTTATTTTTAATTACGGGTACGGAATTATCAGACGTGTAACTGTCGTTTTTTACCTGTTTATCTGGCAAAAAGTCTTCAGTAACGAAAATCATTACCATTTCACCATCATGGAGGCCATCATATCTATTTTGCTTGAGTTCAAAACTTGAAATTTCAGCCTTACCCTTATACCAGATTTCTGATAAAATTGGGTTTTTATTCGATGGTGCTTCTTCAGATGGTATACAGGCCATTCCAATAGCGAATGCGCCGATTACCAATAAACTTATAATATATTTCATGCTTCTACTTTGGAAATGTATAACAAGATTATGCTCAAGTTGTTATTTTCCAAAGGTACTTTTAATCGAATAATAAATCAGATGATACGCATCATTCATGACCGCGTAGCGGCGTTCAATGGTTATGGTTCCGGTCTTTTCCTGCATTATTTCAATGATCAGACCATTTATATTGGTGAAATCTCTGGAAAATTCTCCACCTAGAGAATCAAATGGTTTATGTAAAACCCATGTGTCTTTTGTCCACTTGGTACCATCTCTTCTCTGCGCCAATGGAAATACAATATGATCCATCTGATATGTTGAGTCTAAATGAAATTGCTCATAAAACTCCAGGAACTCAATTGGCAATTCAACAATTTCTGTATGCTGAGAAGTTTGGCCGGCAGGTTCTTTACAAGAAATAATAAGGAACACCAGACTTAATAGAGTGTAGGCTGTTATTTGTTTAATCATAATTTAAAAGGCAATAAGACAAATAATACTTGTCCAGTTTATCGGTAAAAATTTGGTAATCCTGAGCAATATCTTCTTTTCTAACCCATCCTGATAATTCAAGATTGGATTGATAATATTTAAACGGATAAAGGTGCATGTGTTGTCTGAAGTCGAGTTCTCTTTTTCCGTAAGCTTTATACATTGACTCTTTTGCGCCCCAGAAAATATGATAACTCGGAATCAAAGCTGATGCATCAATGCGTGCAATTTCATCTGTATGGATAAATTTTTGATGAATACGCACAATCTTTTGTTCTTCATGCTGGATATCAATACCAACCGGAACATCGGAACGAATAACAGCGACCCTGTCACGGGAATGGCTAATGGATATATGGTGTGTTTTATCTTCCAAACTGGGTTTGCCCA
Source organism: Saprospiraceae bacterium (assembly GCA_013002625.1). GTDB lineage: Bacteria > Bacteroidota > Bacteroidia > Chitinophagales > Saprospiraceae > RFSX01. The sequence goes on along the minus strand of JABDJE010000149.1, from coordinate 5,828 downwards.
ATGTGTCTTTTATGATTTTTATCCGGCAATTGCCACCACATAATTTATCAGCAAGATAACGGCTTGTGAGCCATTCCTTTCGGCGGTGCGATTTCATAGTTTCGAGGTATGCCTCTTCCTTTTCATCCAACTGCAATGCTTGAATAAAAAATTGAGGAGCTTCTTCAATATGCCAAACGCCGATGCTTGTGTTATGCTGTATATCTTTATGAAATATTAAAGGCATAATTTGTAAAAGAATGAGCCCGATAATACTAATTTTGTCGCACTCATCGAAATAATACCTCCGTTGAGTTTAATGAAGCGCATATGATTTTAACAGATATTCAAATTCTTGAAAGCATTGAAAATGGTGAAATAGTCATCGAACCATTCAAGCGTACTTCATTGGGTACAAATTCGTACGATGTGCATCTGGGCAAGTATTTGGCTACCTATACAGTTGAGGTGCTCGATGCGCGTAAGCATAACCCAATTGAGGAAATCGTGATTCCAGAGGAAGGCTTTGTGTTGCAACCAGGTACCTTGTATTTGGGCGTTACTGATGAATATACTGAGACGCACAATTCAGTGCCGTTCCTTGAAGGTAAATCCAGTGTTGGGAGGTTGGGTATAGATATTCATGCTACGGCAGGCAAGGGAGATGTAGGATTTTGCAATACCTGGACACTTGAAATATCATGTGTTCATCCTGTACGCGTTTATGCAGGCATGCCTATTGGTCAGTTGATCTATTTTAAAATAGATGGCGACATTAAAAATTACTATAATAAAAAGGAAAACGCGAAATACATCCAACGTACAACTAAGCCTGTTGAAAGTATGATGTGGAAGAATAAGTTCTAAGCCCGGTTTTGAAAATGCTTGCCCTTATACTTTTCTACCTGTCTTTGCATTCTATTCACACTCTGTGAAAATGCACTTAAATAATTAGCAGATTGTGATTCGGCAAAAATAGGCGCCCCTTTAACGGGCCGAAGTTCCAGTTCGGAAACCCACGGTACAATAGGGTCATTCGTCTTTTTAATATAGACATTGATGGACTGGACAAAATCCAATTTCCCAAAGCGCTTTTGGGCTAAAGAGTTTACAAAATTTTCAAGTGCTTCGAATTTCTGAAAGTTGATGGTTTGAAGGGTCAATTGCATATATCACTCTTTGTAGTAATATAACAAAAAAATAGGAGGTGAAATTGTATTCCACCTCCTTTTTATTGCATTAATAATTAGGATGAAATTTAATCATCCATCCCAATTATATTATGTATTCAAAAATCCAATTGGCATCACGCCGGAGCTTGTGTCATAGAAGGATCCGATATTAGGAAATATCGTTTGCAACTCGCTAGGCGCTACGCCAAACCAGAGCGCAAGCTCAGCAAAATATTCATCAACAGAAGTAGTAGGTAACATTATACCGCCACCACCAGGACCGCCTAATTCATATTCACTGCCAAGTTCCAAAAGTGGGTAGTTGCCAAACATTTGACCCCCGTTTACAGGTCCACCCATTACCATTACATTTCCACCCCAGGCATGATCGGATCCATTACCATTAGAGGTCAATGTTCGCCCGAATTCTGAGCTGATGAATGTCGTAACACATTCATTGATTCCGATTCTTTCCATAGCGGTATTGAATTCATTCAAACCATCTGAAAGGTAACCTAACATTTCAGTTTGAGCATTCAAGACTTCATCGTGATGGTCCCATCCGCCATATTCGACAAAGAAAATCTGACGACTCATTCCCAATTCCTCCCTGATTGCTATTGTGCGTGCAATCATGTGCAATGCATCAGAGAAATTATTGGCTGTAAACACATCATTGAAAGTGGCACCATTCTCAAGCGCAGCTCTAAAAGCTACATCAGCATCTCTGGACGTTTTAATAACATCGACATAGGTTTTTTGAAATACATCATTGTAATGTGCATCCAACATATTGTCTATTGTGGCTTTGTACTGATCTCCAAAGTCATTGTATCCAACGATGCCCACACTTCCATTATAAGGATCGATAGAATATTCGATTGAATTTGTTCCTGTCTGGAAAATATTACTGCCCGATAATGAAACATTCATCGAAATATCGGGATTTGTATTCATGCTTGACATCAAATCTGCAATTCTTCCGCCCCATCCAACACTCGCACGATCATTGGGGATAGAAGTTTGCCATTGCTGTGTCTGATCTGAGTGTGAAAACAGCCCTAATGGAAGATCATTAAAGTTTTGAAATACCTGTTCCTTCGTCATTGGACGTACTAATGTTCCGATATTGTTGAGGAAGGACAACTTTCCTTCATTGTATAAAGATTGCACGCCGCCCATTGAAGGATGCAAACCATAATTGGAGCCATTTAGTTGTAAAATCTGATCTCTTGGAATTGCCAGATTGGTACGTGTCGCAGTATAAATATTGTGCTCATTTTGTTCTCTTGGGATAAGCATATTATGAGAATCACAGCCGCCGGATAATAAGACACATACCATCGCTTTATAATCACCGCCCAGAAGGGTAGAAGAGTTGGCAATGCTTGCTGCATTCATAAACTTCAGGTTTGTCAATGTAGAAAGCAGGGTCGTACTTCCGATAGCCATGCAACTCGACTGACCTAGAAACTTCCTACGGGATATATTTTTATTTTTCTTTGTCATAATTTTATTTTTTTCAGACTTATTTGTCAATCGTATAGTCTGGAGATATTAAAACGAAAAAGGAAAGAAGCTTTGCAGAGAGATCTGGATCATTTGCAAATATGAGCGCCGAAATCAATGCCCTCAGATTTTCTCTTGTCTGATCACTCATTCTGCCGTGGGTAAACACGATGTCAAGATAATTAACAAGAGCTTCCATATCCTCGCTTGCAAGATTTGCTAATGCATCGAACTCTGGCATTATATATTCAACACCTTTATCCCCATCGTAGCTGTAAAAGTTAAATTCATATACAATGGAAGAAAAAATGAGGTTGATATAATTTATAGCGGTTCCTGTGTCGTGTATCTTGTATTCTGGTCCAACCAGCCCCAATTGCGTTAAATTTCCTACCGGTTGATGATCTGGAAGATAAAAATTGAATACAGTGGGTGACATGAGTGTATTTTGTCTTAGCAACTGGTAATTTGAATATCCATTATGCCAATATCTCAAGTCATCTGTAATATCCTCATAAGACATATTGTAAGTTACACCTGCACAATCGTAAGATGTTATTTCAACGTCATACACGTCTCTTCTTCCAATCATCGGAACAATACGCGAAAATTGAGCATGTCTAAGCGTAGGCTCCTTAAGTTTACCATTTTCTGGCAGTAGAAAGCCCTCACAACTTCTGGCTTCTTCATCCATAATAATGGCCTCCAATACGGCTCGCATATCTCCACGCTCACCGTTACCATTATCGTTGAAAACAGCAGAAACACGTGAAATATATTCTGGTGTTGGGTTAGATTTTATAAATCTTTGAATCAACTGACGTGAAATAAAAGGTCCAACATTTGGGTGATTGAAAAGATAGTCAACCGCCATTTCAATATCAGTCATGCCATCTTGACCAGCGGGAATTATGAGGTCTTTAAGTATAACTTTCTGCCCAGGTTGGTGCCACTCCTCATACATTTTCATGGGCTCCCATTTGTGCATGGAATATAAGTCAAGCCCAAAATAGGCTTCATCGGTCCACCAAATATCCATTCTAGGGTCAAGTTCCGCTGCGCCCAAGCCGGTGAATATTTTTGCTAATTCCTTAATGTCATTGTTGTCATAAGTTGGAATATCGTTGCCCTGAGCATCCTGCATTCTGCTGCCGTCCTGATTCAGCATATATAATCCTATTGAGAAAAGTTGCATGATCTCACGTGCATAATTTTCATCAGGATGTATGTTCTCTTCTGGTATCGCGCGCGGGTTATTTAGATGACTCAAATAATAACCCATAGCAGGACTGAGCGTTATCTCCATCAGTATATCTCGGTAATTGCCGAATGCATTTCTCACAAGTATATCATAATAACCGGCAAGCGCTTCAGCATGATCTCCCAGATCTGACTGGGAAGAGACAACCAGAATTTGGCTGAGAGCATATGCCATTCTTTGTCTCAGTTGGTCTGGTGCTGTCATCATTGTATGCCACCACGCATAATTAAACTGAAGCGCACTTGGACCAAAAACATTTTGTATATATTCTTCATAATAAGCATCTACCTGAGCCTGTGTAAAGGAGGTGTCAGGATAGAATTCACAGATTTCTAATATCCCTTCAGCCAGTCTTACTTCAAAGAACTCTTCATGCAGTTCTAGAATCTCAGACCAAATCGGATCTATTTGATCTAATAATGAAGTTTGAGGGATATTAAATTGCTCTTGCAACCAAGCATCTTTGCCCATGGCTTCGGTTCGGATAATTTCGTCCATATTGCCACCAAAAGTCGTCTGAGATAAGAAGCGGGCAGCATCCATGTATCGAGCATCCAGGCCACCACCATTTATTGTGTTGGCTGCACTTGTGTTTTCAAATTCACTGCTACCGTACACTGTGATGCCTTCGTCATGTCCTGCACCCAGATAATCGGTATAGTTTTGAGCACCAATATTCAAAGCGAATACGAGCGCAAAAGTTAGTATTGTTAAAACTTGCTTTTTCATGATGTATTCGTTTAAATATTAATTGTCATTAACTACGTTAAGTTGGGCAGATTGCGAAAACCCATCGCCACTTACATTTACAATATATTGTCCCGTACTGAAGCGCTTGACGTCAACAGGAATCTGAGTTTCTCCAGAAAGTAATTGGACATTTTGTTTGTGAACCAATTGCCCGGACATATCCATTATTTGCATTTCACCTGATAATGATCTATCGGTATTAATTTTCACCTGGGTAATATCTGAGGCTGGATTAGGGAATATCGATAATTCTCCAAAAGCCAGATCCAATTCTTCGGTTGAAGTTGAAGTTCCGGTTGTGGCGAATCTTACTTCGCTCAATCCATTGCATAGATTACCGTGATTTTCAATCACCGTAATTATAATATATCTGGCTTCCAGATTATCTAAATCAGGGCCAGCTTGACCTTCGTAAAACCCAGAAGCATTGGCTTCATCTAATTCAAATGTTCCCCATTCTTCCCAAGAAGTACCGTCAATTGAGTAGTCAATTACGGCGCGTTGAATGCCTGCATTGGTTTTTCCTGGAACATTCAGATTCCAGAAGTGTGTACCTTGTAGACGATAGATATCACCAAAGTCGTAATATAACCAATGGGATAATCCGCGAGAAATGTTGGGATTGAGACTTGGAAGGCAGGATATCCATCCTTCGCTCTCAGTCGTGTTGTGCCTATCTTCGTAACACTGCCCTTGTAGCATAAAGCCACTAGCCAGTAGTAACAAAGAAACAATTGTTTTCTTCATACTAATTATTGATTAAAATTTGAGTTGGGAAGCACTATCGTGTATCAAAGTACGCTTCTAAGACTATATTTTCTGACTAAAAGTTACAAAAAAGTTTCTAAATCTTCCCGGATAATAGTAACGAGGAAGGCTATTTCCGAAGCTTCGAGCATTAATTGCGGTCATAGACGCGTAGCTGACATTGAATAGATTATTGATACCCATTGAAACTTGAAATGCGATCTTTTTTCTGGTATAAAAATTTCTGAATACTTGAATTGAGCTCAACAAATAAGATTCATTCTCAATGAAGTTCTGATCATCAATTGAATAGGCATCTAAGAAGAAGAATTCAGCTTGTGCATTTATAAATGGATTATTAAGCTTCATCTGAAATCTGGCCTGGTGTGGCGCAGAGCCGGGTATGGCGT
>JABDJE010000117.1 GCA_013002625.1 Saprospiraceae bacterium | reverse complement strand
GTACCCATGTTGAGAGCGTATTATCCCAATAATAGAATCCTTTGGTTGGAGTTCCATTTCCAGTGGCAAAAACCAGCATGCCGTCTTGGGCAGAACTTGGTGCTGTTAATGAGAATTCATCGATTCTAGGAATTAGAATACCGTCCTCTTCATTTGGGCTGGTGGGATTTGTTGCCTCAATTTCCAGGCTGGCTTTTGGTGTGGTTGTGTTAATACCCACCTGTGCCTTAATCGGGCAGAATAAAAATACCATCAGTATTAAAAATAACGTTTTCATAATTCCTGTTTCGACAAATAAATTTCTTTTCGATAAATATTGTTCTCTGTGTTACTTTCCACATACCTGTGGGTAGGATCCACTTCAATTTCCAACCAATAATTGCCAGCGTCAAGATCTTTTGGTAATTGTAAATACTGTCCTTCATATAATAATCCATAGGTATCATATCCTCCCACACTTATGCCCTGTTCAGTGTATCCGCAGGTCGCGTAAGAACCCAATCCATAATTTGGCATCGTTTCGTTAAAACGTTTGCCATCGATCATACATATGTCATCATACTTAAAACATGCACCTGTGTCATACAAACAAAAACTCACTTTTTCCCCTTTTGAAATGAGTTCGTTTTTTTATTTATCAATCTGAACTCCACCCAATCATCTACATGATAATGATCATGACCGGGCTTATCATCAAAATACAAGGTGCCTGCATTTACAAGTTTGGTAACTAAACTATCATCTGATTTTGAATATATTCTTTGCTTCAATCGATGCCTTGCTTTGGTACCATCTTCACAAATCTGTTCTTTCGGGACGATACCCTCATTGCAAATCCATTCGTCCGTTCCGACAACTTCTAACGGGCCAAAACCAATATTGCCTATCGTACTTGCAAATCGCAATTGGCCCGGATAATAAGGATCATCATGGGGATATTCTTTAATCTGATCATCTGTAAATGCAGACAGGATCACTAAGTCCGGCAATAGTTCACAATTCTTCGAACCATTAGGACATTCACACAACTCATGATCTCCTCTTCCGCATCCTTTCACCTTGGTTTTTATTGCCGGCTGAGTCCCGAAGGATAGTGTAATACTATCCAGTTTACCTGAAAGACCCTTCCGCAAATCCTCGATATAAACGATCCAGGCACCATTTGGGTTACTTCCATCATTGAGGTTTTCCATTTGTCCATCCGGGATGAAGGTTCCCGTATAGGGTGTCTCTGCCCGATGTATAAAACCGTCGATTCCATATTGTGTAAAGCAAGTGTTTAAGTAGTTCTGGCCATGATCCTTTCCGTTTCTATTGCTCAACCAAATCCCAGATCCGTATGGATTCTGCAAGGTAATCTTAAGGTCGCTTACCCGATCGTGGTATAAATTGATGCAAACTTTTTCCAAACCAAATGAATCGTTCATTTTCTCTGGTAGTCCCTCAACATTTATCATAAATTCCTGTCGATGATAGTAACCGTAGTAGTCATAAAGCTCTTTACCGTTTACAGTAAAGGTCTGTCCGGCTATGTTTACTACAAAAAGAAGTAAGCAACCTAATACACCGTACTTTTTGAATAATTCAAAACCCATTTATTATTTTTTTGAACTCTTAGATAGCTTTCCCTTAACTTTTCTATACTCGGCCCAAACTAATTTCTTATACTTATTTTCAATGGTATATCGGTTCCCAGTTTGTTTTACGATCTTAGAAAGTGGAATCCCATTCATTTCCGAAATTTCTAACCAAGAATTGAATTCAGCGGGACTTAAGTCAATAGGTAATTGAATAACCCCATCACAAGCATCTCCAATCCCGTCCATATCGAGGTCTTTCTGATCGGGGTTATAGGTATATACACAATTATCCACATCATCACAAACGCCATCCTGATCAGCATCATCACAATTTTCTGGGTTACTTAAAATCGTTTCACCGCAAACATATCGTACACATTCTCGGCATTCCAAGTCTTTAAAAGTGATCTTGAGACAGTATTTGACATTTACTTCACAACAAGACAAATCTGTTATTGCCGGCAAGTCTAGTTTAATATTCATCAGGGCATTAGATAGAACAATGGGTGCACCTGTTGCCAGGGTAGCTTCCCGATAGTCGATTGACATATCCGGACTCGGATTTGTTAGTGCCGTTTGTGTCATGGGAATACCATTTAAGTTTGCGTATTCAATATTCCCCCACGTCACCGGTTTGTTATTACAAAGCAAACAAGCATCGGAATCTGCAGTGACCTCAAAATCTTCAACGCTAACCCGTACCTCAGACATAGGACTACCTGTATAAATAGCTACTTGCCCTTCTAAGCTGGAATAAAGATCCGGAGAAAGTGAAGGCTTCACAATAAATTGGGCAGCATCTACATCAATGATTGATTCACAGCAATCGGGTCTTGTACAAATTATAGTTAAATAGATAATCCTTTCATCACAAACCTCTTTATCACAAATTGGTCTTAATCGTATCTTATAAATACCACACTCAAAGGGTGTTTTATCATGAATCTCTGCCAGATCGATAGTTTGCCCTACGGTTGAGCTAATCTTACCGCCAATTTCTTTTTCCACTATTATTTCGTGACTGGGTTCACAGTCCCCTAAACAACTATAATCAAAATGCAATAAACCTGATATAGCGTTTTGGTTAAGCTGTAAGTTATAACTTCTGGGCGATGTAGCGTTTTCCGCAAGTGCTTTATCTTTATACTTTACTTCTCCCCAATCTCCACATTCACATGGCTCTGCCGAGCAGTTTGGATCTTGATTGTATACTTCAACGTCTCCTAATTTATATTTGTCTTGTAACGTTAAATCATCATCTTCATCTATCCATATAGAGGTTGATATACTATTTCCAGGACCTCTTTTCATTCCTTGAATGCCATAAACTGCAGGATTGTGACTATTTATTATATCAGATGTAAACCACACGGTGGTATCACATTTAATTTGATTATCAGTTTGCAAAATATGATTTGAATAGCTTACGCCACCAACACTATTGGTTCCACTACCCCAACCTGCTGGGTAACTATTACCAGAAGCTACCCAAACATTACCGGAACTATTTGAAAACTCCATAACTTTGGAACGATGTGGTTCTAATACTCCAAATGCAGCCCATGTTTGTTGCGCTAATAACATATTATTCCCGTCGGATGTAAATGCCATATCTGCAACAGGACTATTCTTCGTACTATTGGTAATAATCGTAGGTGAGTTTTGTTTCATTTCTGTTAAAGGAAGAAAATCACCTGTTTGATTTAAATCAACAGCCCAAATTTCGTTGCTACAAAATGGTGGAACTCTGGAGGTTTTAGTATAATACAATCTAAATATACCAGGCCCTAATTTTCGGATCGCCAGACCATAGGGAATGTATTTGTCTTTATCCGGGCTTTCGTCAAACTTTGGATTAAACTCATTCTGCCTTGTAGCAGCAGGAATATAAGTAGGTGACGGAGCGGAAACGTTCGTTAAGCGTTCAATAGATCCATTGTCAAAGTTTGAAACATAAATATTTTCAACATTACCTATTCTTTTAAATTTGAGATTCCCCAAAGAAATGGTATCATTTTGAAAATCAAATACAAGGTTATGAATGCCTGAATTCGCATCGAGCTTCCAAATCTTACTGGCTGTTGAAATAGCTCCTGTATAAATTTGTGTTTGTGACACATAAATATTAGGTGGTGTGTGATCATCTAAAGTAATTCCGAAAACATTTCCAAGAGTATCTTTGCTCCAGTATGGCCAATGCGCATCATTTTTTGGTTTCGGAGGATATGTCCAATTCATTCCCAGTGGCGCGGTTGAAGTATTATTACTTCTTATTGTTCTTAATACAATTTCTCGTTGATAGTCTGGATGACTCTGAGGAACCACATTTTGATGACTGTGGGTCACCACAGCATCTCCAGGTAGTAAAGGTGTTTGTGCAAATAATACAGCGCTACTCAATAACAGTAAAAAACTAAAACCGGTCATTGTTATTTTATATAGATTTTTCATGATGTTTCGTTTTATGGATTGGTTCTATCTAGTGTATAGCAAATTACTTTGGAGCAGGTTCTGCATTCCTTATCTGTAAAGCTGTACCTTATACAGACGGTAATGGTATCGCCACAGCAGCTTAAGGTGCTTATAAATGGCGCGGAAATTATAAATCCACCCTTTCCTTTAAATGTCGCGTTTATGCCATTTTTATAGAACTCAATGGTATTATGAGAGGTATTTCCATTAGGAAGCAACGGGAAGGTACCTTGCACTGTATTCCAGTTATTGGCTTCCATATTGCCCAATGCTATTTTTCCATAGCTGCCAATATATTTATTGCAGCTAAGGCATTCATCATCGACCCAATGTTCAAACTTTACGATTTCTGCTTTAAATGAATTTACATCAACTCCTGGAATGGTTATTTCACCTGTATTAAGCTTCAAATAGGGGTGTAGTTCATTGTTTTGAGTAGTAGCTTCCAAAGAACCGTCTTTGAAGGTCCAATCCACAGTATCACAATAGGTACATATACAAGGTTCTAAATCGAGTGCCCCCGTCATATTATTGGCAAAATTAGGATTAGGGGTATTCATCATTTGATCTCTACATTTTGCGAGCACGAGAAAGTTTGCAGTTGCTTGATTGGTTGTTAACGTAAAACATACCTGGACGGAAGCACCAGCATTGATAGACAATGGCAATCCCGGTGTAAGGTTTGAA
>JABDJE010000104.1 GCA_013002625.1 Saprospiraceae bacterium | reverse complement strand
CACCTGGATTCGGTCAATATTGTGACTCTGTAAGACTAGAAGGGTGTAATTAAAGTCAATAACAATACATAGTTGTGTATGTGAATAGAACCCACCTTATTGGGTGGGTTTTATTTTTTGTCACATTGTGTTTAATGCACAGTTATAGAAACACATGAGATTCCTAATTATTCTACACGCAAATCAATTATGAAAGGAAGCTCTTTGGAAGAACAATTTGTAATTAACAAAAATTAAAAAAGATGAAAAGTAAAATCAAATTTCTTTGTTTCCTATTCTTGTTGGGAACGGTAGCCTGTCAGCAAGAAGATATTATAAGCGATGAGCAGCCAAATATAGAAATCGAAAACAGGAACACGCCTTGTTCCCACTGTGCATTCGTAGTATCTGTAGAGTATAAAGTCAAAAGTAATCATGGGAATTGCTGTTTGCTAGAATTCTATTCACGTGTGGAAGAACCATGTGGGCAACAATTTTATATCAATGGTCAATTAGTGCAAGAAGCATGGGTTCAGGACGTAAGTTTTGATTGGTTTATTTGTGGCGAAGGGCCCCACACATTATTGGTGTTGGGTGCAAATGAATTTGACGGCGATTTCAACGATGTCTGTGGTGCATATCCTTTATCATGCGATCAGTAAGGACAGTTAAAGAAATTCTTATTTCTAACCTTTAAAAATAAAGGTTACAACTCCGCATTAGTTATAAGGCTTGCCTCCGGGCGGGCCTTATTTTTTGGATCGTGTTAAAAGGAAATTATAATACAATTCTATTTTCCCTTTATTATTGATCAGTGACTGACCACTTGTTTTAGCCATCTGAATATTTTTTAGTGGTGGCAGTGCTATCCTTCCTTGAGCTAAAGCGTACATCCATAAAATTTCAAAATAATTAAAGTAGAGATTGAGTTTTCCGTCTTTGGGCGCAGGTTCAGTTGTAAAACCAAATCTCTTTGCTGTAGCTGTCGAAAAAAAATAACTTGTTCCCTTGATGGCAATCGATTCAGGAATCAAACCCGATTCAATTTCTTGTATTATTTTTAGTAAGCCCTCCATGTAATAGATTAATAGTCTCCTTCTTATGTCACGACCAGGTCGCGTATTTCGCATGTGAAGAAAATAGTCGAAACCTGTGCCATTATGAAGATCGTATTGTTCGGGTGAAGCCTGGTACACCAGCAACATCGGGCTTAGGTATTTGTAAATCCCCGTTAAGGTCATGAGTGGTGTGAGTGTAAAGTGGTAGAATGGCGCAATAAGAAATATTAAAAGGTAGAAGGCGAAATGAATTGTAATCAATTTAAACCAAAGCCCAACTATGCCAAGAAAACAAGCAAACAGCACTAGCGTGCAGGTCCATTTTAGCCAAGAAGGCAGTTCATAGAATTTGTGCATAATGATTTAATCTTTTGGCCAATCTGGTGCATTTGAAGGAATTTGCTTTAGAAGCTTCTGCATAAAGGGTTTAAAATGCACTTCTATAGTGTGGCGTTTTGCTTTTATGAATGACCTGTCAATTTCATCGGCATCTGCTTCTGCTAACGCATTGATGTTTGTTGGCCATGACCAATTTCCAACAATATAGTTAGATGCCAATTTTGCCTGGGCATCACTGCCTGGCCAAATAGCACCCTGGGGCTGAAATAGACCAATAAATATCAAGCTTGGATGATCCGGATGAAACATTCTTAGATACAAAGGAACCCTGTCCGCATCTTCATAATCGAGAAAATCCTTATCAAAGAATGGGGTTGCGATCTTATATCCTGTTGCAGCTATGATTACATCATAAGACGCTATCTGTCCATCCTTGAATCGAACTTCATAGCCCTTTACTGATTCGATAGATTTACGCGGGTGGACCTTTCCATGTCTGATCTTATATAGGAGTTCAGAATTAATCGTTGGATGTGAGGAGACCACACTATGGTTTGGAGAGAGAAGATTATAGTCTTCATAACTTCCTATTTGCATTTTCAAACCAATCTTCTGGACGATATTAAGAATTGGTCCGGGCAGCCATTCTGTTACCTTGTTAAATACATCAGTGGGTTTGCCCATCATGAACTTAGGCACAATGTACTGGGGATTACGTTGGCTGATGCTAACATGTTTTGCAACACGACTTATTTCTACGGCACAATCGCAGCCCGAGTTCCCCATGCCAATAACAAGAACGCGTTTGTCTTTAAAAGCTTGATTTGTTTTGTAAGCATGGCTGTGTAATAATTCACCATCAAAAGTGCCAGGGAGTACAGGCATTCTGGGTACGGAGTGGTGGCCATTTGCGACAAGCAAAAAATCGAATTGTTCTGCTGGAATACTATCTAAGTAAACGCGCCATTTATCATCTTCTGTCTTCTCTACTTTTTCAACCCTTGTATTGAACTTAATAAAGGGTTCCAAATTGAAGTGCTGGACATAAGATCTGAAGTATTCCAACAATTCGCTGTGAGATGGATAATCCGGGTAGTGGTCTGGCATTGGGAAATCCAGATATTCGGACATTGTTTTGGAACTGATAATATGAGTGGTTTCACAGACGCTTGAATGAGAAATCTTGGGTGAGTAAATCCAATTGCCTCCAATCTGATCATTTTGTTCAAAACAGACAATGTTGGAAATGCCGACCTGAAGCAAATTCTTTATGGCAGTTATACCTGAACAACCTGCACCAATTACCGCAACTCTTACAACATTAGAATTATTAGACATAGTCATAAATTTAAAGGATGCATCTTATGCGTGAAGATACTATAGTTGCTTATTTCAGTTTGAAATGGAACCAAGAATTAAAACCATAAATATAAAATGAAAGAGGATTATAAATAAAATTCTAATTTTAGTTCGCATTTAAACTAGAAAAACCACATGTCAATCAAAGTAATCGGTGCTGGATTCCCAAGAACAGGGACAAGTACACTCAAAGCAAGTCTTGAACATTTAGGATTTATCAAGACCTACCACATGAAAGAATTAATTGTTAATCCTGAAAGGTTGCCTTATTGGTTAGAACTCGAAAAAACACGATCCACAGATTGGGATGCATTATATGAGGGATACCAAGCTTCTGTGGATTTTCCTGGATACCCATATTACAAGGAGCAAATGGAGCGCTATCCAGATGCCAAAGTCATTTTATCCGTTAGGCCATTTGAAGCCTGGTATGCAAGTGCTAATGCAACCGTACGTAAAGCGGCGCCTCAGACTATTGGTGAAAAACTCAGTATGCTGGGCAAAATGATTAGAAGTGCTCGGGTCAGAAAGGCCGTGAATTGTATCAAGATGTTTGAAAGAATATTTTGGACTACAACTTTTCATGATAAGTTTGATGATAAAGATTACGCCGAGAAGATATTTAATCAACACATAGCGGATGTAAAAGCGTATGTGCCAGCAGATAAATTGCTCGTATATGATGTGCGAGAAGGTTGGGGTCCCTTATGTGCGTTCCTTGGCGTAGCTGAACCGGAACAGCCGCTGCCACATAAAAACAAAAAAGAGAATTTTAAAGCCATGCTGGGTAAGTTGTTGAGTGGAGAAATGGTGTAGGCCAGCCAAAACAAAATACCATGAAAAATCAATTATTCGTCCTGCTTGCAATGTCGGGACTAGCTTTGCTGAGTTGTAAGTCAGAGACAATTTCAGACCCATTAATCATTGAGCCTGTAAAAGAATGGGGCCCTGACAGTACCAGGAGCATAACGGGTTATTTTGCTGAAAGGGGACTTAAGAAACATCATTCAAGCGCTTCTGACGGCTATATTCTCTGTAATCCAGCTGCCAGTTCGGATACCTACCTTCTTAATAAAAGCGGAGAAGTTGTTCATGTATGGGAAAGTGATCTATGCAGCATGCAAGGTTATCTGAAAGAGAATGGGAACCTTGTGAGGTTAGAACGCGATATTGACTTCCCTGTTTTTGCTGCTGGTGGACAGGCAGGGATGATTCGAGAGTATGATTGGGATGGCAACAAAATTTGGGAGTTTGAATATGCAACAGATAAGGTACTCTTGCATCATGATATTGAATTAAAACCGAATGGTAATATTCTTGCAATTTCGTATGACGCCCTGACCTATGATGAAGCTGTTGCAGCCGGGCGGGATCCGGCCAACACACCAAAGGGTGGGATTTGGCTAGACAAGGTGATCGAAGTCAAGCCCAACTATCCGGTCGGAGGAGATATTGTATGGGAGTGGCGCATGAGAGATCATCTTGTACAGGATTTTGATGAAACAAAAGACAACTATGGTGTGGTTGCAGATCACCCTGAAAGAATCAATTTTAATATTGATGACGAACCGAGACAGGCACCACCGCCACAACAAATTGAACAAATTAAAAAGATGGGTTGGGTTACAAGTAATGCCAGTGCAGATACCTGGAATTCGGACATCTCGCATGTGAATGCAATAGTATATAATCCAGAATTGGAACAAATTGCTATCAGTTCGCCTGAATATTCTGAAATATTCATCATCGACCAGAGCACGACCACCGAAGAAGCAAAAAGCGAAGAAGGTGGTAAATATGGGCAGGGTGGTGCGCTGTTGTATAGATGGGGTAATCCTGAAAACTACGATCGTGGTACTGAAGAAGACAGACAATTGTATTATCAGCATGATGTTCGCTGGATTCCAGAAGGCGTAGAAGGCGCCGGCTCTTTGCTTGTATTCAATAATGGCGTACCAAATTATGAGGATAATATGGAAGATCCTTTTCAAGCATTTGCGCAAAGCCAGTCTCCGGATCCACAGATTAAAGTTTCTGATGTAAGTACTTATTCTGCTGTGTATCAAATCAAGCCTCCGATCACTGAAGAAGACACTTATACTATCGAAGATGATAAAGCATTTGGTCCGGATGGGCCTGAATGGGTCTATACAGCACCTGATACTTTATCATTCTTCTCTCCATTTGTTTCAGGTGCAGAGCGCTTGCAGAACGGCCATATGTTGATATTGTCGGGAGCTCAAGGCCAAATGTTTGAGATCAACAAAGAGAAGCAGATTGTCTGGGAATATTGGAATCCTTATTTCCATGATTATAAATTACCAGATGGTTCACCGGCACAACCTGTGGGTCCATTCATTTTTGCCCAATACAGAGTAAAAGAATATCCTAAAGATTATTCAGCATTCAAAGGGAAGTCAATGGCCGCCATTACACCGCAACCTGAGACTTTTACACCAGAACCGTTTCCAGGACCATCAAAAGCTGAAGATCTTGGGCAGACAGAGGAAGAAGATGAAATGGATGAGGCGGAAAAATATGAAAGTGGACAATAGTTTATTTGATAAACAGAAAAGCGACTGCCAATAATCCTGATAATACGGCTACGAGTAGGAAGGTCGCAGGCAGTCCTATCATTCCAAGAATAGGCGCGGATACAATGGGTGAGAGAAATTGACCCATAAACCAGAAAGTTGTGAGTTTACCGATTTCCTGGCCCCTTATTTCTTGTGGTGCCAATTGCATGACCCACATATTGATGTTAGGGATCATTACACCAATTCCAAGTCCACCCAATACCATAGCCATTAAAATCATAGGAAATCCAGTAGCATGATATAAACTCACAAATGCCAGTGCAACAATTATATAACCCATGGTAATGATCCGTTGGAAGGAGAAGCGTTCTTTTATCTTAAAAAACAGAAAAGAAGAGACAGCAGAAAACAATGTGCTTAACGCAATGGCAAGGCCGACCATAGACTTCTGTTCAATTCCCATGCTTTCCAGATAGTAGGGGAGATGAACAGGAATCAAAAAGAAGATCATCCACATTATTCCAGTATTGATAAAAAGCAGCCAAATAAATAACGGGGCTTTCATTTTTTTATCCTCCTTATCAATTATTATTTTTTCGGGTTCGGGAAGTAAGCGGGCTGCAAACGGCATTACAATCAGTGCCAATAAATACAAAGCGAAAGGGTAGCGCCAGTTTATATCAGATAAGTAACCACCAAATCCTACAAATACAATTCCAGCCAATGACATGAAGGCAATTTGTAAGCCTAAAAATTTCTGTCTTTCCATTCCCTGGAAATAATCGGCGACCAAGGTAACCACAATGGTCATCGTAACGCCTACCGCAATGCCCAATCCAATTCTGCTTAGGAATAATATATATATGCTTTCTGTGTATAGTCCAACACTGCCACAAAAAGCATAGAATATCATCGCGGGCAACAATAACTTTAGCCGGCCGATTTTATCGATCAGCCGCCCAGCAATTGGAGAAATGATTGCAATAAAAAGTGCCGGCACCGTAAGCATTATTTTGACCAGCGTATCTATGCCTTGTATATCTTTGAAATGATCAGAGATTAAAGGCAATGCAGGTGAAATGGTGATTATTGACATAATGGTCAATGAACTCACCAAAAGCAAGGTCAGTTTTGAGGACTTATTAAGTTGGAAAGCAGGCATTTATATGTACCAGAAATCAGAAGTCCAAAGCACTTCTACCAGGTATTTTTCTTCATGTCTTTGATGGCCTTAAGAATATCTCTTCTGCTTACCTGTCCTACCAGGCGTCCCTCTACATCCAAGACTTGCAATCTTTTAAAAGTGGTTTGCAGGAAAATATTTGCAGCATCAACAACGGTTTCATTTACGGTGATGGATTTATGCACTTGAGACATATAAGTCTCAACGTTTTCCATACTTGCAGGATAATTATAGTATGCGCCACCAAAGATAACTTTCAAACAATCCTTATCATCAATCAACCCTACCATGCGTCCATGATCATCCAGGACTGGTGCACCTGTAATACGTTTGTCCAACAAGGTGTCAATTACTTCATCAATATGTGTTTCTTTCTTAAAAGTAATGAGATGTCGAACCATGTACTCCGTCACGAGTGGAGCTTGTAAGGATCGATCCTTGTGTGTATTATCAGTAACTTTTTGCTTAAAATTCTTCATTCAAATGGCTTTTACCGTTTTTATTAAACAATATATGGAAAGCTCAAATTAAATAAAATTCGAGTTATTATCTGCTTTTTCAAGCCTCAGAAACGAAGAATTCCTTTATTCTTTCAACAGAACTTAATCTGCTACTGTATTTTTCAGGTATTTGTCCAGAAATGTGAGTATCTGGCCATATCCTTGAATTTCATTTTCCTTTTTCACGAACCCGTGTCCTTCATCTTCAAAGACAACATATTCTACGGGAACACCATTGCCTTTTACAGCTTCAACGATTTCGTCTGACTCAACCTGTAAAACACGGGGGTCGTTCGCACCTTGCAGAACCATCAAAGGCTTGGTTACATTTGAGGCATGAAATAATGGTGAAATTTCATACAATCTGACTGAATCTTGAGTTGTAGGATCACCCAGCTCTGCATATAGGGCTTTTCTAAAAGATTCCCAATAAGGTGGAATGGACTTAAGTGTGCGCAACCAATTTGTTACACCAAAAATATTTACCCCGACATTGAATTCCTCAGGTGCAAATGCCAATGCTGCCATGACCATATATCCACCATAACTACCCCCAATTATTCCGATACGGTCTGAATCTATGTAATCCTGTTCCTGTAGCCATTTTTTACCCCAGATACAGTCTTTTAAATCTTTATCTCCATGATTGAGATCATCCATTTTATAGAACGATTTACCATATCCACTGCTGCCACGATTGTTAACCGCCAGGACAGCATAACCATGATTGACAAGATACTGGATCAATGAAAAATAGCCCGTTCTTGACTGACCACCAGGACCACCGTGCACCCATACCAATGCAGGTACTTTGTTATCCGGCGATGCGGTAATTGGTTTGTAATAAATCGCTGGTATCTCAAGACCATCAAATGAAGGATATCGCACCACTTCTGCAGACACGAGATCGTCTGGGTTTATATCGGGATTGAGCGTATTGGTCAGTTTTTTCAAATCTTTTGTTTCCATATCATAGACATAGATATTGCTAGGACCTTTTGATGTGGCTATCGTTAAACGCATTTTGGTTTCACTGTCAGATATACGCACCGCACTGATATCACCATCTTCAATTTCAGGGAAATCGACTTTTTCTCCGGTTGCAATATTGGTAATGATTAGATTGTTCTTACCGTCCTCATTAATTCCTGAAACCCTGTATTTTTCATTTTCACTTAAATAGCTGTACATCACATCCCAATCTGTCTTCAATATCGTATTGCGCTCCTGAGTTGCCATGTCGTATTCTACCAGGTAAGCGAACTCTTCGCCTATATCGGTTATATAATAGTACTTGGAACCATCTTTTGAAAAGCTTGAACTGCTGTAGGAACCCGGGGCATCATCACTTGATATTTCAACGCGTTCTCCCGTCTCACTATCATGGATGAATAGCTTGTTCTCACTTGTCGTAATACTTTGCTCCAATGCGAAATACCTTTCATCGTCAGACATATCTGAAAGGTTGAGGCCATCTGTATTTTCATAAATCATAGTAGGCTCCCATTCACCAATTTTCATTTTATAGAGGTCAAAAAATCTTGGATCTCTTTTATTGGAGGCATAATACATGTGGGTATTATCTGTACTCCAGCCACCGAAGTTTGCTTTTTCATTTTCAGCTGGTGTCAGATCAGTTGTCTCACCGGCTTCTGTATGTAAATAAAGGTGATTGATTTCATCACCGCCCTTGTCTGCTGAATAAATAATGTCATTTGTTCCAGGAACGTAATCCACAGCGAAGTAGGATTCATCTTCTGAATTGGTGCGGGCTGTCATTTCCGCAGTTGCAATATCAATTTCATATACATTAAATATGCCCGAGGTGTCGCTTGATACGAGTATTTTGGATTCATCATCCGAGAATGCACCGCCACCGATTCTGGTGTTTTGATAAAATGCATCGATGGAGTATTGTTTTGGAGGCGTAGGTGCCTGCTCAGTATTACAAGCGATAAAGCCAATTAGAAAGGCCGTGATAAAAAGGTATCTCATAGTTGATAAGTATTTTGTAACTTAAAAATTAAGCTTTGAAATCCAGAAAATGGCATGATAGCGGTTTATTTATTGGCCATCTTATCATAATTTAGACGGAAATAATGAATTCAACTATGAAAGCTCCTACACTCCTGATATTTATAGGTCTCTTCATTTTGTCATGTAAGCCAGCTTCAGAGCAGACAGCACCTGTAGAAGATAACGCACATCTGGGTGTAGCGCAGATGGAAATAACGGGTAATGCTGAATCTCAGAAATATTTTACAGAAGGATTGTTGCTTCTTCACAGTTTTGAATATGAAGATGCACGTGAACAATTCCTTAAGGCGCAAGAAGCTGATTCAACTTGCATTATGGCTTACTGGGGTGAGGCCATGACGCACAATCACACCTTATGGCAATTCCAGGAACTGGAAGAAGCGCAAGCTGCACTCAATAAAATAGGC
>JABDJE010000088.1 GCA_013002625.1 Saprospiraceae bacterium | reverse complement strand
CCTATAATGGAGAGACAAGTGATTTGACAGGACCGGTTACGTTCGAAGTGAAAGCATTGAACAATACAGTATTACCAGCTGAAGACAGAGAAGCTAAGGTTGAATTCCAGCGTGAAGTGGCTGAGTTCTCTCGAAGGGTTCAGGGAACGCAACAGTTGATGCGAGAAATGCGTAATCGCATGCGTCACATTAAGGAGGCCATCAACAGAGTAGAGGAACCAGTGGATGGTTTAATGGCAGATTACTATGCCCTTGATGCGGCCATGGATGATGTAAGCAGAGCATTGAATGGTGATAATATGAAAACGAGGTTGGATATTGATCAGCCACCATCTCCAGCGGGTAGATTAGGTTGGATTAACTATGAGCAAAAATATTCTACGTCATCACCTACAGGCACACACAAGATGAGTCTGGCAATTGCTAAGGAAGAGTTTGAACCTATTTTGGATATTATTCGCAAACTGGCAACAGAGGATTTGGAAGCGTTGGAGCAGAAACTGGAAGATGCAGACGCGCCATATACGCCGGGTAGGGCGTTGAAGATGATAGACTAAGGCGTATAAAGTAAAACGTCAAACGAAATGGGACGAGTTTCAATATTGGGTTATTGAAGCTCGTTTTTTTATGGGTCACAGACCTAACGCGTTTTACTTTTCACGTTTCACCTTTTCTTTTTACTATTTTAGGGTAATCAATCTCAATTTTTAGACTCTTATTAATGGATGTTATTCAAGGAGATATAGTGGCGTTGGTGCGAAAGGATATTTCGTCGCGTAATAAGGTCATTGAATTCCTGTATGGTCATCCCGAATTAAAAGACTCTATCCATGACTTTGTTCTGAAGAATGGTGGTGATGCAGAAAAGGCCAATGATGTGTTTGTAAAAGCCATTATGGGATTCATTAAACAATGTTATCGGCCATTATTTGAATTGAAGTCTGATGTAAAGGCTTATGTTTTTGTTGTGGCCCGGAACGAGTGGATTAAAATGCACCGCCAATCTCAAAAGGAATTATCTACCGACCAGTTTTACGAAGGCGATGGAGAATTATCTGTCGAAGACAAGTGGATGGATGAGGAGTTGAAAGATAAGATTCGAAAATGTGTAGAACAGTTGGATGAGCGGTGTCGAAAAGTTATGACGATGTGGGCCAGCAGTATACGCATGCGAGAAATTGCTTTGCAAATGGGGTATAAATCTGAAGGCATGGCGCGTAAGAAGAAGCACGAGTGCTTACAAAAGTTAAAATCATTTATTAAAATAATATAATTGGGTACACAACGCGACATAGAACGTTATCTGGCGGGTCAGATGGAAGAAGGTGAACAGACTGTTTTTGAACAGCGCTTATCTGACGATGCTGACTTGAGAGCAGCTTTTGATGAGTATGTTAAAATGCAAGGTGCGTTGGATGTACTATTGGAAGACGATGTACGGAGTTTTATATCTGATTTGGCGGTTGTGAAGAATCCAAAGCGCATGTCTAGATTGGTGGCGGGTTCTGTCGCCGCGAGCTTATTGGTGCTTGCGGTGGCCAGTATTTGGTTATGGACATCAGCGCCGACGGACTTTCCGGGAGAAGACCAATATGCTTTATACATTGATGACCCTGAAATTGATATGGGTACACGATCTGAAGGGATGGTATCAAAGGAGATGGTTGACTTTAGAATGGCGTATAATTTAATGCGCCAGGATAAGATGGAAGAGGCTATTGAGATGCTTGAATCGTTGAAGGATGTGCGGGACAGCAATCTACGGATTGAGGTGAACTGGTATTTGGCGCTTTCTTATCTGAGGGTAGGGGAGGATGAAAAGGCTGCTTTAATCTTAGAAAGGATTAAGGAGGCGTTGAGTGAGGGGAGGAGAGGGAAGTTGGGTTAGAATCCCAATCTGTCAACAAAATCATTATAAATTCTAAACCTTTCTTCAGCTTGAGGATTTATTTTGATTATAGAAGAAATTATTTCTTCATACTTCTTTTGTTCAATAGTATTCCCTTGATTGATATAAAATCTGTAATTAGCAATTAGCCAAATTTCTAAACGTTCTTTAATTTCTAATTCTTGGCCCATTTTATTCAGATCAAAGTGATCAAACCACTTATAATTTAAGGGCTTTTCAATTGAGATTGAATCTCCTATTCCTTGTAGTATTTTTGATTCAATACTATAATGAATGTTTCTTATTGATGCTATAGGTATAGAATAGCCTGCAGGCCTTTGTTTAAATACAGTAATATTGTCTAATAATATTGGAACATCCCATAAATTAACTGAGTTGCTTATTTTAACAGACTTTAAACTTCCATTTAAGTTGATAGGACTTAATAGCACACATGTCCAAGAAGTATCTACTTCGATTTCTTTAATTTCTATTTTATTGTTATTAATACTTTCATATTCGATTTCTAAAAGTATTGGTTGTTTTGTGAAGTTAGGATTTGGTGTATTATAATGAGCCTTAATTCCAAATCTTAATAAATATAGGCTATTGTCCTGGTTAACCTCATTTTCAGGATTAATTGATAAAACATCTTGATTATTATTAAACCTTATACTTGTATTGTCTAAATATCCTTGTGGCCATAATTGAGAAGTTGAACTCCAATACCTATCAGTTAGGAAATCTACACTTGCAATGAAATTATCATCAATTTGACATAAGGATGCACCGAAATTTGAGATGCTTCTTCTATTACTTTTAATTTCATCATTGTGTGATTTCGTCAAATTATTTAACTCTGGCAGATCTATTATTTTATCTTTTAAATCTAATTCCGCCACACTCTTAACTTTAAAATTCTTTGCTTCTCTCTGTTTACTTTGATTGGCTTTTAATTTACTTTCACGGCTCAAGAACTGATCACTTCTTTGAACGAAATATGAAGCAACTTCTGTGGGGCTACAAGAACTAATATTGTAAACACCTTCTAACTCTATTAGATGGTTCAAATAGTCTAAAAAATTATTATCTCCTATGAGGTTCTTAAAGGCATCAATGCTAAAGTGAGTGGTTGATAAATAATTTTGATATATATGGTTTCTTATATTTTGGTAATACCCCAACACTGAATCAATATTCGTAGTATAATCTTGAAAGAAAATATCCAGAGGTAATATCACTTCTGAAGTTAAATTTGAAATGTCTAATAGATTTATATCAGAACTAACAACAAGATTGTTATTCCAATTTAAGCCGACTGAAACATTGTAAGCCTGATTCATAATACAAGATCTCATGGATTCTGAACAGGATAAAATATCGCTATATTGATAATGGAATAATTCGTGATTCAGAACAGCAGGATTTATTATTTTAATATCTGACTGCAAAATTCCTTTGGACTTAATTATGCCCGCTGTTGATTGTGTACGTCCAGGAAGCTCTCTATACTTTCCTTCTCTATAAACGAAGACATCAAATTCTGAAGAAGATTCTGTTCTTTCTTTAACTCTATAGTTTAATGGAGAAAAATAATCATCGCCACTTTGGTATTGAAACCTTGGATTGAAAAATACTTTACCTTTTTTAATAACTGTATTTCCAAACTGCAGTTTAATGATTCTATTCAGAGAATAAATTGTCTTATCTATCAATTCATCAAGTTCGAAGTTATCATAACAGTCATCAACATAGAAGTTTAATTTTATATTTCTATATTTTGGTTTTCTAAATGATTTTGCGTTTGGTGATTTTCCAAACCTTACAGGTGAATCGAATTGATACATTATCCAATCATAGTCAGACGATGGATTTAACTCTTTACATTCAAACGTTAAACTAGATTGTTTAGGAATCGTATCAATGATATATTCAATATTCCTGTTATTTATTGACTTGCGAATAAGGATTGCCGGTAAATTAGATTCATTTTCGATGATTGCATAGTCATCTTTGCATTTATTACAATCACAAGAAATGCTAAAAATGCATACGATCACACTTAAAATAAATATCCTTATTCTATTCATTTTCCCACATTAGTGTTCGTGAGTTAAACTATAGTCACTGATAATTAAAGTATCCTCTATTGTTGGAACAAAATCTTGGAGAATCCAGTACGGCTCAGTTTCCCAGAAAGCAGGAATTCCCTTTATATAAATTGGTGTTACAATAGTTGTGTCAATACCTGATGATAGAACAATAGTCTGTTCAAATCTAGCTTTATAGAAAGTAACACCATTTCTTATCATAGGATTTTCAGTTGTTAGTCCTCTAACATGGCCAAAATCGTGTAAATTTTCTGAAGCATGTAAATATGAATTATGTACTGACATAAATCCATTATTAAGTTTATTATCAAATACATTCTTAGGTGATAATGTTACAGTTCTTGATACTTCTGTAACGTCAATTGCATGTGCGACACCGCCAATGCTTTTTATTTGGAAAGTTACTGTGTCCTGTGGATGAAGGTTAAGTGGATCTGAATAAATTACCCCTGGCATGTCATGGTCAACAGTGCCACTTCCATCTGAAGAAAATAGCTTTATTAAACCACAATTGTAGGAAGGAGAAGCAGCAGTATAGATTATTCCTTGAGCATATTTATCACCAAATTGATCTATTTTTTTAATACAGCAAGAAGAAATAAGAATAATTATTAACAAAGAAAAAATTGTCGAAATAGTGTTAGTTGTTTTCATATTTTATTTTGTTCGATTCATTAATATAAGAAATAAACTATAATTTGATAAAGCATTGAAATCATTCATTCTGATATTATATGCTTTATTAATTCTTGTAAGCTTAGAGACTTGCACTAATTCTTCGTTACCCCAAGAGAAGAATCTTTTCACACCTTTTGTTTCTTTTTATTGTTCAATACAGAATCTTCCATTTCAAAACAGGGAAATATTAATCGGTGAAATTGATAAGTTATTGATAAATGAGAAAGGAATATTTTCGAAGGAAATTAAAGGATTATTAAAAAATAATTTAAATGACATTGAGCAAAATTCTTGTTCTACTTCTGAATGTATCCTATTTATTGTTTGGGTACTGTTACAGGAAGACGAATACTATGAAGCATATAATTTAATAAATCAGGTATCCTATGATACATTAGAACCAATCAGTTTAGTATACAATGATCTATATAATGAAATTAAGAGGAATCTCTTTATTAATAATCAGTTTGAATTAAGTTTAGATGAATATAAATTCAATCATGACACAGAAGAATACTATTATTTCTATTTAAAAGATCTTTATTACAAATCAACTCAAGAAAGGTACAGTTCAAAAATTGAAAATGCGCTTTCGACAACCTACTACGCACTATTCACATTATCTACTAAAATTCCTAATAAAGAATATGATATAATTATATCCAAACTTTTATTTCGATTAGGAGTTCTTTACATGGAGCAATACGAATTTAAAATTGCGATCAATTGTTTTCAAAAATGTTCTGAATTAGCATACAATAAATCAACTACCTTGAAGCAATGGTATCTATCTGAACTACAACTGGCATATAATAATGCCATTCTCAATAATTATAGCAACGCAATTTATCATTTAGAAAATGTTGACAAGATTGAAGAAATTAATCCATTTTTAACGGGTTATACTTTATACATAAAAGCCCTTGTTTACTTTAGACTTAATGAGTATTCAGAAGCGTTAAATTTAATCTCGGGTGTTGAACTTTCGAGTTTCGAATGTAGTGACATTGATAATCGAATATATGATTTCAAAGCCTTTATAAATAAAACATTTGGCAATTACAATCATGCATTGGAAAATTCAAATCTGGCTTTAAACTATCTTCCATGTGATAGTATCAGACAGATGTCAATAGAGCAATACTCTTTTTTAAGGACAAAGGGTTCCATTTATTTTGAAATGGAAATTGATAGCCGTCAAAGTTTAGAGTTGGCTTTGGAAAATTTTGTGGCTCAAAAAAAGAAGGTGGATTTTGTTAATCAAGAGGACATTTCTCATTATGGTGACATGCTTGCCTCAGCTTCCGAAAACGTTCTCAAAACCCTCTTCCACCTCAACCAAATCGATCCTCAAAAACAACATCTGAATCAAGCATTCCAAACGCTATCTGAAGCTAAGAATAGATCGATTAAAATTGCAGACCGCAAGCATCGGTCCCAATATTTTTTAAATCTAAGTCATAGAGATCAAAAGAAATTAACTGCATTGAACCACATCATAGAATCCTGCCTGGATTCATGCGATCATTTCAATACCATCAAACCCTTCGATTCTGAATTCTATAAAGACCTTTACTTTGCATACAAGGAAAAGGACGAACTGCTTGCCCAATACCCACAAGAACAAATCTCCCTGGAAGCAGACAGCACTGAAATGGATTTAAAGGGGCTCCAAATCATACTTGGTGAACACCATGCGCAGTACATCGATTATTTCTTTGGGCAGGAATACGGTATCGTATTATCCCTTACTTCCGATACATGTGTCCTTGATACCTTCGATATGACCCTCACAGAAACTACGGCACGCAAAGTATACAATGACCTCATTCGTGAGGATACGCTGGATATAGATGCAAATCATACTTTGGCTTCTATTATTCTCAATCCGTATATTGATACAAGTCTGAATCAATTGATTGTTTGTCCAGATAATATTCTGAATGGCATTCCGTTCAGTGCTTTAAGTATTAATCAGGAT
>JABDJE010000042.1 GCA_013002625.1 Saprospiraceae bacterium | reverse complement strand
GATGGGTTACGACACGACCAATGGAACTAAAAGCCTCGTATGAAATGCCCTCTGGCAACAGTCTGGTGTAAGCTACAAGCTTAGATGATTCATCAAAGCCCATTAAATGATGTGCAAACTTATCCTTTCCATCTGCATCCAGATAAGGGCAATCCTGTTCCACAATAAAAACGATTTGACGCAATGCCATGATATCATAGAGTTCATCCAGCTCAAGTTGATAAAATGATTTGCAAGTATATGAGAGTTTGTTTTTCATGTACAGATGATTCCTCAGGCTATAATCCTTTAATTCATAGTGAGTGATTTGGAATTTGATCGATTAATGATGTAATGGGCTTGAAGGCCGATATGGCTTTTCTGAGTTGTAAATATTTCTTCCAACGATATACATTTTAAATTTGAAGAGTGAAAAATGTGGTCTCTTGGAACCTTGTCTTGTTTCCAGTCAATTTGTCGTCGGCTGTTATTCAGCTTAGCCAGCTTTCTGTATTCTATCATTTCTCTTGACCAATAATATTCATTGAAATGACCTAGATTCAGAATATGTCCTTCCAATCCTCGAATAAAGGCGGCCATCGAAGCAAGTAAATCTGGTTTGTTTCTTACTTGCTCATTTAATGAATAAGGGAAATAACTGCTCACCAAATGAAATTCCTGATTTTCAAATGTAAAGTCAATAACTGCATTTGGTATATCATTGAAATTAAGGGTATAGCTGCTGTCAAAAGGAATGCTCGAATAAATCGCTAATCCAGCACTATCAGTCGGGTGCCACTTATAAATATAGGGATGGCTTAAATACAATTGACTTTGCAATACACCGTTCCAAGCTTCATTGTAATGTTGAAATGAAATAATTTGTGGCTGATTGGATTTTATTGTTTTTAATGGAAAAGATTGATCATCCTTACAATTATTAAGATCTATTAAACTGACTTTGATAGAGGCATCAGTCTGAGATTGCGCAATGATAAGGTCCGGGTTCGATGCCATTTTTAAATAAAAAGCTATAGCGCCTGAAGACAACAGGCACATAACCATAATACGCTTTTGATCAAGCGATAACGCGATTAAACCTATTCCGATATAAAAAATCATGATATGGACTATATACTCAGAAGCAAAGGAGAAAATATGAACAGTAGGGGATAGAAAGACTATCAACAGGCAGCTTATGCTTAAGACTACAGATATTGAAAAAAGGATTGATTTTCTGGTGGTGCTCATATTATTAATTCAATCGCTGTCCAAGTACACAAACTTCTTTACCCTTTTTTATTTCGCCATTGCTGTTGAAGAGTTCATATAACACGATATACATACCAATAGGTGCAAGACGCCCTTCCTGATTTGTGCCGTCCCAATAGTAAACACCCTCTGTGCCAAGCAATGTATTGTTAATAATGGTTTTGATCAAATGACCACGATCACTGTATATCTGAATGGTGCCTACAAACCCCGGATTGTCTAATTTGTAATTCATTATCAGGATATCCTTGACAGCGTCATTATTTGGAGAAAAGACCTGATATTCCAGCTCGATGGCGCTATCACTTGAAGTATTTCCGTCAGATCGAACAGAGTTGGCATAGCCGGGCGTAGCAAATAAAGTGTTGGCGGAAGCCGAGAACCAATTAGATGGATCATTGGAGTCTGCAATAAGAGATATCCGCTCCAGACTTACGCCTTCGGTGTCGCGAAGTAAATTGTAATGATAATCTTCCTGGTAGTCAAAGCCATCAATGAAAACACGTTGACCGATTCCATTATTAATGTAGAGGCTTACATTTCCATCGGCGTTATTGAATGCAGGGATATCAGTCTCAAATATATTGGCCGATTCAGGCGGCAGGTAAATATCTTCGGTAGCATTAAGGTCTGATGTAAATGCAATTATTTCTCCTGCTTCCAATATTAAGTCCAGATCAATAAATTCTTCATCTGGTTTGTCATCGTTAGTTATAAAAAAATCAGTCAACCTTAAAGGCTCATTTGCAGCATTTATAAACTCTACAAAATCTTCACCATCACTGTAAGGATCAAAGAGGATTTCATTAACGAGGATTTCTCCTGGCTCCGGTGATCGAAAATACATGAGTTGCCTGTCGGTAGGGGTAATAATATTGTTAAATAAATCTGATATGCCCTGAATTCCAATCTGGTATTCTACGCCGCTTTCCAGAGGCGCTTGAAGCGTCAAGGTAATTTTTTGACCAGAAGCGTCCAATTGTGCATCAATGATTTCAATTGTTGGCGTCAAAGTATAATTGGATAAATCCGTTGCAGTATTTGAAGTGAGCGCTTCATTAAATGAAATACATATTTCATTGCCGTTAATCAAATCAATAGAGGAAAGCTCAGGAGCAATAAGATCCGGTACCAACTCAGTCAACATAATATTATCAAATGTAAATCCCTCCGTTCTTGAGGAGGTATAGGTGCATCGCATTCCAAAATAATTCATTTGAGGCAGGGGGTCTTCTGTCAGTATCAATCGGAATTCTTCCTCCGAGATAGATGTCTCGAGGTCAGTAGTTGACATGATCCATTCTGCAAGACTGTTTCTTAGAATTTCAAAATCAAAACCAAAAGGAGTTGCGACGCGCCCCATCGTTCCTGAAGCCAAAGTGGTTTTAGTGCCATCGATGTATCGAACAAAATTGATGGCATCATTTGAACCGGATTCACCCAATTCAAGAGCCAGAGCATTGTCAGTTGGATTGGTGGGATCTTCAAATCCCAGAAAAATCTCAAGCTTGTTGCTGCCTGAAGGTGAGAAACTCAGGTCTACATCAAGGCTCCAAATGAGGCTGTCGTAGAAATTGGTCGGTATATAAATAAAAGATTCACCAGCAGATGCAGCAGAAAGTTGCAATTGGCCGTTTGTATTTACAATGAAGTCTGAAATATCTCCTTCCCAGTTGCTTAAATTTCCATCATCGAAATTTTCTGAGATCTGAGATGAAAGTTGTGTAAATGAGGAAATGAAAAACAAGCAAAAGATTAGTCGCTTCATGCAATAAATATATTGATATGCGTTTGTAAATAATATTAATTTTGGTTCAATTTCTGTATTAATATTGGACAAATTGAGAAATATGAAACTGGCTTTAGTAGGCGCAACCGGATTAGTAGGTCGAGAAATGCTCGAAGTTCTGACTGAACGGCAGATTAAGGTAGATGAATTCATTCCTGTCGCCTCGGCAAGATCTATTGGAAAAAAGATCAATTATATGGGCAAGGCGTATACAGTGGTCTCCATGGATGAAGCTATAAATGCTAAGCCGGATTACGCTTTATTCTCGGCCGGAGGATCCACTTCGACAGAATATGCACCACGCTTCGCAGCAGTAGGTACCTGTGTAATAGATAATTCCTCTGCATGGCGAATGGACCCAGATAAAAAATTGGTTGTGCCCGAAGTCAATGGACATATTCTCAATGGTCAGGAAGATATTATTGCTAATCCAAACTGCAGTACGATTCAACTTGTTGTAGCCCTCAAGCCACTTCATGAAGCTTACGGTATCAAGCGACTTGTTATTTCAACCTATCAGTCTTTTACCGGGACCGGTGCCAAAGCGGTTGAACAATACGAGGGGGAAAGAGATGGAAAGGCAACGCACAGCTATGAATCGGCATATGATCATCCGATTTTTGAAAATTGTCTACCGCACTGTGATGTATTTCTAGATAACGATTACACCAAAGAGGAAATGAAGCTCGTACATGAAACACGGAAGATTATGAATGCACCAGATATCGCCATTACGGCTACTGCAGTAAGAGTACCTGTGCACGGTGGACATTCGGAATCAGTGAATATTGAATTTGAAAAATCATTTGACATCGACACACTGAAAGCAATATTGCACAATGCACCTGGTATCATAGTTCAGGACAATGTCAAGGACAGTATTTATCCAATGCCAAAATTTGCAAGAAAGAAAGATGAAGTCTTTGTAGGGAGGATTAGACGGGATGAATCGATTGAAAATGGCCTGAACCTATGGATTGTTGCGGACAATTTACGCAAAGGTGCTGCGACAAACGCAGTTCAAATATTGGAACACTTGATACATTAGGCTACATTATACTAAATTGAAACAATTACTAACGATTGAGCGCATGCGCTCATTCTGGCATTATATTATTTGAAACACCGCTACAAAAGAAATTGAATGAAAAAGAAGATTGTACTCTGGGGACTCGATGAAAATGAAAATAAGATATTAATCGGTCTTGAATTATTGGCACAGGAGAACAAGGTGCATGTGTTCACTTTTCCTGAGGAAATAGCCACTGAAATCTTTTACAACAAATTAATGGATGAATGGCGATTGGATAAAGAAGTTGAATTCCCTGTTGGGCACACCAAGATTGAGCGTCCATTGTCTGTGACCGATGACCTATTACCTGAAACGATTAAGGTGCAAAGGACCGATCTGATTACAAGAGCTAAAGCAGAATGGCATTTCGTTGTATTGTCCTCCAAACTGTATGATTTGTATGGCTCAGAATTGGACGAACTCAAGCAACGCATTAATAATATGAAGTCATATGATAATGCTATATGGGAAGAAATGAAGGGCTTTTGGTCTAAGGTGCAGAATCAAATCTTCGAGAAGAATCTTTTTAAAGAGCATGGTGATAAACTCAAAGAACAAACAAATTATTTGTTTGATAAACTCAAACAGTTAAGAACAACGGCCAACGAAGAGCTGGATAAAATTTCAAAAGAAAATGTCAAAGGCTTTGTAGAGAGAATTGACGCTGTCATTGCGAAAGTAGAACAAGGCTTGGGACTCAATCCATTGTTCGAAGATCTTAAAAAAATGCAAGGTGAATTCAAACAGGCAGAATTCACAAGATCAGACAGATCCAAAGTTTGGAAGCGCATTGACGAAGCTTTCAAGTTGGTTAAAGAAAAGAAATATGGAAAGGCCTCCTCGACGGGAGGGAATACAAGCAGATTGGAGAGGCGATATCAAGGCTTACTGTCTGCCATTGAAAAAATGGAGAGATCGATTGCGCGTGATCAAAAAGATATTGATTATCAGGATCGCAAGGTACATGCTTCTGACGGTCAACTTGAAATGCAAATTCGCCAGGCAAAGATCAAGATGATCCAGGAGCGAATGAAATCTAAAAATGAAAAGCTTAAGGAGATGCTTGCCACCAAAAAAGATCTTGAGGCGCGATTGGCAAAGGAAAAGGAAAGAATGGAAAAAGATGCGCAGCGCAAGGAGATAAAAAAGCGCAAAGAGGAAGTTAAAGAAAAGATCGCGACTGAGATTAAGGAGCAAGCTGAAACACTCGACGCGGCAAAAGACAAATTGGAGAACGCAGCAGAAGCGATAAACAAAGAAAAGACAAAAGGTGGCGCGAAATCGTCCGTCATATCCGATGCCATTGAAGCTGTGGGTGAAGCGGTAGAAGATGCAATCGATACGGTTAAGGCTGTCACAGAAGTAGTAGGCGACAATGTCGAAGCCAAAGTTGATGAATTAAGAGAAGACCATCAAATAGATGAAAAGCTGAGTAAAGTCAAGGACAAAGTCGAAGAAACAATGGAGAAAGTAGGGGATAAGATTGAGGAAGTCATCGAAAAAGTCACCGATAAAGTAAAGGATTCTGCAGGAGAGGAGGAATAAAAAAAGCCCCGCCGGATGCCGACGGAGCTTCTATATAATGTATTTGCGAACTTAGTGAATCATCACCTTCTTCGTAAATACTTGGCTTCCAGTATTTAGCTGTACTACATACATGCCTTCATTTAAATTTGATGTATTTAATACAACCAGCTCACGCTTACCATTGACTTGAATGCCTTTGGTCGTTAAGAGCTTACCCTCCATGCTGAACATGGATACCTCGGCGTCAAATCCATTATCGGATTCAATAGTCAAGGTGATGAAGTCCTGCGCTGGATTTGGATAGATATTCCAGTTAAATCCGTTCAGCGCAATATCTTCTGAAGATGTACCCAGGCTTGCATCAATAATTGTTTCCTTAACACCCGAACAACCACTCTCTGTATCTCCTGTGATACAAGCTTCTGTATCGTATGTAATCAAATCGATTAGATCGATATCATCGACAAACCATGCATTATCAGGCGCAAAGTTGGTGGCACTCTGAACATCTTCTGTTGGCTCGTAAGTACCAAATCGGAATCGTATCATGATATCCTCTCCCTTATAGGCTGATACATCTATATAGGAGTCAATGAATCCATTACTGTTTCCAGAGAATCCATCCAATGCAGGAATGGCAAAGATGGTGTATTGTAGTTCTGTAGGGTAT
>JABDJE010000359.1 GCA_013002625.1 Saprospiraceae bacterium | reverse complement strand
GAGATAGAGTTGTCCAAGCTTTGCCCAATCGCGCGCTGTAGCAAAACCATAACTCGACATGACATAGTTACCGGCTTCATCGCATTCCAATTGAGCAGAGCTCATATTTAATTTGTCGAAGAGTGCTTTATATGGAAATGCCTGATAGTTTTGAAGCTGATCAAACTGATCACGCATTAATCCGCTCAATAGGTTAGAGGTGCCACTGGAGTAGTTCCAGGAAGTTCCAGGCTTTTGAGATACAGGCGTACTTTTTGCCACCTCCACCACGGATTCGCTGTCATATAGCATTCTTGTCGCATTGGATATGTCATCATAGACTTCTGCCCATTCCAGACCACTGGACATTTGAAGTAGGTCTCTTAAAGTAATATCAGCTCTATTGTCAGTCCAGGAATCAAATAGCGCATTGTCATCCAATGATAAACGACCTTCTTTGATCATAATTCCAATTAATGTACCTGCAATGCTCTTGGTCATAGACCAACCCAACATGGGTGCATCGGCATCGTATCCTTCAGAATATTGTTCGCGTACCAAGGAGTCATTATGAATGACAAGCAATGCACGTGTTTGTTTTTCCCATTCTCCAGGTTTGTCGAAAGCTTTTTGAAATGCTGTATTTATTTTATCCTGATCGATTTGGTATCCTGAATGACGGGCTTCCTTACTCCCATAAGGCCATGGAAGCGAATCCGGAAGATATTGGACGATGGAGCGGTCAGCCATAAAATGAATATTGTGATCATCTTCTCCAATAATCAATGAACAGCCAAGGTCATTTTTAAAAGCAGCTTTTGCTTTGTGCATTCCAAGCAAACTTGCTGAAACAGTTCTCTCACTTTCATTGACTTCATATTGAATGTAACCAAGTGGAAACAGATTTAAATCTTCTTTCTCGATACGTTCAAGGTCTGTATTTCCCACAAAATGACACGAGCAAACTTTCTTTGCCACATAAGCTGTTGCAATATTTAATTTTGGAAAATAGAACATGAAGAAGTAAATCAACCCTAACAAAATGATGGCTATTAATATTGAGAAGACACGTTTAAAGCTTTTCATGGGATCAAATATTGAGAAAATTTCTCATAATTATTTGCCCGTCTGGAGTCATTATGGATTCAGGATGGAACTGTACACCAAATACAGGTCTGGTGGCATGGCTCATGCCCATTATCGTGCCGTCAGAACCGAGGCAATCTACTTTTAACTCTGAAGCAGAAGTGCCAGATTCTACAATCCATGAATGATACCTCCCCACTTCAAATTGTGCGTTAATATTCTTGTAAATAAGGGTCTCTGGGCGAATTAAATTTATTGTTTCTTTGATACCGTGCTGCACTGTCTCGAGTTGAACCAACGTTTGTCCACATACTTCTGCGATAGCCTGAAGTCCAAGGCAAATCCCAAGAACTTTGTGTTTTTTTATAAGCTTGTCCACTGCCCAAATCAGATCACCGGATTGTTTCGGTAATCCAGGGCCTGGCGAGATGATGACATGTTCGTAGTGATCAAAGTCAAGTGTTCTTAATCTATCATTCTTTACAACCTTTGGATCATTCCCGCTGCATTCATACACCAATTGAACCAGGTTGTAGGTAAATGAATCGTAGTTGTCGATTATCAAGACTTCTTTCATACTGTCTTAACCCTTTTTTTTCTTAAATGGGTTCCAGTCATTTAGCTTTGCTTTTATAGAATCAATTTCTGATTGTGCTTGCTTACCAAATACTTCCGGCAACTTGTCTTTAATTTTCGAGCTTACTGAATCGATTAATGGTGAAGCCAGTGAATCCACTTTTGAATTGACTTTATCCTTGACCTTGTTAAGCGTAGTATCCAGCGCAGATTGGGCTCTGTTTTTAAGGCTATCTTCCACAGCATCAATTCTTGTTTGTATTGTATCTTTAAGAAGTTCTACGTTCTCTTCTGCTTTCTTTGAAAGGCTGTCTTTCGCTGACTGAACTCGATTCTTAATTTCTTCTCTGACAATCTCATCGATGGACTCGCCACCTGAACCCGTGGGTTGAATATTGATTTTAGGATCGGTCAGGGAACCCTTCAAGCTTATATCGAAATATATAAATTCGCCAAGGTTGATATTAATACCTTTCTTTTGAGCTGCCTTGGCAATATTTTCAAGTGAATAATCCAATTCCTTGCCTACTGCATTGGAGCTAAGCTTAGATCTAGGAATCTGCGCCTTGATTATATAGTCAATCTGTTGATCAAGACTATGGCTACCCGCAATTTTAAAAACCATGTCTTCAACTGTGTAGTCCTTCTCTTTGAAATAGACGCTTCCGTCGACGACTTCAAACCAGTTGCGGGAATCGTTCAACTGCCAGTTTTTTAATTTTTCAATACCCAGCTTCTCTGCAATGACTTGTAAAGGCTTGAGACCTGTTAATTTACTGTTGAAGGTTTCGAGGAATCCTGAAGCGTTTATTTTATAAATATCCGGAAACAAGTTTTCTTTCAATGGGCCAGACAACACCAGTGTGGAGTTAAATACACCATCAACATACTCACTGAGCGGCGATAGTTTCTTGAATAAACTTGAGTATTCAAACATTTGAGGAAAAGGAATGTCCTGCAGTTTATATCTGAAATCGAAAAAGTTTTGATCGCCGGATGTATTTAAAGTTCCAGCCAACATGATAGCACCATTCCAGAGGTCACTCTCCATATTCTCCAATGATAGTATACCATCAACCATACTTACTTTTCCTTCAGCATTTTTAAATACCAATTCATTGTACTTAAAGGATTCCGACTCAAAGTATCCCGTAAAATCAATATTCTTTGGTAGTTTGAAGTCTTCAACAGCCATGTCACTGCCTGTAGAAGTGGACTTCAATTTATTAAAATCTAATCCCCCCGTGTTTAAGAATAACTCAAGCTCAAGATTTCCATTTTCGTTTAGATATTCTGTCCAGGATCGGGCCACACCACGACCATTGATCGCCTGGTCATCCCATTTCAGTTCAAGCAAATCAATTTGAATTGTCTCGTCTTTAATGTTAGAAGAGAGCATGAGGTCTCTAATGTCATAATCCTGATAGATTAATTCCTTAACCGTAGTTTTTAATTGGATGGATGAAAAAAGGTTTTCAAAAGCGGCGTTCGTGGTTTGCGTGCTATCCGAATTGACCATGAAAGCTTGCATCTGATCCAGGTTCAATGTGTTGGCGTTAAGAGAAAGATCAAGTTGAGGCCTTTCCTTTTCCAGCAAAAATTTTAATGGATCTGAAACTTCAATTTTAGAGCTTAGTTCTGAACCTAAAGCAGACATATTTGTAATCGATATATTGCTTTTGACGGGACTGAAATCCAATGCTATCGTATCGACAGCAAAATTTACATTACTACCATAAACCCCTTCCACTTGAACAAGCCTGACCGATCCTTTCAAACTGTTATCATCAAATGTCTTTTTAATAATGGCATTCCTATTGGTGTCAAAATAGGCATCAGCCGAAAGCGTTCCACGCTTGAAGAGATCTTTATTATTCAGTATTTCTGCAGTTTTTGCAAGATCAAGGTTTCCAATCAACTGACCTTCATAGGTACTGTTGCCAAAAAGCTCTGAGACCCCAATCTTGCCCGATATTTTATCTTCCTGCAGGCTGAGACTAAAAGGATTGATGTTAACGGACATATCATTCCAATTGCCTTCCTGTGCCTTTAATGATAATGCCAATTGAATATCTTTTAAAGATTCTTTTAAGCCCTTGTGTCTGATTAGGCCATTGTTGATATTGAGGGCTACATCAATGCTTGGATAATGTCCAATAAGGCTGTTATAATTGCCGAATATGTCCATCTTCAGAGTGGCCACTCCGCTTGATTCAAGGATGTCATTATTGTTGGCCATCAAATAGGGAAGTACGCTGAGTATTTCATGTACCTGATTGTTCAGGGCTTCTACGTTGAGCTCGAAGTGTATCTTCTCCTCCAGAATTTCGATGGCTCCAATGGCTGATAAGTCGACCTGGTTTAATTTAATGCGATTGTCTTTTAATGTGTATTTGTTGTGGGCCAGATCGATGAGCATTGACAAGGGGCCCGAAAGTCTTATATCTTTTAAATAGGGTATACCGCCGTAGCTAATACTGAAAGCTTCAACCTCTGTCTCCGTAGTTAGGTCAAATACAATATTTTTAAATGCACCGCGCCCATTGTGGTTGATATTGTCCATCAAAAGTTCCAGATCTGTAGACTTATCCAGGTAACGGATATTGCATTCCTTTAAAGCATAAGCATTTATATTTCCAAAATAATTTGTATTGCTGCCTTTATTAGAGCGACTTATATCATAATTGGCTTCACCGTCCTCGTTAATGAAAAAGAACATATCTGCATCGATGATATCAAATTTATGGATGGTAATGCCTTGCTTACTTTTTAAGATCGATTTCCAGTCGGTGCTGATATTTGTTTTTTGACTTTTATATAAAGGCAGATTTTCAAATGGCGCGTTGCCTAATAGTTCTAGGCTATCAATGGAAATATGTATATACGGGAGGTCTGAAAGAAAAGACAGAGAGATATCTTTAAATTCCACCTGGGCATTCACTTGCTCTTCCATCGTTTCCTTAATGGCTTCTTTAAGGCGATCTTCGAAAATAAATGGCGCTAACAATAATGCGACAAAGAGGGCCAAAAGAATGTATAAGAGTATTTTAATAGGGCGCTTCATGTTCATGCAGATTTACTCTTTTCAACGAAGTTAGATATATTAATTGTTCGGTAGTTTGCGAATTAACATTAACATAAGCCAAAAATGGTGGATTACCCCTAGAGAAATCCAGAGCGCTGCACGGCTTAATGTATATTTTGTTATAGTTTAGTTGCTTATCTGATAAATGGATTCGATAATTTCCATAAAGAACTTTAGTCTGAAATTAGGTGTCGGTGATGCCAGAGTACAAGTCCTGAATGCCCTTGATATTGAAATATTAAGGGGGGAAAT
>JABDJE010000355.1 GCA_013002625.1 Saprospiraceae bacterium | reverse complement strand
CATCAAGCGCTTGTCAACATTGGTATAGCCACAGGTGTTCTCCAGTTCAACTTTTTCGATTTCACCATCTGTATTTACAGTGAAGCCGATCGTCCCTGGACGTAACTTATCTGGATTAAGACTTCTGGTAAGTTCTTTGTTGTTCGATTTAATATAATCTAACAATGCTGTCGAACCACTTTTATATTCGGCTTGCGTCTCTGGAATTATTGTGAAGTAATAAATAATGTACTCTTCATTTGTATATCCAGCTTCTCCAAATTTATAGCTACAATCTACGTGTAGGTAAAAATTGTCAGAATAATCCATGCGTTGAATCAATTGCTTTTGCTCTTCGCTAAAATTAATGCCTTCGCCGTACGCATGGATATTGCCACCATCAGCCAGAAAGACCAACTTATTTTCGTTGAAAGTCTTTTTATCTTCTGTGGCCTCTTTTGGAAAGATATCGTAAATCGTACTGGCATTGTCAAAGTCAGATTTAGTGATCGTGGTCCTGAATCGGGAATCTATGTTATAAACAAATGGCGTGGCTTGTTTTTCTATAGCCGCATCAAGCAAGGCCTGATCGATCATATCAGGAGCCTGACAATGCCCTTTATGCGATTTGTTCTGATTTTTAATATTTACAAAGCCATAAGCAGTAATACTGAAAACAGCGATAAATAAACTGGAAACCAATATGGTCTTTTTCATATTTAATTTTTTTGATGATTAATTATGACCAAATCTATGTACTACTGGACTTAGAGGTAGTAAATTCAATGTAAATTGATGTAAATTTTCGGTAAATCTCCACATATTATTGAAGATTCAAATAGCTTTGTTACATGGGTTTGAGACACATAATTTCTTATAGCATTGTATTGGCATGTATTACATTGTGTACTTCCTGCATGTCTGCGCAAAAAACAGAACAAGATCAGCATGTAGAAGTTGTATTAAGGAAAATCGGTCATGAGATTCTGCTTAATGCCAATGATAGTACCTCAAGAATATTACCCATTGAAAAGGATAACGATCGATATAAAATTCGTTTTGATTCCAATTTTGGATTTATTCCAGATTCACTTGTTCAAACCGTCAATGCAATTATGGATGACACCGAATTGTCGGAATCTTATATTATTGAACTTGTGGAGTGTGATAGCAATCTGGTGGTCTACAGTTTTGAAAGAGGTATAAAAAAGAATATTGATGTCGGAACTTGCATGATGCGATCACTTCCAACTGATTGTTATGCAATGTTTGTCACATTGGTTGATGTCAATGACCCCTTCAAGGCCAAACAAAAAGTACATCTCAGCAATTCCATTATATCTGGGTTGCTCCTCCTTCTTGCAGGATTATTCATTGTAGTTTGGAGCAGTACCAGAAAGACTGTCATCGACCCCCATATCATCAGGCTTGGTTCGTATAAATTTGATAAGCGAAACATGCATCTTGTGCACAAAAACGAGCGCACGGAACTTACGAATAAAGAAACGGACCTACTCAATTTGTTATACGGTTCGGCCAATGCCACCGTAGAACGTGATATTATTCTTCAAAGGGTCTGGGGAGATGAAGGGGACTATATCGGCCGTACCCTTGATGTATTTATATCAAAACTTCGCAAAAAACTGGATGGCGATGACAAAATTAAAATTGTCAACATCAGAGGTGTAGGGTATAAGTTGGTAGTAAACTAAGCTAATTATTGGGGAGTAATAAGTGATTTGTTAAAGAAGCTAATACTAAGCCCTCATGCCTAGCCACTAACCTTATACCTAAACCCCTTAATCGAATATGCTGATATCCTGTAAGCAGGATTGTAAGTGCTCCTCACTAAATCCTTCCTAGAATCTCGGATTCACAAAATTGTTATACTGTGAACCAAACCTGTAATTGATTCCGAAATAAGAGTAGTATGAAAAATCGGTATCAAGTTGTCTTATTTGCAATAAAATATCTTCATCCGATAGTTCTTCTTTTGAAATATTGATCCTGTCGTTTACAAAAGAAAAACGAGCTCCAAAATCTATACTGAAACCTTTGAAAATCTGCCATTCTACTTCTGGATTGAAATAGGCGTTGTATAGATTTAGATTATGGAGGTATTGTTGTGCTCCAAATCTGATCTCAATCTCACCCCACTTTTGAGTTTGCTCGAATTGCATATTAACGCTATGCCTGCCAACCCATTCAGTGAGTTTATCATAGATGGTCACATCTGTATAATCGTAGAATTCAGGACCAATAGAATAGAAGAAAGAAAATCTTCGGGTCTGGGCTTCGGAATATGGATAGACATTGTATTCAATGGCTGCTCGTATTGAAGAGTTGATGTCGGTATTGCCAAAAGTAGAAGACCCAACCCTAGCCGTACCACCTACCGACCAATGGTCAGTGATGCTTTTCACATATTCCGTGTAAATATTATAGCTTCTAAAAACACTTACAACTTCTTCGCCGTCAGACAATTTAAACGTGTTTTCAGAGTAGCTGTATCTGGATGAGAAAAAGAATTTATTTTGATCGGTAATTCTATTGGCATTGATTCGGCCGGAGACATCCATGTTTTTAAAGCTCTGTTCGCCACTAAACCAGCCATTTCCACCGACATTAAAAACCCAATAATTCCAAGGGTCATCAATATTATCTGTTGTGCTTTCAGTTTCATCCACCTTTATATTGAAATCTATAGCATCGATCATATCGGTATGAACAATATATTTGAGCAATCCCTTTTTCAGTTCAGTTATCATTTGATCTCTTTCAATTGCATTTGTAGCATTGGGATCTGTGACATAGGTGATGGTGTCTAATTTTCCTGTGAATTGATTATTACCTTGAAAAACAAGTTGAACAGATTTTCCTCCGGCCCCAGTGCGTTGATCTGTAGCAAGAATATATATATCAGCAACTTGTCTATCTTGCATATAATTGACAAAAGTAATTTGCTCACGCACATAGTTCATGTGGCATCTCATCTGGCAATCAATGAAAATGTTAGGTTTAGAGTTGTCTGCGTTAAGCGCCGTTGAAAAAAGGATAAAAAGGATAGTTGTCGGAATTGTCAGTTTCATATTCTAAAGATGATGAATTGTTAACTATTGACGTCTGCATTTCACTGTATTAACGTCTTATTAAAGGATATGGTCTCACAGCTTTAATTAAATCAAGCTTGGATAAAGAATCTTTATCAAATATCACAAAGTTTGATCATCAGTTGGTAAATGCAGTGTAAAGGATTGTAAAGGAGTCGTAAATAATGGATTATTGTAGTATAATCCAACATTATTGGTACTCAGACAGTTTATATGTCGGTGTAAGCTTGACAATGAGTTCAGAATTGAGTTTTACAATATCCTTTTCTAACTAATATTGAATCTGCGAATTGAGTTATGAATTTGAGTATACAAAAGAAGTTTGAGATTTACAATGCACTTTTCCTGAAGTTAAGCTATAAAGGTGCTAATGATTACGGTCATCTAATTCCTATTTTGGCTGCTGTTGCACATCAGAAGTTAAATGAAGGTCTAAATCCAATCGATGTTTTAGATCATTTTTATGATGACTACAAGGATATTATTGGAATTGGCAAATTGGAATTCATGTTCAAAGTGATCCAATATGTCGAACGTCAAATTGTATTATTTGACAGTATTGAAGATAGTATCTCACCGTATGATTTGGAGGATCAAAATAGGTTACTTATTGAAAACCAAATGAGCAATTTCCAGAATGAAGATGCGCTTTTAGAGCTTTTCAACTACCTCAATTCATTCTCGGTCAGGATTGTGCTCACCGCGCATCCAACTCAATTCTATCGCCAACCGGTATTAGATATCATTTCAAAACTACGTATAAGTGTTAAAGAAAATGATATTCAAACCATCGATGCTTTGCTTCATCAACTGGGCTTAACCACATTGGTAAATTCCAAATCTCCAACGCCGCTGCAGGAGGCTCAAAACATTATACACATTTGTCGACATGAGTATTACGACGCTATTGGCTCTTTTATGTATGAATTAAAGCAACGCTATCCGCAATTTCATAATAATGAGCTCATTATGCTCGGTTTTTGGCCTTGTGGTGATCGGGATGGAAATCCATATGTAACTTTCGATGTCACCCGTGAAGTAATTGACACCTTGAGGATGA
Organism: Saprospiraceae bacterium; assembly: GCA_013002625.1. GTDB lineage: Bacteria > Bacteroidota > Bacteroidia > Chitinophagales > Saprospiraceae > RFSX01. The sequence goes on along the minus strand of JABDJE010000355.1, from coordinate 3,876 downwards.
CCTTGATGAAATGCTACTATAATGATGTAAAATCATTGAAATCAAAATTGACCTTCAGATCTATAGAAGAGAGCTTACTTGAGTTGCAAGACCGCCTTTACGATGCCATGTTTAATAGTACGTCTTTAATAGACCATAATGAAATGGTAAATGAGCTGAATGCCATTAGAGCAGTTTTAATATCAGAGTATTCGAGCCTATACCTGGAAGACTTAGACCGATTAATAGTGAAGATGGAAGTATTTAAGACGCACTTCGCATCCTTGGATATAAGACAGGACCATAGCGTCCATAAAAGTACTGTAGAGCAAATATTGAAATCCAATAATCTAATCACCACTTCAATATCAGAGATAGAGCAGGATGCCTTAATAAGAATGTTGACGGATGAAATTATAGAGCTGCCTAACGATAATGATTTGGATGCCATTGCATTAGATACCTTAAAAAATATTGCCCAATTGCCGTCATTACAAGACAAGAATGGAGAAGAAGGCTGCCATAGATATATCATCTCTAATTCAGAAGATATCTATTCGGTCTTGTTTGTTTTTGGGTTGATGCGATGGGTGCATAAATCAAATGACTTTAAGTTCGATATTGTTCCGCTATTTGAAACAATGAATGGCATGAACGCAAGTAGGGATGTTATGGAACAATTATACAATATACCCGAATACCGAACCCACCTTAACAATAGAAATAATAAGCAGACCATAATGTTAGGATTCTCTGATGGAACAAAGGATGGAGGCTATTTAAAAGCTAATTGGTCCATCTATAAGTGTAAAGAATCCTTATCTGAAGTGAGTGATCGATTTAATATCTCTGCTATATTTTTTGATGGGCGTGGCGGTCCACCAGCAAGAGGCGGTGGTAAGACCTATAATTTTTATGCAGCCAGAGGTGCCAATATTGCCAATTCAGATATTCAACTGACAATCCAGGGTCAGACTATTACAAGCACCTATGGTACACAAGCTAAATTTATCTATAATGCTGAACAGATGATCAGCTCAGGATTAACCAGTTTGAATCCAGGTTCTCAGACTCATATTACGGACAAGCAAAGATCACTCATTGAAGAATTGAGCGAATTAAGTTTTAATAAATATGTAGAACTCAAGGAACACCCTCAATTTCTACCCTATCTGGAAAACATGACAACCATGAAATTCTATGGGCAGACTAAAGTAGGAAGCCGGCCTGGTAAACGTAATAAGACATCCAAATTAACACTCAGTGATTTGAGGGCTATATCCTATGTGGGTTCATGGGCTCAGCTCAAGCAAAATATCCCGGGTTTTTATGGTGTCGGAACCGCATTAAAGAGGGTAGCAGAAAAAGGGCGCCTCGAAGATATTAAGTCATTGTATCAATTATCTCCATTGTTTAGAACACTGATTGACAACAGCATGATGTCTATGACAAAGTGTATGTTTGAGTTAACATCGTATATGCAAAATGATGACACCTATGGAGCATTTTGGTCAATGTTGTATGAGGAATTTCTACTAAGCAAAGAAATGACCTTGAAAATTACTGGGATGCAAACCCTCATGGAGAATGAGCAATTATCCAGACATTCAATTCAACAGAGGGACGCCATTGTGTTGCCTTTGTTGTTGGTGCAGCATTATGCTCTCCAGAAATTAAATTCAAAAGAAGAGTTGGAGCATCGTAAAGTTTACGAAAAACTGGTTGTGCGTTCGTTGTATGGCAATATAAATGCCAGTAGAAATTCTGCTTAGCAGCATCAATTATTAAGAATAATTTCAACCCTTCTATTTTGGGCTCTGGCACTTGGGTCTGTGCCTTTGGCTTTCGGATCAGACTCACCTTTACCCATTGAATCTATTTTAATACTGGAGTCATTAAATGACGCACGCAGTAAGTCGGCAATCGTTTCAGCCCTTTTTTTAGAGAGATTTAAATTGTAAGACGCTTCCCCAACATCATCTGTGTGCCCGATGACAGTTATACGCGTAAAATCTGTCTTATGGATTTCTTCTATAAAATCGTTAAATGCCTTTCTTCCTTGAGGGTTGAGCTCTGAAGTGTTGGTATCAAAAAGCAAAGTTGTGTTCAATTCAAATTTTTTGACAGAAATTAAATATTTCTCAAACTTAGGTTTGGGTACGGGTTTTACATTGAGTGTTAGTCCAAACCTATCAGGCAAACCTTGAAAATACCAGAGTTTGGCGGGGTAAGTCCCTTCCCTTAGAAAGAAGGTATCTTTTTTCACACGCATCTGATGGCCTCCATCATTGTTAACGACTTCAGCACCATCGATCCATAAGATTGAACCATCATCTGAGGTTAGGGAGAATTCATAGAATGCATCCCGCTTGACTTCAAATGTAGAATAAAGCAGCATACAAAATTGAGTTGTTCTGTCAACACCGGGGAAGAAATCCTGCCCTATGACCGTTTCTGGGACATTGATTTCTTTCAAGGTTATTACACCTAATTTCGGATAGTCGGTAATATTTCTGCCATAGCTTTGTTGGATTGTTTTGGAAGTGCGATTACCAATTTTCTTTTCAACAATTGGCATAGAATAGCTCATGCCTTTAAAAGGACCAAAGACGGGATCGAGAGAATTTTGAGAAGCTTGCTGACAGTAATAGGTATTGAATATGGAACTTATAAAGAAAAGAGTAATTGTAAAAAGCAGATTTTTCATCAATTTAAAATTGAACTTACATTCTTGTATATAATACGTTACAATTGAAGACTTTATTATTGAGAAATATCAGATGTGTGGTGGGACAAACACTATTGAACTTCAAAACTCACCCATATTGCGTAAATAGAAGAACGAATCGGATTTTTTGACTTTCGTTGTTCTACGAGCGTACGTCTGTCTTCAAGGTATTGTAGTAGAAGATTTGCCACTTGTTTTTTACATTCAGAATTAACATCAAGTTCAGGATAGAAAAGATATTTCTCAACCACGTCATCAATACTTTTGATCCCTTTGATTTTTTTACCAAGTTTTTTTGTCATGACCGAGGCCCTTCTTTTGGCATCTTCAAGTGCAAGGATTGCCATGTCATCCTGAGACTCCAATGGTTTATCTTTAAAATAATACGTGCTGTTATATCTCATATTTGAAGCGGCAAGATATCGCTGTATATCTTCGGTGGCATTTAATTGTTCAATTCCGATTTCAATTTTATCGTGCGTTTGATCTATGCTTTCAAAAGGGATGGCATTGTGGTTTAAATAGCCGAACAATGAGTCTAATTTTTCTGCGGTGTTTCTTTTGTTGGACGTATCTATTTCAAAGACAATCATATCTGCTTGTTGGGTATATTCATGTCTGCCCAAAACATCTATAATTGTTGATTGTGTGTGCCCTGCAATGGCACAGACTATGAAGATGATACAACTGAACAGTGTGCGCATATTATTTTAATTCAAATTTTACATTTACACTGTACTTTATTTTTGTGGTTTTTGTTTTAGAGTCTTTGATTGTTTTGCAGCAACCACTTGATGTATCTTCAATTGAAATAATCTTACCTAATTTCATATCAAGATTCGACACAATTCGATTGGCTTTTCTCTTTGCATCATTTATGGAATCCATAATAAGTGACTCTTCTATACCTGGATCGATGCTGCTGTATCCAAAATTGACAGATGAAACTTTTACGCCGGGTCCATTAAGCTGTAAAACTGATTCCAGGTCTTTTTCGGAGTAAACAATCAGTTGGTAATTTTTCGATATGGCTTTGCCTTGGCTATTTTGTAGTCGCTTCTTTCAAGCGATTTTGTTCTTACTCCATATTCTTCAAGGAGATTTTCAAATTTATTATAGGATTCCTGAAAAGATTGGGATAATGAGTCGTTGTATCTGCTTGGCAGGAC
>JABDJE010000354.1 GCA_013002625.1 Saprospiraceae bacterium | reverse complement strand
GTTTAGCTGGCACCGCTCAGGAGAGGTGATAATCCAGGAGCTTTTAAAAATTCATCAAGCTTAAAATTCAAGTACACGCTACTCCAGGTCAGGTATCGTATAATCAGGTTTATTGGATTGTCCTCGCAATTTGAATATTCCAATCAGACCAATAAGCACAAGAACAGCAGATATTGTTTGAGACATTGACCATTCTAATCCAAACAAATCATAGCGAGGATTCACACGAATCTTTTCAACAAAAAACCTGGAGAAACTTGATAGAACCAGATAAATGAAGAATATCATTCCAGGCGTTTTAATTTTCTTGCGAATGGACCAAATAAAAGCCAATATAAGTAGGCTTCCTACTATCTCATAGATTGGTGTTGGAAACACCGGAGGATCCAGATGGGTGCAGAAATTACCGACACAGTCTGGCAGTTTGGCTCCCCGTTGATAAAAATCAGCCACATTTCGCGGGTAATCATAGGCCCATGCCCAATCGGGAAAAATAAACCAGTCTGGTTTGGGCGCTGTGTTTTCTATACCCCAGTCGCCATCACCAGAAAATTGACATCCCATACGTCCAATTGCATATCCTACCAATAAAGCTGGTGCCACGGCATCCATTACATGAATGGGAGGAATACCAATTTTCTTTACATATCTGTAGACGAGAATAAAGGCTAGAATCAGGCCGCCATAAATCGTCAATCCGCTTCCAGAAAACAATTGTCCTAAAGGATCAGCAAAAAATGCATCCAGATTCTCAATAATGGAGGCCAATCTAGAACCCACAATGCCACTGATAGCCGCTAAAAGCAGCATGTCACCCGTCTTTTGGTGAGGCATGATATATAGTGCAACATTCTTTTCAATAGGAGGCCTGTTCTTTGCATTGAAATAATAGTACAGACCCATTAATATGCCCAGAACTGGGCCAACCATCCAATTTCCTTCGGAAGAGAAAATAATTCCTGCTGGATCGGATTTAAAAGCTTCAAATTGTTGGTAAACTACTGGAATCTTGAACCCGACAAGAAAACCAATTATACCATTAATTAAGCCTTCTTTTAAAGGCGTGTTGGAAGATTCCGGATTCTTTATAGGAATTTTTTGAAGTCGTCCCTCCTTTTCCATTCTGATGAATTCTATTTTTAAAAAATAGTAAGCAACAGCAAATGTAAGTGCAAGGAATACACCAAATGTTTTGAATATTGAGGTCCAATTATCTACTTCAGTTCCGAATAGATCGTGAAAAAAATAGGACAAATCAGGGTACATAGTTTTGAAATATCTCGCAAGTTAATATTACATCATTAACCAAGTATTCTGTTGGGCTAAATATTTGGTCATTGATCCACAGAACTAACGAGTTTAAGCTCGATTTCATACGTTTTACCTTCCCTTTTAATCATAATTTTAATGATATCATCAGGTCGGTATCGTTCAAGGGCCTCCATTAAACTATTATTGTCCGTAATACCGGTGTCATCGATGGCTACGATTAAATCTCCATAATTAAAACTGCCATCTCGGCGTCTGGACAATCCTTTGAGACCAACTTGAGCAGCTGGTGAACCGGATAATACATTTGATATCATAGCACCATCCTCATACACATAATTGTCAGGCACCAATTCAACACCCATTATTGGGCGATTTATTTGTCCATATTCAATAAGATCAGGTACAACCAAATTCACAACATCCGACGGAATTGAAAACCCAATGCCTGAATATGCACCGGAAGGAGAATAAATAGCGGTATTCACACCAATAAGCTCGCCCCTTGAATTTAACAGCGGACCTCCAGAGTTTCCAGGATTAATTGCAGCATCTGTTTGAATGACATCATATATCTTTCTTCCATTGGTAGCAGTGATTTCACGCCCGAGGGCACTTACGACGCCTGTTGTAAGGGTTTGATCGAATCCAAAAGGGTTTCCAATGGCAAAAGCGGACTGTCCTACCTTAACACGCGATGAATTAGATACCGGAATTGGCTTTAATTTTTCGCGTGGGGCATCCACTTTAAGCACAGCCAAATCCTTTCCGGGGGCTGCTCCGACGAATTTTGCCGTATAACTTGATTGATCTGAGAAGGTAACATTGAATATATTGCCGTCCTCAATCACATGATAATTTGTAACAATATGACCATCTATATCCCACATAAACCCTGTTCCGGTCCCACTTGGTATCTCGGTTATGTCCATTGACCAGAAGTCCTGTGACTTGGTGGTGGATGTAATAAACACCACTGAGGGTGCAGATTGTTCGAATACATTGATCACCGCATTTTCATAACCATATGTGTTGTAAGGGTCTGAACTTTGCTTCTTCGAAGCTTTTGGAATAGTGACTTCAGGTACTTCCTTGACTGGTCTTAGTTCCTGAATATCAATTATTTGTGAATTTGATTGTGGATGATTTAGTATCCTGCCAATAAAAAATCCTCCGACCAAAAGGACAAGACCAACAAATACATGTGATAACTTCATTCAAATACTCTTTTTGTGTAAATTTACAATGTCAACGAAAAAAGACCTTCTACCGTTTAGACAATTCGCTCCAATAAATAGATAAAAAACATATTATAAAAAATAATATATAACACTGGTTGTTTTTTGTCTTTGTTTTCCTCTCGAAATCTTCGGAATATTGTAATGTAATCAAGTAATAGATACTGTAACATATTGATAAAGATCAATATAAAAAACATGATAAGTCGCGATAAAAGTATCCTTAGGACTTATCAAAATTGAGATTGAGTTTTGTTATTTTTTTTAAAGTTGGTTTTCTAAAAAAATTAATAATTAACAGTGTCTTTAGCTTGAACTAAGGATATGTTCATGGGATTATAATTTGCAGATGGTCGCTGGGGAGCGACCATTTTTTTTTGTTTATATGCCAAATATTCCTTCCCACCTAATTTTCTTCTGCCTCCACCATCTTCTACCCTCCATAATTTAATTTATTACTTATATTCACAAGCACTAATTTTATTTGCTTAAATGGACAGAAGGGGATTTATTAAGATTGCTGGGATTTCTCCAGCTATTGGGATGATCAATCCTAAATTATCTATTTCACCTATTCAGCCCTCCTCAATTACAAAGCATTCTATTTGTAGGTGGTGTTATAATGACATTCCGCTCGAACTTTTAATCGACAAAGCAAAAGATGTCGGCGTTCATTCCATTGAACTGCTAAATCCAGATGATTGGAAATTGGTCTATAAGTCGGGTTTGAATTGTGCTGTAGCCAATGGTAGTCCGTTGGGTATCACAGTCGGATTCAATGATACCGCTAACCACACGCAGTTACTTAATGACTTCACAAGGCTTATACCCTTAGCTGCAGAATACGGAATTCCTAATATTATTTGTTTTTCAGGGAATAGAAATCAAATCTCTGATGCCGAAGGTCTGGAAAATTGTGCGGTCGGATTGGATCCGGTTGTCAAACTTGCTGAGCAATATAATATCAGAGTAATAATGGAATTGTTGAACAGCAGAATTGATCACCAGGATTATCAATGTGATAACACCGCATGGGGTGTTCAACTTGTTGATAAAATTGGTTCCAATAACTTCAAATTGCTCTACGATATATATCATATGCAGATAATGGAGGGCGATATCATTCGTACCATCCAAAATTATAAAGACTACATTGCTCATTACCATACTGGAGGTGTTCCAGGTCGCAATGAAATTGATGAAACGCAGGAATTAAATTATGCGGCGATCATGTCAGGCATTAAAGAGACTGGATATGATGGATATGTTGCCCAGGAATTTATTCCTACTTGGAAAGATCCGTTTAATGCACTTAAAGTGGCAATAGATATTTGTACAATATAAATACGCAGTAAAAAAATGAATTTTAATTCTGAAGGAAAAGAAGAGATAAGCTACGATGCAATTGTTGTAGGAACAGGTATTTCCGGTGGATGGGCGGCAAAAGAACTATGTGAAAAAGGACTTAAAACACTCGTGCTCGAAAGAGGCAGGGATGTGAAACACATGGATTACCCCACCGCCAGCCTGGAAGCCTGGGATGTTCCCAGAGGTGGACGTATTTCACATGAAGAAGCAAAGGACTATAAAGTTCAATTAAGAACGGGCTATACTGTTGATGAGTTTACCAAACATTGGTGGGTCAAAGATACAGATCAGCCGTATGAAGAGGTTAAACCATTTGATTGGATTCGTGGATATCATGTAGGTGGAAGATCTTTAATGTGGGGAAGACAATCTTATAGATGGGCCAATATTGATTTTGAAGCCAACGCTAAAGAGGGCATTGCCATTGATTGGCCTATAAGATACGATGATATCGCACCTTGGTATGATTATGTCGAGTCTTACATTGGAGTCAGCGGGCGTGCTGAAGGATTATCACAATTACCAGATGGTAAGTTCCTACCGCCAATGCAATTTAATTGCGTAGAACAACATGTTGCAGATTCGATAAAGTCTAATTACAGTGACCGGATTATGACAATTGGTCGCACTGCCAATTTAACTCAAGAGCATAAGGGTCGAGGCACTTGTCAAAATCGGGGCAGATGTATTAGAGGGTGTCCTTTTGGGGCTTATTTTTCCTCTCAGGCATCAACTTTGCCTGCGGCTTATTCTACGGGAAATATGACTTTAAGACCCAACTCAATCGTAACTGAAGTTATTCTGGATGATGCCAACCAAAAAGCAAAAGGGGTTCGTATTAAGGATACAGAGACAGGAGCGTCTTATGAGTTCTTCAGTAAAATCGTTTTTCTTAATGCTTCATGCCTCGGTACTACATCTATCCTGATGCAATCAACATCCGAACGTTTTCCTGATGGGATGGGAAATGATAGCGGTCAGTTGGGACATAACTTAATGGATCACCATTTTCAATGTGGGGCCAGTGGCAGATCAGATGATTACAAAGACAAATATTTCAAAGGACGCCGACCCAATGGTATTTATGTACCTCGATTCAGAAATGTTGACAACACCTCTAAAATGAAGGATTTTGTACGAGGCTATGGATATCAGGGTGGGGGAAACAGAAGTAATTGGCAAAGCCTGGTTGGTGAGAGTATGATAGGATCAGCATTACAAGAGGCTTTGACCACACCTGGTGATTGGGCTTTTGGATTTCATGGTTTTGGAGAAATTCTGCCCTACTATGATAATAAGGTAGAACTGAACAGAGATGTTTTGGATAAATGGGGTATGCCTACTCTAACGTTTGACTGTGAGATAAAAGAAAACGAAAGGGCCATGCGTGAAGATATGAAGACACAGGCTGCAGAAATGTGCGAGCGTGCGGGGCTTAGAGACGTTCATCCATGGGAAAATAGATATGCACTTGGACTGGGAATCCATGAAATGGGTACAGCTCGCATGGGGCACGATCCTAAAACATCGGTATTGAACAAATGGAATCAAATACATGCCGTAAAGAATGTGTTTGTTACCGATGGCGCATGTATGACTTCCGCAGCTTGCGTGAATCCTTCTTTGACATATATGGCATTGACTGCGCGCGCCGCAGATTATGCTGTTCGGGCATTAAATAACAATGAAATTTAGAAGTGCATTATGAACAGACGTGACGTATTAAAATCATCATCATTGATTCTTGGATATGCTATCACAGGCGGTACCGCAGTAGCAGTGCTTAATGGATGTACTGTGGATAAAACACCTGATTGGGTACCCATGAATTTATCGCATGAACAAGCGGTACTGGCGGAGCATTTGGCTGAAACTATCTTACCAGCATCCACTTCAGGGAAGCCAGGAGCCACAGATGCCCAGGTGGTTCGTTTTATTGATGCAGTATTAGATAGTTATGCACCGGAGGAGAAAACAGCATTCATTGATAACTTGTCATTATTTGATTCGATGGCAATGAAAAAATATGACACCGGTTATACACAACTGGATCAAGATCAAAGATTGGAAGTTATGGAAGATATGATGGGAGGAGACCCTATGCAACGAAAAGCATTTAGAGATTTCAGAGGCAATACGATTGTTGGATTTTGTTACTCAGAAGTCGGTGCAAAGCAGGTTTTAAAATTTGATCCAGTTCCAGGACATCCTTATCAAGGGTGTATTGATTTTGAAGATGTTGGAACAATATGGTCAATCACAAGATAAATCACATTCAAACATATTATTTAACGAAAACACTTAACTATGGAAAATGGAATTAACTGGCTTCCCATGATCGTTGCGGCACTTATACCGCTTGTAATTGGTGCAATTTATTATGGTCCTTTATTTGGAAAGGCTTGGATGTCATCATTGGGCATTACCGAAGAAGACTTAAAGGATGCAAACATGCCTTTAATCTATGGGACAGCATTGGTTTTGTCATTCTTAGTGGCTATGGGTCTGGACTTCAATATTGAATTAACGCACAAAGAATGCTCTGAGGCGGGAGAAATCGTATGGGGTAGCTTTCACACTTTCAAGCATGGAATGCTGCATGGTTTCTTTACTGCCGTATTCCTTGCAATTCCTGTATTGGTAAATAATAGTCTCTTTCAAAGAAATTCCTGGAAGAATATTTTAATCAATGTGGGCTACTGGGCGCTTACCTTTGCCTTGATGGGAGGATTATTAGATGCGTGGAATTAGTGTCAAAGACTTATTTAAAAAAAAGACAGATAGGGAATCGTAAGATTCCCTTTTTTATTTAATAATATCAAGTTGAGACAATTCCTCAATTAGTCTAGCAGGTGAAGTAAAATGATGTGCAAAAATCCCCAATCTTTGAGCAGCTTCAATGTTATCAAGATTATCATCGATAAACAAACATGATTCTGGAGATAGATTATATCTTTCTAGAAGAATATTATAAATATCGGGAAAGGGTTTTCTGGTTTTTTCAATTCCAGAGACAACAATGCCTTTGAACCAACTTAAGAAGTCATAACGTTCCAATGCATAAGGGAAGGTTTCAGCACTCCAGTTTGTTAGGGCGTAAATTTCATAATCCGGTGATTTTTTGAAATGTCTTAAAATTTCGACTGTTTCTTGTATTGGTCCATTAAGCATTTCAACCCATCGTTCAAAATAGGATGCAATTTCGATTTCCCATTCCGGGAAACGCTTTTGTAATTCCAAAATGGCAGTACTCCAGCTTCGCCCAGCATCTTGCTGGACATTCCAATCCATAGTACATACATTTTGAAGAAACCATACCCTTCTATCTGGATCGGGTATTAAATCTTTATATAAATATTCGGGATTCCAGTCAATCAAGACACCTCCTAAATCAAAAATGATGTTTGATATCTTGCTCAACTTATTTCAATGTTGATGATTTCATCAC
>JABDJE010000318.1 GCA_013002625.1 Saprospiraceae bacterium | reverse complement strand
ATTTCCGCAGCCGACCATGATGTTTTAAAGTATCCTGTTCCGGCTTCGACTTTCACATCTTCCAATTTCTGGGGATCAATAGCTTTATTTCCTAAAACGATATCAACCATGTCGGTAACACTTAGCCAATCAGACCCTTGTAATAGTAAGGCATAAACTGCCTCTGTCGTTGCTTTTGTTGATTTCCAACGATTGGTTTGTTTGTTTTTCAGCAACCAGATCTTCAAATTATCAATGGTCTCTGTTTCATTTTCAATTTCAGTAAAGGCCTCAATTAACAACGCCTGGGTTTCTACAGGTGCCTGGTACCAATACCAGGAGTTTGTATTCTCTTTCCAGTACATGCCAAGTTCTTCAGAAGTGATGCTATTTTCCTTCAGGGAATTCAATAATTTGGATGAGGTTGTATTGTCTTGAGAACGATGCATGATCAACGCCATCAAACCCTTCTGATACAGCGATCGTTTCAGCCAATAACTTCGTATCTGTGATTTATAGTATTCGATTATCGATTGAACCTCCTTTGAAACTTTTCTTTCAGGGAAAAAACTTCTTAAATATAAATAGTGTAATTGGGAACTCGTTAAATGATCTTTAGAAAGATCAACGTCCTTATTATATTTTCGAATGTCCTGATATTCTTTAACGAACTCACCATCAAGATAGGGCAATGCCTTAACCAGCATCTTTTTCATGATAGAAGCTGAGTTTTCATCAATCTCAAAACCATTGAGATGTTCTAAATGCGCCATACCTGCAACAATATGTTGGGTAATGCTCCTATTAGCGCGGCCTCCATTAAACCAGGGCCATGCACCGCTTTGCATTTGATTGTTTTGGAGTTTTCGTACTGAAACCAGCATTTCGTTTTTCATTTTATTCAGATCGAACAATAAAGCGATACGCTTCTTTTGTTCGGTTTCACTTTGAGCATCGCGCAGCCAAGGGGTTTCCTGGATAAGCAGTGATTTTAGTTCCTGGTTCTTTTCTAAATTGCTCAAAAGGGCATCGGTATTTCTCCATTGGTTGAAAACCTCCTGAATCCTCGGATTTGAATTGGCGATATGAGTTGCTAAGGCATTGGCATAAAAACGCGCAAAGGTTTGTTCGTTGCATTCATAGGGGAATTCCATCAGGTATGGCAAGGCCTGAACGGCATACCAGGCTGGATTTGAGGTCATTTCCAAAGTTAAATTATGGTGTTTTAAAGTTGTCGATACATTGGTTTTCAACTTATCTAATGTGAAAGTCTTTGATTGATTGCTTCTAATCCACATGGGCATGGATTCTGTCACCAGCATACGATTTGAAAGCACCGGAAGGGCATTTTGCTCACCATCACTAAAATCACCTGCCTTAGCAATGACCTTATACTGTACAGCTTGAACATCAAAAGGAATCGATAATGACCACGCCACATTGGTATTACTTTTTGCATCAACACTAAAAAGTTGAACAGGATCACTATTGTCCAATTTAGCATCGATCTCCCGGCCGTTGGTGGCATCAAACAACTGCAATACGGCCTGTCCGGACAGGGCATTGTCAGATATATTTGAAATTTTACTTTGAATTATGATTTGATCACCTTCTCTCAGGAAACGCGGAGCATTTGGAATGACCATCAGCTCTTTTTGAGTTACGGCTTCTAATGAAGTAATGGCATGTTCTAAAGTTTTGGTATGTGCCAGAAGTTGCAGTTTCCATCTAGTTAATGACTCAGGTGTCTTGAAACTAAAGCTTACATTGCCTTCTTCATCGGTATTTAATTGCGGTAAGAAGAAAGCGGTTTCTTCCAGGTTTTTTCTGACTTGTACATCGTCAAAAGTTTGCTCTTTTGCCGGAGTGCCGGCACCTACAATAATCTCCTCTGAAGTAATTGGAGCTTCGCCTTCAATGACCACCTCATCCAATTCAGCATTATCTGCCTTCATCATCATAGGCATTTCTTCGACGGCTTCATCTCCTGTGACCATGACTCCGGAGGCATAACCACGTATTTGGACGTTACGGTTATTCCCAAAATATAGTCCAAACCAATTCAATTGATCATATTGCCGAAGACTTAAATTTCTATATGGCAAAGGCTTATCATATACTCTGAAATTTTGTTGATTGAAACTCTGTCCGGCCTTGGGTCTTTTATATGAATAAGGGATTGGTCTTTGAATTGGATTGAAATTCCAAAGATGGGGTTTAAATTGATCCAGGGACATGTCGTACATACCTGCCAACAATTCGGCGGCTACTTTATCACCTTTTGGCCCTTTAATTTTAAAACTCCATAATTCCTCATCACCAGGTTTTAATTTATCCCTAAACGTGAGTGTTTCAATTTCAAGTTCAGATGAAGGATATGGCACTGATATTAGCATAGAATTTCCTTCAAAACTGTTATAACCGGCAAAACTATAGTGAATAAAAAACCCGCCGATATCATCGTCACTGACCGGAATAGAAATTGTTTTCTTGTTATTATTTAATTGTATGATGTGCCAATCAACAATTTTCTGATCCTTTTCAATATCAACGGTTACGGTCAGGGTTGTGGCAGACCCCAATTGCAAAAGAACTTTTTCACCTGAGTTATACTGTGTTTTGTTAGTGGTTATTCCGAAGAGTTGATTATCGGCCATTATCTTATCATTGGTTGCATATAAGAAGGTTTTGGCTTCATCCCTAACATCTTGCCCGAATTTATCTTTGGCCTCCACGACTATAATATATTGCCCGGACATCCATTTCCTGATATTACCAAGTCTGATGTTTTTCGATTTGTTCGTGTCAAAGGATTCGGAATACACCAATTTTCCTTTTCTCCAATTATTGCTGTCGTGTTCATTGCCATAGGGTTCATGTGGAAATAGTTTTCGATAGATTTCTTCGGAAAAATCCTGATAATCGGGGGCTAACCAAGGTCGTGGGCGCAATACCTGATCTGGTGCTTCTAATTTGAATATTTTTATCGAACCATTGGCTGAAACAAATTCATTATTCAAATTCTTGGAGTCAATGGTGATCTTATGATCTTTTGACTGCTTATCCAGTTTCGGGTCAACAGATATTGCCAATTTCATGGCATGATAGCCAACATTAATGACTGTGGAAGCAGAA
>JABDJE010000290.1 GCA_013002625.1 Saprospiraceae bacterium | reverse complement strand
CAACCTGATCTCCTACCTTTTTTAGTAGGCTTGAGTTATGTTTATAAGTGCTGATTATGTTATTGGGATGTTGGATGCTCAATGTATTCCCATTTTTTATGGACCAATCGGCATGGATGACCTTACCATCCAAAATTGATTTAACCGGTGTATTTTTGGGTGCAATGACATCTACACCTAAATGGTTAATATCTCTGTTGAAAGAGGCGCTGATTTCACCTCTAAGTGGTGGATGGAAAAAGAAATTTGTCAGATCATCTACACCATTATTCAGGCTTAAATCTTCTAGAGGAATGTTAGCATCTATTTCCTGTCCACTTGGGTTGAGCATGTTTTTTAAGCCATCTGTATAAATCTTTTGTGCATCCAACTCTTTTTCAAGCATTTCCAACCGCTGATACAATTCCATATAAACCTTGTTATTTTCAATTTCCGCATATCCCGGAACAGTATATCTGAGGGGCGTAAATGCAATGATTAAGTACGTCAAACCTGCGATTAATATTAAAATTGCAACCATGCTCAGTGTAAATCCTAGAATTGAAATTCTGGCAGTTTTAAGCTCCTTTAAGGTGTCATCATCCAGAATTACAAGCCGGTATTGATCGCTAACTCGAGATTTTAAAGATTTCTGTTTGTCAGATGTTTCACTCATATTTCATGAATTGTAAGACAGAATTTGATTTAGGCATTCTTTTTGACAAATAATAGGGGTAGTTTTGCGCAATATTTAAAATAATTTGGCCTTAATCCAGTTATTACTGTTGAATTTGAGTGCTGAATACTTAAATAATATTCAAAGCTATATCAAAATTATCTTACAGGAATAAAATAAACGCAATTTTTAAGGATTTGAGACGATTCATATCTATAATAATTATAGCAGTAGTTGGAGTTTTTGTGGCGGGATGTTCTACAACCAAATCCAAAGATGAAGTCAAGGGGTTCAAGAAGTTTTATCATAACACAACCTCTAAGTTCAACGGTTACTTCAATGCAGAAGAAATAATGCGTGAGAGCATGGTGCAGCTTCAGGATATGCACCTCGATAATTACAATGATCTATTGAATGTGTACGACTATGTTGAAGTCGATAATCCACAATCTGTTGCCAGTGAATTGGATCGGGCTATTGAAAAAGTATCAACGGTAGCAGCTATTCATGATATTGGTAATTATGTCGATGATTGTTATGTCATAATCGGAAAGGCTCAATTCCTAAAGCAAGATTATGTAGGAGCAGAAGAAACATTTCAATACTTCGAAGAAATGTTTGATCCCAAGAATCCTTATGGACGGGTATATTCCAAGTCAAAACAAAAAGACACGGGAAGAAGAACAAAGAAAGATGTAAAAAAGGCGCGTAAGGAAAAAGAGAAAGAGCGAGACGAACAGAAAAAGGAACGTCAAGAAGAAAGGAAGGAACTAGAAGATGAGCGTAAACAAAGAGAAAAAGAACGCGAACAAAAGGCTAAGGAAAGAAAAAAGAGTGCGAAGAAAAGTCGAAACAGCCGTAAGAAGAGCAGCAGGGGCAGATCCTCAAGTCGGGCCGATAATGTGAAATGGGATGAAAAAGAGGCACAACAGAATCCTACAAAATCTAAAGAAGAAATCGAAGCGGATAAAGAGAAGGCAAAAGCGCAGGCTGAAGCTATTGAACAAATAGAAAAAGAAAAGCAGGCACTTTCTGAGAAAAAAAATGAGGAGGAAAAGGAAAAAGAACGAGAGTATAAATCTCAAGGAGAAGGCGCGATTTTCAAAAACAAATCTGCCTATACAGAAGGCTTATACTGGTTGGCGCGCACCTACATTTCAATAGAAAGATTTGCAAGTGCACAGTATGTAATTAATCGATTGGATGAAATGGCAGGTCTGAGCGATGATGTGTCAAGAAAACTGTATGCTGCCAAAGCTGATCTTTATATTAAGACAAAAGAATATGATAAGGCCCTGGTTGAATTGGATGCAGCCATCGATTCTGAAAAGGATAAACGCAAAAAAGGACGATATGCATTTATTCGAGGACAGATTTTTGAAAAAGCCAGCAACAGTTCAATGGCCTTTCAGGAATATCAAAGAGCAAGGAAATTAAGTCCGGATTATGAGATGAAATTTAACGCTCAACTCAATGAGCTTAAGTTGTCATACAGAATAGGAGGTACAACAAAAGCCAAAGCAATTAACAAGCTTGAGAAATGGTTATCTGAAAACAAGAACGTACAATACAGTGACCAGATATATTTTACCGTTGCACAAATTCACTTGGATGACGGCAATACTGCTGCAGCTATTGAAAATTTTGAAAAGGCCATCAATGCATCAGGCGGTAACCCGCTTGTTAAATTGGAAGCCTACTATAAATTGGCAGAATTACTTTTTGACGAAGAATTATATGCCGAAGCAAAATCCAATTACGACAATGCCCTCAAGTTGATGAAGATTACCGACGCACGGTATAAAAGTGTAGAGAAGTTGGCTAAGAATCTTGATGCAATAGCGAAAAATATAAATGTCGTTCGTCTGCAGGATAGCTTATTGAGATTGAGTATGTTGCCCGAAGATGAGTTAATGGCCCTGGCAAAGGAATTGCTCACTCAACAAGAAATAGAACGTATCGAATCTGGTGCTTCCGCCAAAGATGATCAACGCAAAGCCAATATTATTACCTCAAACAGACAATTGAATACGGGGAGATCAAATTTCTTCGCGTATAATCCCTTGGCACTTAACCAGGGTAAAACCGAATTTAAGCGAACATGGGGAGATCGTGTCTTGGAAGATAATTGGAGGAGATCTCTAAGATCTGATGCAACATTAACACCAGAATTAGATGAAGAAGAAGAGGAAGAAGTCAAAACCGATTTCACAGAAGAGGAACTGCTATCAGTATTAAAGGAAGTACCACGAAACGATATTCAGAAGAAATCTGCCAACGCCAAAATCCAGAAGGCCTTATTTGAATTAGGTGTGCTCTTTAGAGAAAGATTACGTAATTATGAACGCTCTATTGCTTCCCTCGAAAGGTTAATAAGAGAGTATCCTGAGTATGACAAGCGCGATGAAGCATTGTTTTATTTATATCTGTCATATTATGATATGGATAATCTCAAGAAAGCCAATGAGATTAAACAGAGATTGGTCAATGAGTTTCCAGATTCAAAGTTTACAAAGCTTGCCACTGACCCGAACTATGCCAAATCACTGTTGGAAAAACAAATGACGATTGAGAAGTATTATTCCAATACTTATAAGTTGTTCGAAGAAGGAGAGTATAACCAAGTGATTGAAAATGTAAAAGAAAAGGATAAGCTCTTCCCCGGCGTGAAAGATTATGCTCCAAAATTTGCAATGTTGAACGCTATGTCTTACGGAAATACCGAGGGCAAGGAAAGATATATACGTGAACTTCAAAATCTTATAAAACGCCATTCTAAAACACCAGAAGAGGTGCGCGCCAAGGAAATCCTTAGATTCCTCCAGGGTGACAGAGAAGCCTTTGCGGATATCTTATTTGATGAAGATATAGATAAATTTGAACGGGCTGATGACAAGCTCCATTATGTATTCGCTGTTGTATTCGGATTGGGTCAACGTGCTTTTGACCAAGCCAAGATTGATATCAATAACTATAATAAGAAATTCCACAGATTTGACAACTTAAAGACTAGTAACATCTATCTCAACCAGGAGAATAAAGCTCAGATTGTACTCATAAGATCATTCAAAAACAAAGAGGAAGCTATGAAGTATTACGATGGCTATGAGAAGAACAAATCAGAGTTTATCAAGGATGAGAAGGTGGCCTATGAAGTCTTTGCTGCGACGCAAAAGAATTATCGGGAGGTTATAAAGCAAAAGGGCGTTTCCAACTACAGAATATTCTTTGAGGACAACTACTTTGATGAGGATTAATATATGTGGTTTAAGTTTCAAACTTAAACCCACACTCAATTAACCCACACGCTCTCAGACTCTAGTCCAATCATTGAGACTAATACAAGCTACTCAAGTCCAAAACCAATTAAGGACGGTCAACTTCTCTTCCCGGATTTAAGAATGAATCCAAGTCAGGGCATAGCACGTAGTTGTAATCCACTTCGATATAGGTCTCTTTCAATTTTTCTTCCAACCATTGAGCAAAATATTCACTCTTCTTACTCTCTTTTGCAAAATTTTGAATCTTGGTATAATCCAGTTCAAGGCTGGCCTTATGCGGTCTTGTCTTTGCGTTCAGCTTGATTAGTCTGTAATAAGTTTCACCTGTTGGAAGGGGATATTCAAGGGCAGGAGAAAGATCATTTACATCCATGTCTTCAATTGCAAAATATATTTCTGTTGGAAGCTCTGCGGTTTCGAAAGTTGTTTTACCTGTATTTGGGTTTTGAATTGACCCATCATTGTGATAACTCGGAATATCATCTACAGAATATTTTTTAACAGCCTTTGAAAAACTGATATCACCTCTTTCAATTTCAGCTTTTATGGAATCCAATTTGATTTTGGCGTTTATATTATCCTGTTCTGTAATAGTCGGCTTTACAAGTATATGCCGCAACTTAAGTCGACTACCTGCCCTGTCCATAAGTTGGATGATGTGAAATCCAAATTCTGTTTCAACAGGTTCTGAGATCTCGTTCTCTTCAAGTCCGTAGGCTACAGCTTCAAATTCCAATACAAAGGTTCCTCTATCTGCATAACCCAAATCGCCACCTCTGTTGGCAGACCCGGGGTCATCCGAATACTTCTGAGCCATTTCGGCAAAATCAGCACCATCATTAAGTATCTGCTTTCTTATATCAAGAATTTGTTTCAGTGCAGCGGTGCGTTCCTCATCGCTCACTTCTGGTTTAATTACGATTTCAGAAATTTTAACTTCCGCATTCAAGTACGGTATACTATCTTTTGGTATTGAATAATAGAACTCTTTAACTTCTTTAGGCGTGATTATAACATCATTCATAATTTTACTCTGCATCCTTTCTGCAAGCATCTGCTGTGTTAGATCCTCGCGCAGATTGTCTCGCATCTCATCAACCGACATGTTATAGTATTCCTCAAACAATGCAACATCGCCATTCATTTGTCGTAAGACACTTGAAATTCTAAAGTCCAGGTTTGCTTCGATTTCATCAGGTGTAACCTCAATACTATCCAACTTAGCCTGAGCAACAATCAATTTTTGACCAACTATTGATTGGAAGATATTGCATTTTAATTCGGGGTCTATGCTTGGAGATTTATCCTGGGCATAAGCATACTGGCTTTCGATATCCGACAAGAGGATGGTCTCTGTACCTACTTTTGCAACAACTTTATCGATTATAAGTGTGTCTCCCTGAGCCTGGAGTCCGGCACAAGTAAGACTGACTATGATCAAGATGTATATAATTTTCATTAACTGGCTTTTGAATAAATTTTAATACCCTTATTCTTTACATTAGATTTAAACAGATCGTTTTTCATTTTTTGAATAAGTGTTCTGGAACGCTGGTGCAAAATACGTTCTCTGATATTCTTTTTATAGTAATTAACGGGTCCGTAGTCTCCTTCTTCGAAAATCTCTATGACTTTAACAAAATATTTAGACCCATCAATCGTCCGTATGTAACTATTCGGCTTTCGCAAACTAATTTGCTTGTACATCGATTCGGGGATATACAATTTTATTTCATTTTCAGTATACCATCCGTTATGATCAAGCAGATAAAATCCACCTACGTTATTCAGGAGTGCCTTAAGAGCCGGAAGGTCTTCAGATTTCCACAAATCGGTTAGCTCTTCTGTTACTAAGCTATCCACCAGACGGATCATAAAAACCCTTACCAGACGACTGTTAAGTATGAAATCTTCTTTATTGGTTTCATAGAATGTTTTGATCATGGTATCTAAAACCACAGTATCCAGATTATTCTTTAAATAATCCTTTTCGTAGCCATGTACATAAAGGGAACGTTCGTAGTCTTTTACCAGATCTTTAATGCCTGTGTCCTTGATATTTTTCTTTTTGGCTTCATTCATAAGGATAACATCCATCAGCCAATTGTCTATTTGCTGATCGATGAAATGCATGGAGTCATTTGGATTTAAATTACCAACTAATGAAGAATTTATATCTGATAAGTATAGAGACTCTCCAAATGCGCTGGCAAGCAATTGATCATCCGATGACTTGCGATTCAAATCACAGCCTTGCGTAATAATCGAGCAAAGCCCAACGATCAGAACCAACCTGAGGTTGTATAGTATGTTTACTCTTTTATGATTGATTTTAGTACACTTTTATTCACTTTGATAGGGTATTCCTTTGCCAACGCTTCCACCCATTGTGACTCCAAATAGTCCTGGTAGTCAGCAATTACATAACCTCGAGCTTCTTCAAGTGTTTTCTGCTCAGGCTCCATCATGCCTGCATATTTATAGAAATTAGCACTGTTCTCATCCATCTTTAAAGGACTCATCCCCCCAGCTTTAAGTTGCATTTCCAATATTCTTTTATCCGCTTTATCTAGGACCAACTCCTCAACTTTCAAACTAAGACCCGGAACATCAGCGTATTTTTTGAGTACCTTGTCTTGGTCTTTCTTTTGTGCATATTTATAAATTGATATAGCGGCTTTTTCATCTTTGGAATCAATAATGTAATGCATAACCTTTACACGTTCGGACCACATATAGTCGCGGGCATTATTGTCAAAAAAGGCCTGCAATCCTACCGTGTCCCTTGAAGCTTTGTCCCAAACTTTGTTCTTGGTAATCTCGAACAATAAAATGCCTTCTCTGTATTCTCTCATCAAGGCCTTGAATTCAGGGTATTTTTCCTCCAGATTTTTTTCTTCAAATGACATAACCGTTTGATCCACGTAACTGTCGTATAATGCCGTTGTTGCCGCTTCATAAGATTTCACCCTATTAAATCTTAATCTATCCTTGACACTATTCTTTACAAACTTTGCAAATGACATAAGACTATATTCAATACCTCCCATTTCAAACAAGGTAGGATTGTTTTCCATCAATGGTGTTTTCCATTTATAACTGAAGAATGATTCGTCCAATGTTTGAATGAATTGGTCCAGGACCTCTCTGTTTTCTTTGAAACCAGACTCCTTTTTTACTTGTTCTATCAAGTTTGCCTGAGCGATCTGAAATCTATCATCATTGTTGATTTGTGCCTTAACACGCTTTTTCAGGATTTCAGGATTGGAGTCATCTCTTTTATTAATACGCTTGATGATATGATATCCAATTTCGGTTTCAATAGGCTTACTGAATTGACCATTTTCCTCAAGGGCAAATGCAGCATCTTCAAATTTAACATCAAATTGATTGATGGCCAGGTATCCAAGATAACCCCCTTTGGCCTTTGTCTTTGAATCTTCAGAAAACTTACCCGCCATATTTTCAAAATTCCTGCCCTGAAGAATTAATTGATAGACAGAGTCCGCAATGGCTGCGGTGACTTTGTTGGGTCTTTCTTTGGGCTTTTTTCTGAGTAAGATATGTGCTACTTCTACCTGGCCACGAGCCGGCCTTTTGTTGGTGACCTTGATGATATGGTAACCCATTTTAGATTTGATAGGCTCGGAATAGCTACCGACTTCGGTGTTATACATGGCATTTTCAAATGCATAAAAACCATTTGGAAGCGGTGCGGTATAGTAACCCAGATAACCTGCCTTTTGCTTAGAAGATCTATCCTCAGATAAACTTTGAGCTATCAGATCAAATGGTTGACCTTCTCCCAGCTTTTTATGTATTTCGGTGATTTTTGTTAGGGCGCTTTCTTTTTTAAGCTCTGATGCCTTTTCTTCAGCAGATACAAAAATGTGGCTTACTTCCACATCCTCCTTCATGCGTCCTACGACTTCATCAATAAGTCTGTTGTTTATTTCTCTGTCTTTCAGATATGATTGAGCTAATTGCTTGCGGTATCCAGAAAGCTCTTCTTTCAATGATTTAATGGTGTCCAGGCCTTCTTCTCTGGCTTTGTGCACTTTAAGCTTAAACTTTTTATAAAGTCCAAGATATTCCTCTACATTCTCCTTAGAGTAATCCGCATTTTTCGAATTGTTTTTTTCGTAGATGTACTGGAATTCTGACAGAAAAACATCTTCACCGTTCACTGTAAAAAGCACTTTGTCTTTATCCTGAGCTTGAACCAAAACATTTACACACAAGAAAACAATTAAATATAGCCACCTCATAGCCTAACAAAATTTTTGCAAAAATAAGAAAATGGTAGGTTGAAAACCGTACGTCGCACTACTTGTGAATGTAAAGCCGCTTAACCCGTGGAGCAATTCGGCTTATAATTTCATAACTTATTGTCTCACAGGCATCTGCAAGCTTGTTGATTGAATATTGCGGGCTAAATATAATTACTTCATCGCCTGCATTGATTTCTTCGGCGCCTGTAATATCAACCATACATACATCCATACAAATGTTACCAATCGTAGGAAAGACCTTGCCCTTAATCATTACCTCAAACCGACCGTTGCCTGCCTTCCGCATGAGCCCATCGGCATATCCAATACTGATAACGGCGATTTGACTTGATTTATTTACTTTTCCCGATCTATTATATCCTGTGCTTTCTCCTGCGGCCAGCGCATTAATCTGAAGAATTCTTCCTTTAAGGCTCAAAGCCTGTTGCAATTGATGTTGAATTTCTTTGGTTGCATCAATGCCATAAAGTCCTAAACCAATTCTGACCATATCATACTGATGCATACCATGTCTTACAATACCCCCTGTATTCAATATATGTTTGATAGGATTATACTGTAATCGGGAACATATATAATTGTACGCTGAATCAAAGGTTTTGAATTGTTCGCGCGTAAAGGCATCATCCTCCGATGACTCGCTTGATGCCAGATGAGAGAATATGCTTTTGACATGAAGCATAGGTGCCGACTCCAATACATTACATAAGGCATCAAATTCGTCTTCATCAAACCCGAGGCGATGCATGCCGCTGTCTATTTTTAAATGAATACTCAGAGGCTGTTCTTGAGATTGAGAAGCTTCCAACAGATCATGGAGTAAATGCATGGAGTATACCTCGGGTTCAAGCTTATATCGCCAGAGCAAATTGAGATTTTCATTTTGAACATTGAATACCATGATAGGCATATTACATCCAGACTCCCTGATGTTGATCGCTTCATCGATTAATGCAACAGCAAGGTAATCTACCTTTTTCCTCTCCAGAAAATGAGCCAATTGGATACTGCCTGAACCATATGCCTCCGCTTTGACGACCGCCATCATTTTTGTTGGTGCATCCAACATTGATCGGTACACTCTAAGGTTGTTGGCAACAGCCCCAAAATCACATTCAAGAACTGTTTTATGCACCTGTTTTGACATTGCTTCCAACAGGAGTTCGAACTTATGGATTCGGGCTCCTTTTACGAGTACACAGGAAGATCTTATTTGCTCAAAATTATATTCTGCGAGGCAAGATTGTGTAGAGTCATAAAAGCTGCAATTAAGATCTTCGAATAATGGCCTATAGGAGGGTTCTAAACCAATAATCACAGTCTGGTAAACTTCATGCTTTTTCAGGAGGTCTACCAATGCAATGAATAAGTTTCCCTTGTCTTTTTGATGCTCAAAATCAGAGATAAATACAATCTTTGGGCGTCTGTTACTATACTGGGCTTGGTACTCCAACGCAAGTTCCATTGAAGCAAGATCGAGGGAATAACTGTCATTTATTAAAAGGGATTCCTTTATTCCTTGTTTTATTTCAAGCCTGTGTTCTATACTTGATAATCCATCAATAGCATTTTGAATTTTGGTACATGTCCAACCTGAATAAATCAGAAATGATATGACATGCATGCAGTTTTCAATCAAATGGTTATTGATAAATGGAAGCTCAAGCATATAGCATCTATCATCTGTTTGAAGTTCGACGTATGTGCTGGCCGCTTCGATGGTTACTTTAAGCAGCTGAATATTATTTTCTTCATCCTTACCCCAGGTAAAGAAAGAGGGTAGTCCACTGTTATGGAAGGCGTCATCAACTTCTTTTTGATCCCTGTTGTAAATGACTGTCTTGCAGCTTTGAAACAAGGTCAATTTTTCATTGAGCTTCTCGGATTTAGAAGTAAATCCACTTTCGTGTGCGTCACCAATATTGCTAAATATTCCGATTGTAGGTTGCAGGACTTCGAGATGTCGAATCATTTCGCCTGGTAGAGAAATTCCGGCTTCGAATATGCCAATTTCATGATACTTTTCCAGTGCCAGAATGGAAATGGGTACACCAATTTGTGAGTTATAACTTCCAGGGTTTTTACAGACGTCCATTTCATTTTGGAGGCACTGTGATATCCATTCTTTAATTATAGTTTTACCATTACTCCCCGTTATGCCGACAATTGGAATATCAAAATTCTTTCTGTGGAATTGGGCAATTTGTTGTAGTGCAATGACTGTATCTTCAACTTTTAGAAAAATTGCATAAGGGAATTTTTCGTCATGAACGTCTTGCTGTACCAAAAAATGACGCACACCTTTATCATAAGCATCCTGAATGAAAAGGTGGCCATCATTAGCCTTAGTTTCGATGGCAACAAAAAGTGTGGAATCAGGGCGCAGGATTCTTCGTGAGTCA
>JABDJE010000286.1 GCA_013002625.1 Saprospiraceae bacterium | reverse complement strand
TGGTAAGTAATAAGTAGATCCTGGAGGTGCCGTACTAGAGAATATGTAATCTATATTCCAGTCACCATATAAGTCTACCTGTACTGTCCACTTTAACCAATTGCTTGCGCAATCTCCGTTATCGGTTGCAGAATTGGTCAGCATTACCATATTATTTTCACAGACAATACCGTCGCTGTCTAAGTCCTGTTTATCGTCTGCATCAAATACAGCATCCTGACATCCGTCAATTGTTGGTGCAATATTATCAATGATTTTCACTACTTGAATATCGCTCCAAATACCAGCTCCATGAACTGCATCATTTGGATCATATACACACCAGTCAATTACCTGCCAGTAGTTAATTATTTTAAAACATGCCCCTTCTTCAAAGTAGAAGGTATCTCGTTGAACACTGTATCCAAGTTGATCACATTCTCCCGCAATCCATGTTGGAACTGCGTTTATTTCTTCAGTACAATCAACAATCGTATCATTCGGGAAATAGATAATCGGCGGTCCTGAGTAATCACCTGTCTTGATGATATACTGATAACAGAATTCATCAGGATAGTTTACAACAAACCATTTTCTTGTTATTGTACCAATGTTACAACTTGTCATGTCTGTTGCTATGTCAACATAGTCAACAGCCATTGGTCCACATGCGCCATAAGCTGTAGCTTGTCCAACATCATGCAAATTATTTTCATCTGCATCACATCTGATTGTTGCATCTGGTGGACAAATAATCGTCGGTCTTGATTTATCTTCCAGTCTGATGAATGACCATACTTCGCTGTAGTTATCTCCTACAGTCCCAAAGTAACCGTCGCCATCGCCATCATCCCAGACTCTTAACCAAACTTTTATTTGAGCATAATCTGCAACACCATCACCATCAGCGTCAACACCGTTCTCAACAAGATCATTACAACAAAAGGTTACAAATCGACCATTATCATCGTCAAATGGATCATCATGGCTGTGACCATCATTATTGTAAGTCAGGTTTCCATTATAGCCTCCACAATTATTATTATCTCTTCTTATTTCAAGGCGTACAGGCCCACATCCATCAAACGATCCATTATCCACACTCTCTGCGAATATTTTAGTAAGACCTTCAATGGAGTCATGCCCCGGACTTGGAATTAAAGTAACAACTATATCCTGCTTGGTAATTGCAACAGGAGGTGTGCCATCTATTACACGCACATATACTCCTGCTGAAGTTACATTATCACAGCAATCGTAAGCATGATAGAAAAATTGGTACAACCCGGTTGGAAGGTCTTCTACAAACCATCCTTTAATGGGATCATACTGAACATCTATTCCTGGTAATCCTGGTGCAGATGTTACTTCATATCTAACGAACGAAGAACAATTATCAGTTAAGTGAATCGGATCAGGGAAGTAGACTGTCCCGCCACAACCCCATGGGTCAACTGATACTTCAAAGTCTTTTACGTAAATATTAGGTGGTGTATTATCAGAAGCTTTAATCACTTGCGTAAATACAATAGGTTCAACTATTGAATTACACCAGTCATAAATCTTCCACTCCCTGATAATTTTAGCATTATCAGAACACTCCGGTTCACTGCTACATATTGGAATAACCACATCCGTATACGTTGTTGCAGTATTACAAATGTGATTTATGAGCGGAAGACCATGAATTGAAGGGAAAGAAAACATCAGTGCATATGCATGAACTGCATCTTCATAAGCTTCTACATAATCAGCATCATAATAATGGCTGTTTGGATCACAAATACCAGAACCATTATCACAAGGGTTTTCGTCACGGTATTTTGCATCAAAGAAATTATAAATATCCTGAGGTGTAGTGCCTACACCGCAATCTAGATACACTTCATTTTTCGGTCCAACAACATTATTATTTACAGTAATTGGAATAATACGATAGTAAAAAGGACAAGATTCAACCTTGTTTCCTCCTCCATCGGTATAGATCCAAATTCTCTTAACAACTGTTTCACTACAATTGCCGTTATCAAAGATTTCATCTCTGAAGGTAGTGGTAATATCAGTACAGTTCTCAACAACAACTGGCATTGGAACATTGATATTGCCATCTAAAATTTCTGCCAATTCATCACACAATAGCGGAAGTACACAATCAGGATCCGTATTGTTTTCTGGACAATCACAAGAATTAGGATCAATTTGAGGAGGTAATTTATCCTCAACTAGAATGTGCCCCCAACAACTGTTTAATGGTGGCGTAAATGGTGGGTTCCTTTCTGTAATCGTTACAGTAAAGATCCCAACTTCTGATATGATATTACTGGCAGCGCCTTCAATATCAATATCATAGTTACTTGGGTCAAATCCTGGAATAGAACTTTCTCCTTCCAGAACCATTTCCACGGAAATAACCGCTTCACAATTTTCATTTAGTGAGACATTAATCTGGTCATCACAAACTAAAACTGGAGACGTGGTAGACTCATTTGCCTGTAGTAGGTTTATCGAGCCCGTCGAAAGTAAGCCAACACAAAATAACGCGATCGGTATCTTGCGTACCTTACCCATAAAATCGGTCCACAACATGGGTTTAAGTTTTGGTTAATAAATAAAGTAATGTTGTCTCCGCAGGATTAAATCCGGGAGACTGTTCAGATTAATTAGATGTGAATATTATAAGTGGGGAAATCTTATGGTCCAAATGTAAATCACTTTTGGAGAGGATATTTGGTTTCCCGGCGGTATTTTTTGCAATTTTTTTTTACTAATAAAAAATTGTTTTAATATTTCATTTTACCTGACTCTGCCAGTAATGCAACCTGGAATGCAAGCTCAGATCCAATGGCTACGCCCATTCCACCTAATCTGATTGCCGCATATGTGCGATCATCGAGCCTCTTTAAAATCGGTGTTTTTGACCCTCCTGTAGCAATTATTCCACTCCAATGATCTTCAAATTCTACCGGCTTACCAAATATCTTTTGAGCTGCAAAAGTCTTTAATTCATTAATTACCTTATCATTTGATCCAAAATTTTCAGTTTGTTCTACCTGAGGATCTACATTCCTGGCGCCACCAATTAGCAGACGGTTGTCAATCTGTCTGAAGTAAACATATCCTCTGTCATAATGAAATGTACCTTTTAGATTAAAATTTTCAATCGGCTTGCTTATGAGCACCTGATTCCTTGCCGGAACTATATCAGCATTGAGAAATTGTTTTGAAAAAGCATTCGTACAATAAATTAACTTCTCAGAACTCAATTCAAGACCCGAATCCAAAGTGACCTTAATCCCGTTATTATTCTCAACATGTTTAACGCCCATTCCTCTCAAAACCTGCACGCGCTTTCCTGCAACAATCCCTAATAAGTGTCTGATTAGATGCACAGGGTTAAGCACGCCTTCATGCGGGTTAAATATGATATGTTTATACAATTGTTTGAACTTGGATTGTTGCTCAACACTAAATACATTCTTGTGCCAAATGGCCTCATACATGACTTTGTTGAGATAATCCAATTTTTCTGAACAATGGTTAAACTTATCTTCATCCAGGAATACCTCAGTGCCACCAGAATTGGAATAATTAATTGTTTTAGGCCGATGAAGGACTTTTAATCGCTCCAGACCTCTCCACCTCAGCTGTATTAATCGAATAACCTCATCCTCGGTCATGTGTTCCAAATCATCAAGCACCTCTCCTGCGGTGCCAAAACAGGCAAATCCTGCATTTTTCGTACTCGCCCCTTGAGGAATTATATGACGATCAAGAACAATAATGGATTTATTCGGCGATAAATCCTTTAAGAAAAAGGCTGTTGTTAATCCAACTATTCCACCGCCAACGATGATATAATCGTAATGATCAAGCCAATATTTTCTTTCCCAGTAACTATACATATGTTTTCTGCTTGGAAGTGCAGATTCCAAATTATAAATTTGGAATCAAATAAAAGAGTATGATCCAGAGAATTCAATCTGTTTTTTTATTGCTTGCTGCAATAATTATGGCTGCATTATTCAAAATTCCCTTTGCGATGAGTGATCAAGCCGCATCTCCTTTCTTTGAGGATAAGCTGTTTAATGTATTAGATCACACGGTTTTAACTGTGTTAGTTGCTTTGGGTAGCATAGTAGCATTGGTGGCGATATTTATGTTTAGAAATCGAAATCTACAGTTGCGACTAGGCTATCTTGGCATAATTGCTTCTCTTTTCCTTGCCTTGGTAGCATTTTGGCTTGTGTATAGTAATGCTGATACGATGGGCGATGCAGTGATTGAAGATCAGTTTGGATTATATATGCCACCCTTGGCGCTTGTCTTTTTTATACTGGCCAATCACTTCATTAAAAAAGATCAAAAGACTGTGGATTCGATGGATAGACTGAGATAAAAAAAAGCCCATCTCATTGAGACGGGCTTTTATTATTTGAATTGATCTGCATTACTTAGCACGAGGCTTTGCAGAATAGTTAACTTTTAATTGACCGGCCTTTCTAAGCTCGGTTTTTACATCGGTCACAATTCCCATTGTAACCTTGCCATCAACCCGAAGAGAAGAATTAATCCCAGGTCTTTGATTTTCTGGTACTGACGATCTATGTTTTTCTAAAAACAATGGAATCTCTGTTACATCGGAA
Source organism: Saprospiraceae bacterium (assembly GCA_013002625.1). GTDB lineage: Bacteria > Bacteroidota > Bacteroidia > Chitinophagales > Saprospiraceae > RFSX01. The sequence goes on along the minus strand of JABDJE010000286.1, from coordinate 27,827 downwards.
AATTTATCACCCAACTGCAATCGTGGCTTCGTTCCATAAGTAGCCTGATATTGCTTGAGTGGTCGTCCAATGTATAAGTAATTTACCAATGATTTCTTTTCGAGCTTAGTCAACTCGGTTGCTTGCGGTACATTGTTGTTCACTTTCAATTCTGAATCCCTCAATACAGTTACAACCATAAAGAAGAATAAAAGCATGAAAATAATATCAGGCAATGATGCCGTTGAAATTGCTGGTGTTGACTTTCCTCTTTTCTTTGTAAACTTTCCCATCTGTTACACTAGTTTTCTTCACCAAAGTTGGTGGGTTCAGCTTCAGAAATGACCAAAGGTATACGCGAACGAATTTCTCTTTGTTGTTCTCTGGTTAAATATTCGAACTCTTTGCCGTATTTACGTTGAGCTTCTTCGTTTCTCAATTCGTTATAAGCAGCTTTAAGTTCGTTATATACTTCCAGGTAAGTTTCGTAACTCGTACCTCTGTCGTTTTTAATAGAAATAATTGCTTTGGTTGGTTTTTCCGCCATATCCTCGCGCTTTCGAGGGTTCATAATGAACTCTTTAGCGTTATCGCGTAGGTTATTCACACTGGCAGGTTCACCTCTTACCAAAAGTTGATTCTGAGCATTTACAAGAACAGAATACACGTTTCTTGTTTTCATTTTCTCAACCTCAGGTGGTTCTTCTGACCAAGGCGGTAATTTAACCAACACACCCTTATCAACATCAATTGTTGTTGTTACAAGGAAGAATATAAGCAATAGGAAGGCTATATCGGCCATTGAACCGGCATTTACCTCATTGCTCATTCGATCACGTGCGCTTTTTTTAGCCATAGATCAATATATTTTCTACTTGAATAAATTGTATATTTCTAATACTACAGCTCCTAAAAATCCGGCACTAATACCAAATACTGCTGTTTTCACTCCTCCACTTATTAACTTCGAAACGGTGTCATTGACATTAAACCTTTGAACCAATTGACCGATTCTTCCAGTAGATTCTGCATCTGAAGTTGAATAAAGTATAAAGAAAAATATCAGCATTATGGCAATACCAATAAGGAACTTCAATGAACCTTTCGGATCGCTAATCAGTGCATATAAACTGAATGCTATCCAGGCCACCAATGCAATTAATATTAGTACGAGAACGATAGAAATAGCTGGATTAAAGAAATCAAATGATGCAGACTCATTGTTTTTCATAATCTGATTCAAATCATCAGATGTACTATATCCTGCGCCATTAATCCCTCCAATTATGGAGCCCATTCCAATCGCAATACATAGAATGCCTAATAGTAATGCGTAGAGTTGACCTTTCTGTGTTAGTAATTTATACATAATTATAATGTATTTAACTTGTTACTTAAATAGGCCGTTCTTCGCCATTACATCTACAAGACCAATTGAAGCCTCTTCCATTTTATTTACAATACCGTCAATCTTAGATACGATATAGTTATAAAATATTTGAAGTATGATCGCCACGATCAAACCAAATACAGTTGTTAGTAGGGCAACCTTAATACCACCCGCTACAACTGAAGGAGATAAGTCACCTACTGCTTCAATCCTATCAAAAGCCTGAATCATACCGATAACCGTACCCATAAATCCTAACATCGGAGCAATGGCGATAAACAGTGATATCCAAACTAAACCCTTTTCCAATAGTCCCATTTGAACAGAACCATAAGACACGATAGCTTTTTCTACAGCTTCAGGACCACTGCCTGCGTTTCTTAATCCTTCGTACAGTACACTTGCCGTTGGTCCAGCAGTTGAACGTGCAACTTCCTGAGCACCATCTAAATCACCTTCAGCTAATTTTTGATCAATATTGCTAAGTAATTTATCAGTATTGGTTGTTGCTATATTAAGTGTAATAATTCTTTCAATACAAAAAGCAAGACCCAAGATCAAAGTAATGAGTACCAAACTCATAAACTTCCAGTCTCCCTCGATGAATTTTTCTTTCAATATTTGGAAAACACCTCCGCCTGATGCTTCTGCTGCTGCATCTTGAGCTACAAGATCAGAGAATCCCAAAAAACTAATGCCGAGCATTAAAAAACAAATTAGAACGATCTTTCGCATGATTACTTCTTTTTCTATAATAAGTATGTCAGTTAATTAAATTGGTTCAAAGCCCTAAAATATAAATATTTATAAAGGAAGTATAATTAAACATGTCAAATTTTCTGTCGTGTTATCATTAATACTCGAATAATAATTCTTGTGCTTCTAATTGTAGATGAGCAGGAATTTCAATCTGGTGTGAGCGCAAAATAATATTTAAGATAAAGGGTATCTAAGGCTAAAGCAAAATGTACAGCGTCTTTGAAAATTGATATATATCTAAATCGTATTACTTCAAGCAAATATTCACTGTTGTATTTATTATATAAATTGACTTCTATATTAATAGTGACAAAGTAATACCATCCATTCTACTGTGTTGCTACAGCTTTATTGAGTAAATGCTTGATGCTTATATCTGCAACGATTCAAAAAAAAGGCAGCACACGTGCTGCCTTTTTTAGCGGAGAATGAGGGATTCGAACCCCCGATACCCTTTTGAGGTATACACGCTTTCCAAGCGTGCGCCTTCAGCCACTCGGCCAATTCTCCAAATCGGTCACAAATTTAATGTATTTGCTTAATTAAGACACACCAAACAGGCTTTTAGCATTTTGTGTCGTAAAAGTTTCCACTTCTTGAATTGATATCGATTTTACCTCTGCCAGTTTTTCAGCTACATATGGTATATAGGAAGATTCATTGCGCTTGCCTCTATATGGAACAGGCGATAAATATGGTGCATCGGTTTCCAGCACTATATTATTGGAATCCATAAACGAGAGCACATCGTCCATTTTAGCATTCTTAAAGGTTATAACACCTCCCAATCCCATCATGAAATTTATATTTTGAATTCGTCTTGCTTGGTCTACACTACCATTAAAGCAATGAAATATGCCCTTTAATTCAGGACTATGGTGCTTTTCAATAATTTCAATTGTTAGATCAAGGGAATCTCTTGAATGTATAATTACCGGAAGTCCATGCTCTTTTGCTAAAGCTATTTGAAATTCAAATGCTTCGATTTGCTGTTCTTTAAAACTTACATCCCAGTATAAATCTATACCCGTCTCTCCAACTCCATAGTACTTACCTTGTTTTAATTCATCAACAAGATGGTCAAGTTCAGCTTTAAAGTCTTCCTTTACTGAACATGGATGCAATCCTATCATCGGCAAACAAAACCCAGGAAAACGATCAGCAAGTATATTCATCGCTTCTGTAGTTCCTGAATCTATGTTTGGAAGGAATATCATTTTCACATTGTTATCTTTAGACCTTTGAATGATTTCATCTATGTCATCATCAAATGCATCTAAATATAAATGGGCATGTGTATCAATTAACATCTCTTTAGTTTATGGCAAAAAGCAAAAATAAATATTATGTAGTCTGGGTTGGTCAAAACCCTGGTATTTATGATAATTGGAAAGACACGCAGGTACAAATTACTGGATTTCCAAACGCAAAATACAAAGGATTTAAAACCCTGATAGAAGCAGAAGAAGCATTTGGACAAAGTGCGCGTGGATATATAAAAACTAAACGCAATGCACATAAAACGCCAAAAGACCCCAAGGCTTATTCAAGTGAAATCAACTTCGATAGTATCAGTGTAGATGCAGCCTGCAGTCGCAATCCGGGGATCATGGAGTATAGGGGCGTACATACGCAGACGCATGAAGAAATATTCAGAATGGGGCCTTTTGAAGATGGCACGAATAATATTGGTGAATTTCTAGCACTCGTCCATGCCTTGGCCTTAATGAAGAAAAACAATGACAAAAGAGCCATTTACACAGATTCAAGAACCGGGTTAAGCTGGTTGAAAAATAAACGCGTAAAAACTACTTTGAAACAAACGCAGAAGAACAGAAAGATATTTGTTCTTTTAGAGCGCGCTATTAAGTGGTTGAAAAACAATGATTATTCAAATGAAATAATCAAATGGGATACTGAAAGATGGGGTGAGATTCCCGCTGACTTTGGCAGAAAATAATTATTTCTTAATTGCAAATCGCATTCTGTAATCAACGTGTACTTTCCCTTTTTTGATGTTTTCAAGCTTCCGTTTGATTAGGCGCTTTCTCAGAGGCAGCAATTTTTCAGTGAACAATTTGCCCTCGATATGATCATATTCATGTTGAATGACGCGGGCGTTGATACCTTCAAATACCTCTTCGTGTTCATTGAAAGCCTCATCCATATATTTAATATGAACGATAGAAGGCCGGTTAACATCTCCCCTGATATCTGGAATACTTAGACATCCCTCTTCAAATGATTCTTCATTACCCTCTTCTTTTATTATCTGAGCATTAATAAATGCCCGTTTGATTCCTTCAAACTCCTTTTCATCATCCTCAATCTGTTTTGTATCGACTAAAAACAATCGCAGACTTTTCCCAATTTGAGGTGCAGCCAGTCCAATGCCTTTAGCATTATACATAGTTTCCCACATATTTTCAATCAATGTGTTCAGCTCTTCAAACTCCTGGTCAATATCTTTTGCTACTTTTTTTAGAACAGCCTGACCATAGGCATAAATCGGTAAAATCATTCTTTTAAATATGTTTTAAATATCTCTGTAAAATTAATACAGCACTTATTTTATCCAACCTTGATTTATCCTGTCTTTGTTTTTTAGACAAACCGGATTGTAAAATTATTTCCTTGGCTTCTTTAGAAGTATAATTCTCGTCTTGAAAGTCTACTTCCAACTTGGGAAACGATTTTTTTAAATGAGTTACAAAATTATGAATATGTTCCACAACATAGGTGGGATTGCCATCTAGATGACTAGGAAGTCCAAATACACATTTACTCACATTTTCTTCACCGATGTAGGTCTTTAAAAAATTGAGCAAACTACTTGTCTTCACTGTTTTTAGAGGATTAACAATAATTTGCATTGGATCAGTAACTGCGATACCGCACTTCTTAATTCCATAGTCTATTCCGATTATTCTTGACACATCAATACAATTCAATCAGGAACATAAAAGTTCAATAAAAAAAAAGACCCCCTCCAACTCTTTGGAGAGGGGCCCCATCCCAAAAACAGTAATTCTTAAATTTATTTTATCACGACCATCTTAATTGATGCCGTATTTGTGTCTGTTTGTAACGTCAAATACAATACACCAGTAGCTCCAAGCTCTTTGGCATTAATCTGGATTGAATTCAATCCTTTATTGTATTGACCATTGTATTCAGCTATCAGTTTACCGTGAACATCATGTACATTAATCGTTGCAAATTCATCCTGCTCCAATACAAAGTCAACCTGTGTCATTGACTGGAATGGGTTAGGTGAATTCTGGTTCAATACAAATGTTGATGCCACTGGTTCAACAGGAACGCCTACATTGCTAATTGAAGGTTGCAATATTTGCTTTTGCGCATAAGCTTCCGCTTTCACAACCGTATTTCCAATGTTTAAAATATCCTGAGCCTCTGTTGTTGTTTTAGCACGTGCTACTATTTCGAACAATGCCGTACCCTGCTCAACAGGAACTGTATTATGATAACTGATGGCTATGCTGTTAACACTTGATTTGTTATAGTTTGAAGTATTGAAATCTGTCTCTACGCCATTAATGTCAAGTATTTCTAAAGCATTGTTATCATATGTCAAATCAAATTGATATCCTGATATTGCATCTGATGTTAATACAACCGGAATTCTGACAATATCTCCTTCGGTAAGCTCACCCACTTCATAAGTCATTTCCATTACACCAGCTGATCTGCCTTCAACAGTCTCACCAGATTTTATTTCTGCTGTGCTGTTCACATCTCCAACTTTCACTGCGATGAAGTCAACATGCATATCAGTATTCAGATTTACAATTTCATAGTCCTCGGTAAACAACTCTTCAAGAGGACTTAAAGGATCTTGGAATATGTAAGCTTTATCAACAAATCTCCAAGAATCATTATTTGGTAAATCACTGTAAATCCCAAGAATCAATTTTCTTAATTCGATCAAGTCAACTGATGTTAATTCATTGTCTTTGTTAACATCAGCCGCAATTATTTTGTAAGGAGATGTTAGTCTTTCTATTCCTAGAATATGCTTTTGAATTTCTAGAATATCTAAAGTTGATACTCCGTTTAATGGAGCATTATTACTATATGGATCGATTACATAGTCCCCGCCCGTAGGCATATTAGGGAAAGCATAAGAACCATCTTGTTCTGTGCTGTAATCAAATTCACTTCCTTCCAGACTAACATCAATCGCCTCAACAGTTTCAAGGTCTTCTGTGTAAATAATACCATCTACATCAACCCGTACATCAGATTGACCCACACATGCATTCATGTTATCTTGAATATTGATGTATGTTTCACAATAGGATTGTATCAAATTACCTGCCTGATCTACTATTGTCGCCCAAATTTCTACTTCTACATTTCCATTTTCATCTGCTTCAAGCAATCGATCATCACACGTATAAACCTTATTTCTTTCTGATGTGTCAGGTGAAAAAGATAACAGAACTTCATAGAAGTCACATGTGTGGAAACTCCCTGCATCAAAGTCACTGGCCCATAATTCAATCATTCCGAAATCAATGTCTCCATCATTATCAGAGTCTACCGGCATTAAGTCCACTGCTAGTCCACTGATACAGTATGCAGTTGGTGCTTTACAATTTGTAATACTAAATGTCTGATTACAAGTAGAAGCATTACCACACTTATCAAAGAATGTCCATTGTATCACATGCGTTCCAACCGGATACGTTCCACTTGCGTTGATAGAATCTCCTACGCCTGAATATTCAAGAAAAGGAGTGCCGGTTAAAGAATAAGGTCCAACACCCAATTCTCCAGCATATATCTTATATCTCCATCTTAGATTCTCATCTTCAGTACAATCATCTTCACCTGTCATAACCAATTCTACGAACCCGTTATTACAGTCAGAGTCATACGTACATACATCGATAGTGTCACAAGACATAGTAAACTCTGGTCTAACACTGTTAGATATCTTTATTACTTGCTGACAAGGATACACAGGAAATAATCCCGTTTTTGGATCTTGCTCACACCAATCGATAATTTCCCAGTGTCTTAAGATTTTGAAGCAAGCATCACCATTGAAGTTATTAAAGGTAAACACTTCATCATCCCAATCAGCGCCTACCAATGCGCAGTTATCTACAGGTAGTCCTGGATAACCCAATACATCCGGGCCTAGATCTTCAGGAGCATCACATCCGAATATGGTGGTGTCTCTAGGGCAAACCACAAGGTCTCCAAGATTATATCCATAGTCTGGTTTTTCAAATGTCAATATTTGCTTACAAGTAGATTGTCTTCCACCATTATCAGTCGCTGTAAATATTCTCGTAATCTCACCAATACTACATTGGTTGAGTTCATCCACGATTGAATCGCTCACTGTAGCACCACAATCATCTAATACCGATGCTTCACCATACAATAATCCAAGATTATTAATATCAAATGGTGCATCACAATTAACAGTTTGATCAAGTGGACATACTACTGTTGGTGCCAGCTTATCCTGAACATCAACGCTAACCATACAATCATTGTAGTTACCAAATACGTCAACTACTCTGAATACAACCATATTGTCATTTCCTACATCACTACAACAGAATGTTGCAGTCTCACTGAATCCACAGATATTTTTTATTTCAAAAATGTAATATTGATCGTTGTGGCATACTGAGTTTTCCCACTTATCATTTTCATTTACAAATACACAATCTTCTTCTGGGTTGTAAGTAGGTTGAAGGTAATCCCAGTTGTTGTACAATACAGAGCTATGGTCATCCCATAACCAACCCGCACCGAAAGATTTTAAACCAATCCAAAACTCGCCATCTGCATTCTTTTTTCTTGCTTCAGAAACTACCCAAGACTCTTCTGCATATGTATCAAAGATCGCTAATGTTCCACCGTAGGCTGCAGCTCTAGATTTTGCTATATCTGCTGTTATTTCATAGGTTGAAACATAGTAATAGCTTCCTTCATATTCTCCTAGATAATCAAGATTACAAAAGGTTGGAACATGGCACTCACATCCAGCATTATCCATTCTTCTAACCAGCATACAGTGATCTTTACAATCATCGTACGACCCGTCATCAAATGAGGTTGCATTTACTTTAGCTTGGCCGCCTGTTGTTAAGCTTACAACCGTAAATTGATCACACACAGCTACAGGAGGCGTGTTATCGATTACTTCTACTACAACATCACATGTTTCACTGTTATAACATTCATCATACACTGTATAGGTTACAATATTGTAGCCCATGGACAGGGTTATAGCCTTAGTACCGTCATAATATTTTTCAAATCCACCAGGATAATCAAGATCATAGGAAATCATAGAAGAACAATTATCCGTAGCACCAGGTAATGGCAATTGTAGCGTTGCGCCACATGTTACATCACCGTAGTGACTATTTGTAGGACCCGTAAGGGTATTCGTAGTTACTTGAATTGACGGAGGACAAACAACCTCCGGTGCCTCATCATCAAATATTTCAATGATTTGAAGGCAGGTATCATTTACTTCACCATTACAGTGCCATTCTCTTAAGATCCATGATCTCATAATCTTTCTAGAACAACCTACTTGAGGCAACTCAAAATCATCAAATGTTACTGCTGAATTACAATAAATATCTGGATAAGGGTATAAGGCCAGATAATCACCTGACGTAGGTATAACAGTATTGTTCAATACAATCACAGGAACTCCAACTTCTTCAGGATCAGGATAATTATTACCATTATCATCCCAGAATACATCTTTATCTAAAATACCATCACCGTTAGTGTCTGTATCAAAATTACCTGGGTCCTGACCATCTTTCCAAGTACCGTCACAATTCAAAGAATTATCATCGTAAATGGTATAATTATCAGGACAGATTACATCGTCAAAATCAATTCTTAACAATAGATAGGTAATTGTGCACTGAGGTGCGTAATATCCTTTACTGTCAACAGCAGTATATATTCTTGTAATTTCCTTGATATAGTCATCATCACAACTTAATGGCGTAATAGTCTCTGATATAAGGATTGGATCCACTGGACCTTCACAAGCATCAATAAAAGTTGGACCTTCATAAGCTGATAAGTCACTGCATGCTACTTCAATAGGATCAACTGGACAAAAGTCAATAATTGGTCCCAACTTATCTTCTATTGTAATATATCCCCAACAAGAATTACCACTGTTGTCATCGATAACTTCAGCTATAATGGTTTGTCCCATATAATATCCAGTTACAACCGGACTTGTAGGTATATCGTTATATTGGGTGTAGACCTCAACGTAGAAATCACCTGATGGACACGAGGTGTTTTGATCGTTAAGAATCATTTCTGGTGTTATTTCTGCTTCACAATTAACGTCAAGAGAGACTTGCGTACTTCCGTTACAAGCGAGTGAACATTGTGCGTAAGAGAAATTGGAAGATGTGATAACCAATAACAAGGTAGTTAATATCACAATACTTCTAGACCATGATAACACGGTACTGTTCAAATACTTCATGAGATCCTCTTTTAATTTAAAATTTTACTGTTTGGAATCAGAGCAATAGAATTTCACTCTCACCAAATGAATAAATAGTTTACTTCTTCTAAGTGGATCTATTAAGTTCTAGGAAGGTATGATAGTTTAGTTAATTATCTAATGTATAGTTTACTTCTAATTAACTACTTACAAATGTAGGATTTATTTAATATGTTGTACTACCCCAAATAGGGTATTTTTTACATATATATATTAAAATATATAATATAAGCTTTAATGCCTATGGTGATGACCAGATAGATTCCATTTAATTGGAGGTGCCTCTATGCGTTCAGCATCTTGCTTATCCTCTTTTAATAAATACAAAATGCCTGGTTTTAAATTCTTGTAATTACTAACTGCTTGGCTTCCCGGCCAGATAACACGTACATTAACGATGCGTTCAACTTTTCCTAATCCTTGCTCGATTGTAAGTGGATTAGCGCCAAAACTCCCACCTGAACTAACAACATTATAATAAGTCCTAGTCTGTCCATTAACATCTACAACCTGTGTCGTAACCTGGGCACCAATTGCAGCTCGATTTGAATTTGTTCCGACAAGCTTCAATTTAACCCAATCATTATCCCCGACCCCAGGATTATCGTATAATGTATTCATAAAGTTGTCTCCATCGTATGAGCCACCAAGAACATTATAGACATCTTGATCACCATCCATGTCGATATCAGCAAAAGCTACACCGTGGCCTTTTTGCAAATGGCCAAATCCGCCACTGGTTGTTACATCAGCGAATTTTGACTTTTGATTTAGATACATTTTATTAGGAATAAGCGCTCTAAAATCTGGTGTACCTGTCGCAGCATAGAAGTCAGGAAATCCATCATTATTAAGATCACCGTAGTTACACCCCATTGTGAACAAAACATCATTTACATCATAAGACTCTGATTCCTCTTTAAAAGTACCGTCTTGGCTATTTATAAAAAGTGATGGCTTTTCCGCTGTTACAGGTTTACCAAGAAAGTCTTTACATACCTCACCAGCTGCTGTTTGAAATTGGGTAAAATCAAACCCACTTACAAATAAATCTTGCCACCCATCCTGGTTTACATCAAAAAACCAGCAAGGAAAGCTCTTTACTGGCGATTCAACGCCTGCTATTTGAGCCACATTCTTAAATATAAAATCACCTTGAGCGCCTTGATTTTGAAATAGAATATTATTGCCAGTTATGAGAGATAAATATATGTCGACATCTCCATCATTATCGTAATCAGAAGAGGTACAACCTTTAATAAAAGCACTGACATTAACACCTTTGCTGATGCCAACTTCTGCGAAGGTCCCATCCTGGTTATTATAAAAGAGTTGACATTGAGTCTGCAATCTGGGTGAACTCTCATTTGCAATAAATAAATCTATCCATCCATCATTATTGAAATCAGCCCAGGTTGCTGTTTGAGTTGGTAACAACGAATAGAGCCCTGAAGAACGCGTAACATCACTAAAACTGCCATCCCCGTTATTACGTAAAAGCGAATTAGGGTGTGTGCCATATTGTCCAAGCCATGCACCCCTTAATACAAGGACATCTAAATACCCATCATTATTATAATCCGCCTGAACCATATTCAGCCCACTGAACATACCCTTTAGATTTGCATCCTCTGTTTTATCAACTAAGCCGGATTCACCATCGCTTTCATAATAGTACAATTGATCATTAAGTCCGTATGAACTAATCAAAATATCATAGTAATAGTCATTATTGAAGTCATCGATTACAACACTACCTGAGATATCATTAATGCCTACACCTAAGCCACTGGCTATATCGAAAAATTTTGGAAATTTAATATCTGATCTTAACACTTCAGGAGAAACCAAATACTTCTTTTGCACACCATCAGGATAAGTCCCTAAAGTCATATGGCAAATATTTAGAAGCCACTTATATTGATCATTGTCAGGATTACTATTCAATAATTCCTCAAATATAATCCGTGCTTGTGTCGCTCCGTCTTTTACAATGTGTTGTCCTTCTTGGCTGATCGGAAAAATGCATGAATAAGCATTATGATACCTTATACAATTCTCTACTTCAGCTTTTCTCAAATAACTAATCCCCAATAGCTCTTTAGCTTGATTTAATGCTTGTCTATCTAGATTTACTTTATTGTCACTGATATAATTGAAAATAGAGTTTAAGCGCTGAATTGATTTTTCATAATCACCGGCATTTAACCAATCCATACTTGATTTAAACATAAGTGTAATCCTTTGACCAGGATCTTGTAGCTGAGGCCAAGTATTGTCATACTGTATTGCTCGTTCTTTGTTAAGATGCCAAATATTAATATTACTCCTGTCATTAGCCAGTTGAAGTAATTCAGACTTCATTCTCGATGTCTCCATATCAGAAGTGCTGCTAGAACTTTCAACTAATCCTGGATTATTTACGCTCGGCTCATTGGTGCATGAGAATATTGAAAGCGTAAATACAATTATGATAACTAAATACTTATTCATCGTTTAAAATTAATATACAATATTCGGCTTATCTAAAAAAAAAGCCCCCCTTCAAATTAATGAAGAGAGGCCATCCCAAAAACCGATTTTATTCTAGTACTATTCGATTATAATCATCTTCTTCGTAGCTGTGAAGTCACCACTATCTAACTGATAGTAAAGTACACCAGCAGCACCTAAATCGGATTTACTCAATTCTATTTCATTGTAACCTTTAGCGTAGTTACCGTTAAGAACAGTAATTACTTTTCCAGTTACATCGTATACTGTAAATGTAGCATCTGCTGCCTCAGGCATAACGAAACCAATTACTGTTGTTGCAGTGAATGGGTTAGGTTCGTTCTGATGCAATACAAAGTCTGCACTTCCAGAAGTATTTTCTACATCGATGTCAACGATTGACAAGTCAGAACCTACATAAGCCTCAGCTTTAGTGATGTTGCTGTTTATTGCAATGATATCAGATAGCTTACCAGAAGTAGCTGACTTGAATGTCATTGTAAATAATGCCTCATCAGTAGTTACTGGAGTAGTAGTATTCCAAGATGATGTTACAACATTACCTAGAGAAGCAAAGTTCTCATCAGTAACATCTACAGCACCTGCTTGTACGCTAACTAGCTCTAGACCTGCAGTGTTCATAGTGAACTGGTATCCGTAAAGATCAGCTAATGCTGAACCAGAAACTGTAAGCTCAACTAATTCACCAGCAGCAACTTCTCTATCAGTGTAGTTAACAGTGATTGAAGCAGAAGATCTGTCTTCAGTAGAAGTAGCGCTAGAGTTAGAAGTTACACTCTCGTTTACGTCACCAATCTTGATACCTACGAAATCTTCGTGCATCATGTTAGTGTTCAAACCGTTGATTTGAAGTGTCTCATCTAGGTTCCATGGATCGTTGATATCTAATACTTGATTAGCATCAGCGAATCTCCAGCTACCATTGTTTGGTAACTCATTGTAGATTCCTAAGATAAGTTTTCTCAATTCAATTAAGTCAACAGCTGTAATCTCGTTATCGTTGTTAACGTCAGCAGCGATAAACTTATAAGGATCGTCTAATTGCTCGATTCCTAAAATGTGTCTTTGAATCAATAGTAAGTCAAGTGTACTTACACCGTTCAAGTAATCATCATTCTTAGAAGCCGTAAGCTCATAGTTAAGATCATTAATTTGGTTATCGAACATGTAGTTACCAGTGTTATCAGTCATGTTCATTTCGTTAAGGTCTGGAATAGAAACTACATTCATTACCTCAACGTTTTCAACTGAAGAACCAAATGGTGTCTCGATCAAACCAGCGATCATAGATCCTGAAGAGTCGATTCCACAACCACCTTGGTTGTCTACAAGTCTTAAGTTAACCAAGCAGAAGTCATAGTTACCACACTCATCCCAAACATAGATTGGAAGAGTAAGGAACGCAGGACTTGCGCCATTAAGGTCCTCACAAGTAAATACTTGAGCTGAAGAATTAAGATCAGCATTGTAGTTAGGATCATCCTGTGGAGGCGTGTCCGTAAATGTGAATCTTAAGTTTTCGTACTCAGTACAGTTATCGAAGCTACCAGCATCGAAGTCAATTGCCCAAAGTTCAACCATAGCCTCAAGTGGACCAGTTTCACCATCAGGATCAGCCATAAGCGCAGTGCTTAAGTTGATACAGTAAGGCGTTGGAGCTTTTTTATCCTGAACTGTGAAGTAGCTTGTAACAGAAGTTACGTTACCACATCCATCATAAGCTTTCCATACAACTCTGTGCTGAGTTTCACCACAGTCTGCAGGAATTTGATCAGGAATGTTAATTGTGTATTCGAAACCTGGCTCAGTTGCCAAATCTGATGCGTTATCAACACCACCTCTGTTACCAACTCTTACGTCAGGAATTGGATATCCGTATACTGCGATGTTATCAGCAGCATTATCCTCTGACCAAAGTGGATCAGTTGAAGTGTTTCTATCTTCTTGTACGAATGAACTCCACTCTCTTTCATATGTCCAGTCATTGTTGATATCAAGGTATACATTCCACTTGATCCATTGTGAAGGACAAGCATTAAACAATGTATCACCATCAGCATCAACTACTTTATCAGTAGCAGTAGCAGACATTTGAATACCAACACCAACACATGGTGCTTCGTTAATTCCAGTTCCAGAACCACCAACACCTGGTACAGCTTCGAACATATCGTCATCAGCAGTTACTTCAGGAGCAAATGGATCAACCAGTTTACCGATAACAGTCCAAGTCCAGATACCTCCAGAGAATGGATCGTTAACGTCATACTGACACCAGTCAATAACAGTGTATGTATTAATGATCTTTCTACAAGCATCACCTTCAAAGTAGAATGTGTCGCTATCAAGAGTCCAACCAATTAAAGCACAGTTAGCTTCAACCCATGCTGGCTCCTCACAAAGTGCATCAATACAGTCCATTTTAACCTCAGCGTAAGTAGGGTTGTTGTTGTCTGGGAACAATGTAATATCAGATGAGCTTACGTCATTTGATATACCGTCACCATTACAATCAGCTCTACCATCGTTATCTACAAGGTTAATGAATTCATTCTTAGAATATGGCCAGTCAATTTGAGTATCTCCATCGAATAATGTAGTTGGCTCGCTGATAATAATAATCTGCGTGCAGCTAACATTAGTTCCTTCGATAGACCAAACTCTCATCAATGGTCCATAGTGACAAGCTTTGTTAAATAGATCTTCTACAACTCTATCACCTTCTCTAGCAGTGTAGGAAGCGATGAAACCATCACCGTTTATATCCCACATATAACCAGACTCATTCACGAAGAACGTCTCATTTTTACCAAGTACGAAGTTAGCAACTTCACCATCCTGGTTAAGATCTAATCCACAAATATCTTCATACGTTACAGGTAGTGCACCACAAGTTGAACTTGCAGAAGCTCTTCCTAGCATATTATCAATGACGAAATCGTCATTTTCATCCATATCACAAGTAATCATTGCTTTTGGAGGACATATCAATTGAGGCTGTAATTTTGCTTCTACTCGAACCGTAGCCCAAGTCAAGCCAAATAAGTCACCAACGGTACCTGGCGTTCCGTCCATGTTTGCATCATCCCATACACCTAACTCAACATCAATAAGTGCATAATCAGGAACTCCGTCACCATCTTCATCAACAGCATTTGGACCAGTCAGGTCAGCACAGCAGAACTTAACGTATTCACCTTCATCAGTATCATCTCTGTCATGTAGATCAGGCTGAGAACTGTTAGGTAAGTTGTTAAAGTTGAAGAATGTGCTATTGTTATTATGGCCATCAACACCTAGGTTGTTACAAGACTCATCGTCAGTTCTTCTAACCGCAATTCTTACAGGACCACAGTCACCGTCGTGAGAACCATTGTCAACACTGTGTGCAAATAACTTAGCTAATCCACCATTTGGATCTGTTGGAGAGCTAGTCAAACTAATAACAATATTTTGTTTAGCAACTGCAATTGGAGCAGAACCATCAACAACTGTCACAAATAGTGAAGAAGTAGAAAGGTTACCACAGCAATCAGATGCCTCATAGATATATTCGTGAGGGCTACCGTCCTTAGGAAGAGCATCAACTCTCCAAGCACCAGCAGCAGCATCGTAGTAAGGGCTTGATACGTCTTCAGCAACTGTACCAGGCTTACCATATACTCTGTATGTTACGTCAGCTGAACAGTTATCATGTAAATGTTCAGGAACAGGTAAGTAGAATGTAGCAGCACAACCCCATGGACTAGCACTTACAGTAAATGTAGATGGCAAGTCAAATGTTGGCGCTTCATTGTCCTTAGCGTGGATTACTTGTACAGCTGTTCTAGTTTCAGCAGTACACCAGTCAAGAGCAGTCCAGGTTCTGATAACTTTATTGTTACCGTTACAACCAGAACCACAAGCTGGAAGGATCAAATCATCATAAGTAAATAACATGTTACAGTTATTCGCCAAGAAGCTTTGTTGTAATCCTTTTGAATTAATGAAGTACGGGTAAGCTCTTCTAACACCAGCGGCGTCAACGTTGCATTCCCACTCAGCGATCTCTTCTTCGAACCAGTCAGGATCAGCAATCCAGTTAGGAAGCTGAGGGAACTGAGCCGCATATTGAGAACTGAAGTACTCATATATATCATCTGGTGTATAAGATGCACCACATGTTAAGTCTATTGGATTTTCTGGCCAGAACCACTCAGAGTTCTCTCCGTCAGCACCAATCTGTGTGATAAATATGGTCTGTAGACAAGATCCTGAATTACCACATGCATCTGTAGCAGTCCAAGTTCTTTGAATGAAAGAACCATCACAGTCATTATCAAAGTATTGATCTGAATACGTAAGAGACTCACCACCGCATGCATTAGCAATTGTTGGAGCACCAGCAGCAGGCACTGCCCACTCTAAGTTGATAGCAAATGTCTCAAGACATCCACCGTCACCACCTACGTTATCAAATATTTGAAGCGTCCAATCTCCACCTAATGGCTGACCTGCAAATGCACCTAAACCATTACCACCAGCTGAGAATGAAGCAGGCTGATTTTGGTTATTAATAGTAGCACAAGTCAAATAAGGACTCTGACAAGTTTCATGCGAACCAAATGGTGTGAAACAAGCAGCACAAGAAATTGGATTATCTGCGTTATCATCGAATGTAGCGTCAATATTATCGTTGGCACCACAAGGACTATTTATTAATTGTACAACTGTACCATCAGGACCTGTTAGGAATATATCCAAATCACCAGTCCATGAGTGGCTCAACTGCATATCAACTGTTACGTTGGTTACAACAGCACCCGTAGTTGCTGGAGGAACAGTGAATGACTGACTTGAAACCAAACCAGTTGTCGCGTCAGACCAAACAGCAGAGTTTGGAGGTGCAGATACACCAGCAACACCTATTACAGTCTGACCTGGATCAGTTGACTGAAGACAGTTCAATGTTACATCATCAGCACAAACAAGTACTGGAGGTAATTTATCTTCAGCTAACATTTCACCCCAACAGCTGATTCCTGTATCAACATCAACTACAGTAACAGTATATGTTGTTCCACACTCAAGTGGAACGAAAGCACCATTTTGGTCACCACTGAATCCTGAGATATAAACCTCATAATCCGTTTCGTAACAACCGTAAGGACCACCTTCTAAGAACATATCTGCACCGATTTCAGCTGAACAAGCTTCATCTAGAGATACATTAACAACGTCATTACAAGCAATTGAAGTTACCTGATCTTCTTCAGGGAATTCATTCACTGTATAACACCAAGAACAA
The DNA here is from genome assembly GCA_013002625.1 of Saprospiraceae bacterium. Classification (GTDB taxonomy): domain Bacteria; phylum Bacteroidota; class Bacteroidia; order Chitinophagales; family Saprospiraceae; genus RFSX01. The sequence goes on along the minus strand of JABDJE010000286.1, from coordinate 10,358 downwards.
GTCGCAGTGTTACCCGTCGCATCTGTAGCTTGGTAAGCGAAACAATGTGTTCCAATAGGGAACTCATCACCTGATTCAAATGCATTTAATGTAGCTCCTGGAGGAACTGCAACATTAATTTGCTCAACTGGAACTCCAGTAGACTGAAGTAATAGTTGGTAAGATGCATCAAGTATGAAACCAATACCAGAGAATAAACTAGGTGTAGTCAAACCACAAGCAGGCGCATAAATATAAGAATTCATACCTGTTGCGTTGTTACCATCGCAATTTGGAGGTGTCTGAACTGATCTACCAACCTGATTAACGAATTCAACCCAAACCATTGTACAGTTTGAAGGAAGAATTGGCATTCCAGTGAAGTCTAGACATACGCAAGAACCATTATTGGCATTGCTTAATGTAAAGTCTTCGCTATATATAGGAGCCTGAGGGCCACCTTGGAAAGGTACACTACCTTCGTCACAGTATATATTAACTGTAAGTGCAGTTGTTGTACCGAATGTTTCCTGATTGAAACAAACACCGCTTAGGAAGTTAGTTCCCGTAATACCACTTAGGTCAATCCCTTGAATAATACTGTTAGGACCTGCAGAACAAGCCAAAGCAGAACCACCCGTTGGATCAGCACATGGATCACAGAAAGGTCCGTTAACTGCAAATGAAGCAGCTGGACAGTTATCCGAAGCTGAAACATCAAAAGTCAAGATCTCAGCACACTCACCACCTTGTAGGTTGTAAGTTGCATCGCCAGGACAGTTGATTGTTGGTCCTTCCATATCAAGAACAGTTACGTTCGTCTGACATTGGATAGGATCACCAGTTCCAGAAGCAGTAGATGAATATGTAATTGTTGTAGTTCCCTGAGGGAATACAGCATTCATTACGTCGCTCATACCATTGTAGTCATTCAGGTAATCTTGGCAAGAACCAGGAATCTGAACACAACCTTCAATAGTAGAAGTAATACAGATGTTATCAATATCAGCATCTGTAGCAACAAATAAAGATAAAGTACCGTCAGCAGCCCATGCATCGTAGTTTGCAACTGACATACATACAGTTGAAGTACCACCCATTGGGTTACAGTCACCAGCACTTGTACCATTTTGTCCGAGAACAGTTACACCATCTTCACCTAAGATGTTAGTCTGCTCAAAACCAGTACCTCCGATATCTGCGACCATTAATACATCAACGCAAATTTCAGAAACACAAGTAATTGCAGGGTTCAAAGGTGCAACACCAGGAATATCAAACTGTGTTTGAATTAATCCAAAAGCGTTGAAATTCAATGGAGTTGTTGGACCACAAACTTCAGTGAAGTCACCTGGTACACCTACATTACATCCTGCAGGATCGAATGTAGGACCAGCCAATGTAATCGGAGCAGACTCACATACACCAGGTGCGGTGCTTACTGTGATATCCGGCGCACAAGTCATCTCACAAGGAGGTGCCTGTGCAACGAAGCTGAATGCTAATGCACCGTTTGGAGCTACAGAGCCACAACCGATTGTACCATTACCATCAGCATTGCCCGGGTTGCCGTCTGGACCATAAGAAATACCACCGTTAGCTGTAAGCGCTAATGTGGCACCATTCCAGTTATCACCGAATGATTCCCAAGCTCTCAACTCGTAAGTATTTCCTGGAATAAGTGGAGCAACTTGCATAGAGCCACCAGTATCTCCTGTCGCATAACATGCAGCAGTAAGCGTATTGGTCGTTACATCCACTAACTGCCAGCCATTTTCACCATCGAAAATACCTGACGTGTAGGTTACTGTAGCAGCCTGTGCGTTGAGTGATTGTGAACCAACCACGCATAGTACGAAACATACTACAGCTAGGATTTGTGAATAAATATTTTTCATAAGATTGAGTTTTGTTATAATCGAATTTTCAAAAAAATATATGTGGGTTAAAGATTATTGCAACTTAGCTGCGTATAACTCAACAATACCCTCAACATCAATAAATCCTGCCGTTGGAGGATTGTTATTGAATGGCTCAGCATAAGTAGCCAAACTGGTGTGTGCAGACATAAGTGAATTCACTACGTCGGTTCCACCTTTCAGCTCAGTACCTAATCTTGTTAAGAAATGCATTTTAGCTCCATGTACAACCTCTTCTCTTGCAGAATTTTGCACTTGCAAAACCTGATCCTGAAGAATTGACATTTCAGCCTTAATAACTTGAATTGCAGCATTTTTATCTTCGTTAACCACTGTGTTCTTTATTACAGTGTGGTCAACTGCTACTGCGTTCGGGTCAGAATTAAACGACTGTGCAGACACATCAGCGCTTAACCCCAAGAAGCAAATAGAAAACATCAACAAAACTGAGAACGCTTTCACACCCGCAGCTACATTGAGTTTCTCAAAAATTGAATAAACGTTATACGCCTTTTTCATGAGATTGAGTTTTATTAATTTTTAATAATCAAATAATACTATAAAATCGTAGACGATGACATTACTGCCACTGTCCAGTTTTTTGCTTAGTTCATACTTATAGCGGAGAAAATCTTGATGTGTTGATTTCGTCTTGAGTCAAGAACTCTCCAATTTCTATTAATACGCTTAGTACAGGCATGCCTTAGCATACCTTTTATCTGTACAAAGATAGTTTTTCAATTCAGGGTTTTAGTACCGACACACTGGTATATTTCATATATAGAAATATTTTAATATGTATGTTTTTCGCTCTGAACGCCTGCAATCTTCTAAACTATTTTATACTTGTTTTTTTACTTCAATTTCGATGGATCAGCAATAACTACTTCCTAGTTTAATTACCCGCTCCCGTATTCATTGAAGTATCGTCTTTTTTCTTTCCAATTTGAAATAATACGGATAACTCATGAGACCCATTGTTATAGGTCTGGAATTCATGCCTACTCGCATTATATGCATATGTGAAATTCAAGTTTCCAATTATAGTTCCTACAAGGAAACCAATCTTTTCATCCGCTCCTACTGTATAAGTAATTCCTCCCCTCAATTTGTCATCTAAAAATCTTCCCAATAAATTGATATCTGCATGGAATGGAACTTGATTTAATTTTTTAACCATGATTGATGGCTCAAATACCACATCTGATTTATCGAAGATATATCCCAGATTGAATATATAGCCTATCTCTCTGTCGCTTTCTGTATTGGTATCCTCAATTCTGGTACTCACCAAAGAAGGGAATGAAATACCATAACTTAATTTACCATCATATACACCATATATACCAAATGACACATCAAAGAAACTGGCACCTGCCAATCTATCATTTACAATTGGATCATCTCTGTCAATAATTGTGTTATTGAGCGCATCGGCTGATAGTGAATGGTTGATATATTCAGCTCCGATACCAAAACCAATCACATTGACCGGGGCGTCGATTGTATAAGATACTTGTCCCTGAGCCTTTGTCATTCTCAAGTCACCATTTGAATCCGAAATCAATTGAGCTCCGAATCCAAGTCTATCAGCAACTGGACCATCATAACTTAAAATCACACTCTGTGGTGAACCTTCAAAGGATGACCAGGTATTTTTATAATTTAATAACAATCTATGTTCTCCGTCCTTAGCCGTTGCGCCTGGGTTAACCAGCACAGGGTTAAGGAAAGAAAGGCTAGATATGTATCTTTCATCGAAATATCTTTCTTGGGCAGTCAAACTACCTACAAACAAGAAAGCCAGGAAAGCGCAGAATATATGTCTCATATTATTATTGCTGCTGTTTATTTTAAAAATCGGTAGATTAATCATTTCTCAAAAGGGTTACCGTACCTTTCATTATGCGGCTATCGCCGTTATCAAAAAGCACTTCAAGTACCCAATAATAAGCGCCTTCTGGTAGAGCTTCTCCATCAAGATCATTCCCTTCCCAGTCGTTGCTGTAATTTGTTTCTTCAAATACTGTCCTACCCCACCTGTCAAAAACCCTCAATGTATTTGGATTATCACTCACACAAGTAATAATGAACTCATCATTGATGTTATCGCTATTAGGAGTTATAACCGATATACCCTGGAAACAAGGCGTACCCGGTGCGGCACAATCTCTTACTTCAAATAGCATTTCGGCAGTACATCCGTTGTCATCCGTAACTTCAAGAATATACATGCCCACATTTACATTTGGATTGTCAGAACCATCAGGTCCATTTGGAGACCATTCGTACACATAACCGCCAACACCGCCTTCAACCATGGTGAAAATAGCACCATTGGCAGACCCTGAGTCAGCACAATCCACTTCATCTTCTGTAATAGTAATCGGTTCAGGACTTGTAACCTCAATATTAGGTACCTGACTCATCGCCCCGTCTGCATCTACAACGATCACAGTATAAGTACCTGCACAAACGCCTGTAATTGGTAAACTGGAATATTCAGTCTGGTTAGAACCATCGTCAAGCGTTATAGTATAAGGTGCAGTTCCTCCAGTAATTGAACCGTCGATAACCCCTTCTCCTTCACATGGAATAGATGTAGCCGCACAGGGTGTTCCGAAACCATCAAAATCGGATACTACAGAAACCATAGGTAACAAGCTTCCTTCAATATTTACAAAAATATTTATAGTTGCCGTACAGCCATTTCCATCAGAAACATTCAGAGCGTATGTGCCTCCTTGTGTTAAGCCACTAAGGTCTTCATCGTTGGAAGTAGTTGTCCCGTCAGGATAAATCCACATATAGTTATAATCGCCATCTCCTCCATCTACATCGATATCCACATTTCCGTCCATATTACTCACTTCAGTGATTACAATTGGATCAGGACCATCGATTATAAATGAAGCAGTTGCTGTATTTCCTCTGTTGTCCTCGTATGTAATAACATAACTTCCAGGTGTAAGCATTGCACTACAACCCACTTCAGACCCATCCCTTGTCAATGAAATACAATTAACCGGGTCACATCCACCTGTTGCCGCAATATCAGCAGAGCCTGCATCGTCAGCACAAGGTGCTGCTTCCAGATTGCTTACAGAAACTTGCAATGGGGTTGTATTAGAATCATCATTAATAGTGAAATTGGCAGATTGTACCGATCCAACATCATCTGATACCATCAACATGTAATCACCTGGTGGCAAATTATTAGGATCAACTTCGCCAGAAGCACCCGTAACGACTGCAACTGCATTGCACCCTCCATCAATTGTAAATTCTATACTACCGTTGTTATCACAATCAGCATTATTAACTTGATCTATTGTTACTTGCAAAGGTTCGCTGCCAACAAGACCTATCGTAAAGCTTGTCGTTTCGGTCGTTCCATTTTCATCTGTAACCAACACGCCCCAATCTCCAGGCGCATAAGAACTTATATTTTCTATATTATCGAAAGTACCTCCTAAGAGGCCTGCTTCTATTGTCAATTCACCACAACCCCCTGTAATATTAAAGCTTGCAGAACCATTGGCGCCGTTGCACACCGCATCCGTAGTCTGAATATCTGAAGCATCGATTGGGTCCGCAGGATCTGTCCCTACGGTTATGGTAGACTGTGCAGTACTATTTCCGTCTGTACACGTAATCGTATATGTTCCGGCAGGAACACAGGTTAAGTCCAAAACAGGCGGATCAATTGATATTGTACCATCACACATTATAGCTAATGCACCACACGGATCACATTCGGTAGCATTGATCACTTCAACAGGAACTTCTTCATTCATACAAGGCACCTCAACTGAACCAGAATTAGTACAACCGTTGTCATCCTCCAGTATATAATCATAAGTACCGGCTGCAAGGTTTTCACCATTTCCAATATCCGGAGACCAGGTCACAGTGATATTTCCAGTACCTCCTAATGTGATAAATGCAATAGCTCCATCATCGGTAGGGCAATTTGCTCCAGTAACCGTTTCAACCAGCGACGGTGGAGATGGATCTGAAAGTACAATTATACATGAGGTTGTATTCGAAGCAGCATCTGTTACGATCAATTCATAAGTACCCGCAGTTTGGCCTGCAAGAATACAGGTGTTGCCATTTGCATTTCCAACAGATACGGTAATGCCATCTTTCAACCATTCGCATGAATAATCAGGGACACCACCCATAATCGAGACACTTATCGCACCATTTGAATCTCCGGTACATCTAGGATCAGTAGCATTTATTTGATCACAGGTAAGCCCGCATGCTACAGTCACTTCGCCATCGATCATATTAAATGGTATAGAATTCGTGTTTCCATCGATAATCTCGATTGGAACCCCGCTGTCCACAAAATTGAAAAATGAAACATCATCACAATCTCCAATAATGTCGAAGCACACAGAATATATTAGAGTTCCATCTGGTTGGTCCACACCCTGTGTAGAGGGTGAACTCCAGCTGAATACCAATTCATTGGTAGCTGTCTGATTAAAGAAGTTTGAAAATATCTGTAAATCGTTATTTAAATTATCAACTCCGGTATACGACAGGATGGTTGAATCCCACTGCATATTAAGTTGTATTGCTGAAATATTTGTAAAGTTATTGGATGTTACATCGACACAAACACTGCCGTTTGGAGCGCCTGAAACATCAGCAGCTTCTAAGCCGAACAAATCGCCCATATCCTGTGCGATGGTAATAGATCCTTCAACTATGAATGTTTCTCTTAATCCAATCGGAGCTGGACTGGAAGCCTGTACATCAGTTGGACCATCAAATGCTTTCACAACAGAACTTTCACCTAGACTACCCACAGCATCAAAACATATTTCGAATACAACTGAGCCATCTGGTAAAGTTTGAGGTGTAACACCTGTCTGATCAAACCATAAAAAGGTAATCACGCCATTGTCCACATCACCAGTACCAAATAATCCTTGCGTCAATCCCGGTAAGCCGAAATTCTGAACGCCAGTATAAGTTAATACATCCGGGTCCCACATCACACTGCCTTGAAAAGTCTCGATGGTATCGAAATTTTCAACCGTCATCGGAATACATATATTCCCACCAGGTGAAACCATTTCATCATCGAAGATCAATCCGACACCATCCATCATGTTGCCGCCTCCGCCGCCACCACAATCGGTACCGGGAATCGGAACAGGCAATGGATTGAAGTCTGCACCTATATTATTTAAATTTTCATCCAGGATCTCTACCTCTAAATCATCTGTTGCTCCAAGTGTAATGGCTGTTGAATCACAATCGGATCCCACAACATTAAACCTCATTGTAAATAAGAGGTGGTCATCTGGCAAACTCTTAGGTAATCCATCACCGGTAAACCAGGCCACATTAACCATTCCTTTGGTCATGGACTGGGTCTGAGAAGGAATTGACATGGATGCTGCATAGTTCGGAATATCCATCGTCACAAAGGGCAGCGTATCAATTTCTAATACAAGTGAATCCCAAAAGATAAAATATTGATTACTTAATAAATCGTCAAAATCAGAAACACGAACATCTACATCATATGTCTGTCCAGGTGTTGGTGTATCATCTGAAGAAAAAGTAAAACTTAATGGGGTTTGCTGATAACTGGCAGTAGCCATTAAAAGCATTATAAACAATATACTAAGGCGTTTTAGCATGTTCAGGATTTTGAAATAAGACGTAAAGTTATAAATATCTTAGTCATAATGACTGATATAAAAACAATTATATCGAAACTATAGACCAAAAATCAAACCATTTTATTAACGAACAAAAAGGCATGTATGTGAAAAGAGCTCTCACCTGAGTTCAGATGAGAGTCTCTTTAAGGTAAAGTTGATTAACAAAAGTTTGAACTTACTATTCTATTAAAATCATTTTCTTGGTTGCTGAGAATGCATCAGATTCAAGATTGAAATAATAAATACCATTGCCATTCAAATCATTGCTGCTCACGGTAATTGCATTTCGACCTTTATTATACCATCCATTGTATGATCTGACCAATTGCCCTCTCGCGTCTACAATATTTATTGTGACCTCCATATCCCAGGCCAAATCAAATTCTATTTCAGTTGATGCGCTGAATGGGTTTGGAATATTCTGATGTAATCTATTATTGACATCTAAGTTCTGCTCATTTAGATCAAGCGTATAGATATCATATTGGCTATCATATACCTCTGAATTCAGGAATCCATTATTTACCGTAAAGGTTCCTACACTCAGTCTTTGATCGCTTTTAACCGTAAGGTAAAAAATAGCTTCTTCGTTATTAAGAATAACCGGTTCTGTTGTATGCCAGCTTATGCGCAGGGTCTCTTCGGAAGAATTGATATTAATATCACTGATATCAAGCTTTCCCGCTTCGATGCCAATAATCTCATATTCTTCTGTATTGAAAGCCAACTCCAATTGAAGTCCCAGCATTTCTTCCATATTCGAAATATAGAATGGAACAAGGTATTCCGCATTTGGTCGGATTTCCAGAATATCATAGGATAACTCTGCGCTTTTTGCCGCTCTTGATTCTATCGTGTTATTAGATGTGTTATGCATCTGAACAGAACCATTTACATCACCAATTTTTACTGCGATGAAATCATTCTCCATCATTGGTGCTGCCAGATTGTTTACATCGATATTTTCCTTAAATGGCCATGGATTTAAAGCATCAACGAAAGTCTGATCTTTATCGATAAATCTCCATGCGTCATTATCAGGCAGTTCATTGTAAACACCCAAAATTAATTTGCGCAATTCAATTAAATCAATAGCACTGATATCCTGATTATAATTGATATCTGCAGCCATTAATTTATACGGTGAGTCCAAAGATTCCACTCCAAGAATATGTCTCTGAATCATGATAAGATCCAATGTAGACACTCCATTTAAATGATCATCATCTTTTTTGGCCCGTACTCTATAATCTTCGTTGCCTCTGAGTGCTCTAAATTCAAAATGTCCATCCTGGTCTGTCATTTTATAATCCATATTATATTGGACCATGTTTTCAAGACTTACCTCGACATTTTCAAGTTTATCATTTTGCAGCGTAAGTATATCTCCACCAACAGCCATGCCCATATTGGATGTGTCCTGAGGACAAATATCTCCATTGGCCTGGATCATAATTGCAGTATGGCAAAAGTCTTTATTGCCCGCTTCATCGATTACCCAAACGTCCAATCCCTGCAATCCTAATTCTTCACAGCTGAAACTCATATTTGGAATAAAAGTATTCGGGTCAAATGAGAAGATTAGTTCTTCAGAACAATTGTCTGTACTGTTCAAATCAAAGTCGCTGGCCCAGATTTCAACCATTGGTTCTTCATTTCCAACTCCTGGAGGCATGAGAACCGTCGTTATGCCTGATTTACAATATGGAGAAGGTGCTTTTGCATCTACTATTGCAATTGAAGCAGAGCATGATGAGCTCACCCCACAACCGCTTTCAACAGTCCATGTAATTCTGTAATTCCCTTTATGTAATTCTATTGGTAATAAATTACCCAGCCCAAGGCTCACAAGTGTGTCAGCATCTGTATTGACCAGTTCATATCTTATTTTGAAAGGCGCTAAATATTCATCAAAACACTGGTCATAAGCCGTGGGTGCTTCAAGGAAGACTGTAGCGCTACAAGTATTGCCTAGTATCTGTATCAATGTATCCTGTGCACAATTGCTCAATTCTGGTCCATCAGCATTTGATACTTTAATGATTTGTGTATCTGTCCAAATACCCTGGTCAGGGTTATTATTCGGATCGTAGGTACACCAGTCAATAACGGTCCAAGTTCTGATTATTTTCAGGCAGTAACCTTCAACGTTTTGAAAGACTCTATCCTTGTATGAATAGGCTAGTTGAGCACATAGATCAAGCTCGGTAACCGGTACTCCATTTATTCTCACCGTATCACCCAGATCTGTATGGTAATTGAAACATGTTGCATCTGTACGTTCCTGATTTGGCCAGTCAAAGTCATAGTAACTCAATACATTCTGATTGGATACATTAATTGTCTGTCTGCATGATTCAAGTTCCTGGACAACCCCATTCACTTCAACAAACCAAGAACGAATTACCTGTCCCTGACCGCATGCCATGTTTATATCTCCAACATCTTCAAAATCCAAACTTGCATAAGCACAGTTGTCTTCTATTATTGGAACACCCAGGAATGCTGTATCAATATCTTGTGTACAATCCAAATTCCAGACGCGTTCAGGACATGAGATTATATTAAACGGTGTCTTATCTTGTACTTCAACTTTAACGCGACAAGTATTATGACGGCCACCTGCATCTGTAACCTGTAAGATTACATCTACTGTTAAGCCCGCATCCTCACAACAAAATTCTACATAGTCATTGAACAATGTGTCCTGTAGTGCATATACCTGACCAAACTTATCAAACAAGGTATCATAAGGTGCACAGTGTAGATC
>JABDJE010000252.1 GCA_013002625.1 Saprospiraceae bacterium | reverse complement strand
CTACCGGACACAAGCCTGTGCATCCATCATCCAGGGGTAGAAGATAAAAGAATAAGTTTTGAGTTTAATCCAATTAGCTATGATCCTACAAATGGAGATACAACCAATATTCTAGTCAATGACTGGGATATCGGCACAACCGAAGGAGGATCATCGGGCAGTCCATTATTCAACACCAAAAAACAGATCATCGGGCAGCTTGAAGGCGGCTTTGCAGCTTGCGGCAACGATGACTCAGACTCCTATGGTTGGTTTCGGCGATCATGGTTTGGTGATGGAGACAGCACGAACAGCCTCCAATACTGGCTGGATCCGGATGGTCTGGGGGTTCAGTCTATAAATGGTCGTTTTTGCTCATATACCATAGAACTTGAGAATACGGTTTTTGAAGTATGCGGACAGACACAGGATAGCCTCGTTGTAGATTTCTCAATTGGGGGATTGTTTATGGGCACAGTGAATTATACAGTATTGCAGGCACCTGCAGAATTGGATATTTCATTTGCACAAAACTCGGGCATGAGCAATCAAGCCAATTCCCTTTATGTCAATGATCTTAATTTATTGAGTGACGGAACCTACGCCATAATAATTCGCGCAGAAGATGCCAATGCATATGTTGATGGTGAAATCATCATTCGATATAATGCGAGCCAAGTGGATCTCCCAATTTTAGAGACACCAGTTGATGGAACAGAGAACCTTTCCCTGATTACCACCTTTTCGATTGAAGCGCTGACAGGCAAAAACTGGACGATACAAGTATCCGAAGATCAGGATTTTAACACTATTGTGTTTGAAGGGACATCTCAATCACCGCAGATTGAAGTCACAGGTCTTGAAGCTTCCACTATATATTACTGGCGCGGAATGACAACTAATAATTGTGGGTCCTCGGATTGGACAGAAGCCTATCAGTTTTCTACGGCACTCTTGTTTTGTACAAGACTGTATTCCAATGATGGACCATTTGACATTTCGGATGGATCACCCTCATCTGTGGTATCTACCATCAATTTTCCTTATGGCATTACAGTTGAAGATGTAAATATCCCTTCTTTGAAAGGTCGACATTCATACGTAGGAGACCTTGAAGCAAGATTGTTTTATGAGGGCAGTGAAACAATTCTCTTTTCAGAAATATGCGATGATCAAATTGATTTTAATCTTGGATTTGATGACCAGTCTCAAACAACCCAAATCAATTGTCCACCTACAGATCAAATGATATATAAGCCACTTAGAGCATTATCTGATTTTAATGGAAAATTCGCAGGCGGAGCCTGGCAAATGATCCTTGAAGATTTGGCATTTCTGGATGGTGGTTCATTTGAAAGTTGGGCCATAGAAGTTTGCTTTACCAATTCCATCCTTCCTGTCCTCGTTCCAGGCGATCATATTTTGTATATGTGTGAAGGTGAGCCCCTTGTGTTCGACGCGTTTCTCGATCGTAAAAATTTGGATGATATATTGGTTAGTCTGTCGACTACCAATATGGAGAGTTTGATTTCCGAAATCGAAGTAAGTGCTCTGAATGAGAAAAAGATATCTATACACGTAGATGATACAAGTGTCTTGAAGTCAGGAAGCAATTATCTTATCCTGGAGGCCCGTGATGATAAAGGCAATCTGGTATCGTCCACAATCATTGAAGTGGTAAAGGAGTCAAGAAATTATTCAGACCTGATCAGTTCTCCATCAAACGGCGAAAATATAAAGTTGGATGACTTCCAGGAAATTACCTTCAACTCCACGATTAATGGTGATTTTGTAGTCGAAATCGCAACGGACGATGCTTTCCAAAATGTTGTGTATACAGCTCAAGGTAATAACAGTAGTTCCATTGTATATAATGGCTCTCTCCCTGAAGGAAGTTATTTTTTAAGAGTACTTAGGGGGGATGAGTTTTGCGCAGACGCTTCCTTCACTGTTGAATTTAATCTTAAGTTAAATACATCCACAGTGGAAGAAAATCTTGCAAATGTCATTAAGCTATTTCCAAATCCTTTCGAACATGTACTTTGGATTGAAAAGCTGAATTCGAACGAGGATTTATCATATAGGATTTTCAATGCTCAAGGCATAAATGTGCTTACTGGTAATATCAAGTCCAATGCTTCGGGACAACGGCTGGATGTGAATGCATTAATTAACGGGGTATATTTTATAGAAATAGTCTCCGATAGCGGTAAATACGTAGAACGCCTTGTTAAGCTTTAGCCGTTAAGGTATCGATGAATGATTTAGCAGTAATGAAGATGATCTCCTGAACTGCATCGCTGACAACTATTTTGTCATCTCCATCTTCTGCCAACATGTCTTCGACAAAGGCCAATGCATCCTCTTGATTGGTTTGTTCAAAGAAAGCATCTTTGGCTTGATTCCAGTTTTTAAAACTTTCTCGAAGTTTCCAGTTATTATCATCGTTTGCATTGAATGCATCCATGTCTATGGGTTCAATTTCACCGAATTGAGTAAAGTAAGCATGATGAATTACCGTGACAAGAAAGAGCAAGAGTTGTGTCTCTTCCTCAGTAAATACCTTAAAAATTTCTTCATTAAGATAGATGATGAAGTCATCCTGGTTATCCATCAAGGATTGCTCAATGTGCTCTCCTTTTTGATCAAGTGCAATGACCGCTTCATCAATAAAACGTTCCTGAATCATACGCGTGCTTCTACAACTTTGATAATAAAGAATCCATCTTCACCTTGTTTCTGGTATAAAGGCATAAGAAGTAATCCATCTTCCTTAGCAGCAATATTACCGTTTTTATCTTTGGCTATGACTTCTCCCTTACGCACAAACTGAAAGTTCTTATAACCGGGTAACATTTCAAAGCCCTCTTCAGGATATACAGGGTGGCGTTCAAGCATTTCAGCCACTTTCGGGAGTCTGTCGGAATATTTTATCAATATCTCCTCATGAAAATTTTCTACATGATCATTCTGAACCGAATTAATCTCTTTCATACAATTTATAATTGCAGAAATGGCACGGTTAATAGACAATTTTTCTTCATGCTGTCCGGATTCAAAAGTCAGCGAAATCGTATTGGCTTCAAAGTGGTTATTATTAAAGAAGTGCATTGTGGTGCCTCTAAGTCCTCGTGTCATACCTAATATTACGGGCGCATGCAGTGCAGACGCAATTCGGATTGAGTCTGGATCATTGGCGCTGATGGTAAATATACCGCCATGAGAAGAAGTTGTGTGAAGGTCTAGAAATAGAATTTTTTCGGGCTGATAATCTTCAATTTCATTATTGATGGTGTCGATGAGTTCACGCAATTCTTTTTCTTCATTTTTCAAATGAGCGTGATCGGCATTCATGACCCGTGAAATATTATCCAGAGTGAATTGTCGGTTGAGGTCTTTTTCAATAAAGCGTTCGCCTTTCTGCAGAGCTTGTATATTGCCTATTAGCCCAACAAATCGGCCTTTATAATGAAAGTCGGGGTTACTAATGGGTTCCACCTCCAGCATTTTGAATACCAGGTCAATAGCATGCTTGCCTGCTGGTTCATTGCCGTGCATAGCAGCAAAACATATGAATAGTGGTCCTTTTTCTTGGCCGTTAAACCGTCCAATTATCCTCTCCATTAGTAGTTATCTCTTCTCCAGGCCCACAAATATAAGGAAGCATATGTTCTGAAAGGTCTCCATGCCTCTCCAATTGCTTCAATTTCTCTCAACAGTTTTGTTTTCTCGCTTTTTAACTGGTATAACTCCTTGGCAACCAGTTGAATGGCCAGATCTTTGACCGGCAATACATCTGGTCTACCCAATTCAAATATGAGAATCATTTGAACAGTCCACTCTCCTACGCCTTTAATTTGAGTAAGCAAACCAAGTATATCTTCATCTGACATAGCATTCCAATCTACGGACATTAGGTTTTCAGCCTCAAAAAATTCGGCAATATTGAGCACGTATTGGGCTTTTTGTCTTGAAAAACCCACAGCTCTCAAGTCATCAGGTTTAAATTTGAGTATATATTTGGGCAGGTAATCTTCTGTTTTGAGCAGATCTACAAATCTTGCATAAATGCTATCGGCCGCCTTGTATGATATTTGCTGATAGACGATAGCTTTCACCAATTCATTGAAAACGTGCCCTGAATTTGGTAACTTTAAAATCTCAGTAGTCTGAATTACCCCTTTGAGAATTTTGTCTTTAGAAAGATGGGCTTTAGCGGCCTTAATTGACATTATTTTTGAAATTACATTTATACTTTAAACAATGAAATTTAATCATTTATTCTTATTACTGTTTCTTTTGGCTGCGCTTCCTGTTCTTTCACAAGATTCTCTTAATATGACGCGATTGGGTCAGTGGAACCCACCTGGCATGCCTTCAATAGGCGGTGATTTTATATTTAACGATATATGGGGATATACAGCATCTGATGGAAGCGAATATGCTATTATTGGCAATGTGGATTCCATACTGGTTATTGATGTCAGCGACTGTGCCAACCCACAACGCGTGTACGGATTTGATGGTGGTGAGACTAATACCTGGAGAGATTTTAAGACCTATGACGACTATGCCTATGCGGTATGTGATGGTTGTGCGGAGGGCTTGCATATTTTTGATTTGTCAGCCTTGCCAGGAGGTAGTGTTTCTCATGTACTGACAACAACAGCCTTTTTCGGGCAGGCCCACAATATCTTTATCGACACGGCGACGGCAAAACTATATGCAACCTTAGATAAAAACAATCCTGGTGGAGGGTCTTCCAATGATCAGGAAGGACTGGTAATTCTTGACCTGACAACACCGGATAATCCTACGATGATCGATACTGTCTTTTTTGATGAAGAGGTTGGCGATATTACAGAAAATTACTACGTCCATGATCTATATGTTCAGAACGATACCGCTTATTGTTCGCATGGCTATCTGGGGTATTATGTGTGGGATTTAACAAATTTAAATAACATTGAACTGCTGGGCGATTATGATTCTCCAGGTTACAATCACAGCAGTTGGAACCATAGCTCGGGTATCTATTCGTATTATGCTGAGGAATTACCAGCGGGTCAACCTATAGGCGTAATGGACCTTACCAATCTAGGAGATCCCGTCAATGATATTCAACTCATTCATACGTTTAAGGATCCGATTACCACGATAGAGACCGATCTTAGACCCCACAATCCATTTGTACACAACGACACTTTGTATATTTCCTATTATGAAGATGGGATGAAAGTTTATGATTTGACTGATCCGACGACACCTACACTGATTGGATACTATGATACTTATCCTGACAATGGAACGACCTACGGGCAGTTTGATGGTGCCTGGGGAAGCTATCCGTTTTTTGATTCAGGGTGTTTACTTATATCTGATATCACCTATGGACTCAATACAATGAAAATGGATTGTCCATCTGAGTCTAATTTTTATAAGGATTCCGATAAGGATGGATATGGAAATCCGAATGTGTCGGTATTTGGCTGTGTCGCGCCAAATGGATATATAGCGGATAATACAGATTGTGATGACACCAATGACCTCATTAATCCTGCTGCCGTAGAAATCTGTGACGGCATTGATAATGATTGCGATGGTATGGTTGACGAAGGCTGTGCCCTGGTCGATTGCGATGGAGATTCATTGGTTATTACCTTATTAACCCAGGACAGCTTTTATGCAAAGCAACATATCCTGGCCACCGCTGAAATTAGCAGTATGACCAATGTTAAATTTGCAGCTGCAATTGACATGATATTGGATGCGGGATTTGAAGTTTCATCAGGAACAACATTTGAAGCCGTTATTGAAGATTGTATAGATTAATTCAATCTTTATTTTTTTTGAAAAAACTTGGCATAGCTTTTGGAAAAGAAGAGCTGTGAAAATGATTTGAATTTGACAACACTTATCTCCGTTATAGTTTTTTTAATACCCTACTCATCTGCATTTGTTGCGGAAGAAGCTGAGGTATTCCAATATATTGATTTGCACAAGGATCTTGCTGTAATTGAAATGTACAGGACGGGCGTGCCCGCAAGTATTACAATGGCGCAAGCCATCCATGAATCACAAGTCGGTAAAAGCGATCTTGCCAGAAAAGCCAACAATCACTTTGGAATTAAATGCAAGACATATTGGAAAGGAATGACCTATTATCATAAGGATGATGATTATAATACCCATGGCGACTTGATTGAATCATGCTTTAGGGCTTATAATACGGTATTCGATTCCTATGTCGATCATTCGAACTTTTTGAAGCATACCAAGTATTATAGTGCATTGTTTGAATTGGATATGCAAGACTATGAAGCTTGGGCAAATGGATTGAAGAAAGCAGGGTATGCAACTGATCCAATGTACGCGGATAAACTGATCAAAGTGATTGAAAAATATAATCTAGATGTGCTGGACTTTCATCCAGACCCTACAAGAAAAATAAAAAAACAAACATCAAATAATTAATATTTATATATTTGAGTTGCCGAAGTTACTTGATTAAAGACGAGCAATAAACCAATCTAGGATGTGTATTTATAGAATCTAAATACTACCTACTCTTGGATTTTTTCTTGTGGCTTTGGCGCTTTTTTTATCGGATCACGCGTATCTTCCAAAAATTGTTTCCTGTTTTTCATCAAGTCCTTTGCAAGGAAAAGGGCCTTTCGCATTGAATCTCCAGAAGCCTTATTCTTTCCAGCAATATCATATGCAGTACCATGATCAGGCGATGTGCGCACGATGGGTAAGCCAGCAGTAAAATTAACGCCAGTACCAAAAGACAATAGTTT
Source organism: Saprospiraceae bacterium (assembly GCA_013002625.1). Taxonomy (GTDB): domain Bacteria; phylum Bacteroidota; class Bacteroidia; order Chitinophagales; family Saprospiraceae; genus RFSX01. The sequence continues at coordinate 14,327 of JABDJE010000252.1, read as the reverse complement.
GAAAGGAATCAAGCCTTGATCGTGATACATGGCTAATATGGCATTGGTTTTTCGGAATCCATTTGAACCAAAAAACCCGTCTGCTGGATAAGGGCCAACAGCAAGTACGCCATTGTTCTTGGCTTCTTTTATTGCCGGTTTTACATAATCTTCTTCATCCGTTCCTATTACACCTGAATCACCCGCGTGAGGATTCATTCCAAGTACAGCGATGGTTGGTTTTTCTTGAGCAAAATCCTGCTTGAGCGCTTTGCTTAATACCTTTAACTTTCGGATGATCTTTTTCTTATCCAAATGATCACTTAGTTGACTTACAGGAACGTGGTTGGAAGCCAGGGCAACAATCAAGCTGTCCGATACCATTGTCATTACGGTCTCGGGTGCATTAAATGCTTCGGTCAGGTATTCTGTATGGCCAACATGCTTAAATCCTGCCATCTCCATTGCAGCTTTGTTGATGGGTGCGGTTACCAGTGCATCTATTTTACCGGCTTGGGCATCTTCAACGGCCTTTTCCATGGCCTTAAATGCGATTTTACCAGATTCCTCAGAAGCCTCACCCAATGTTATATTGATATTGTCTTCCCATACATTTAGAACATTGATTTTATTGTACCCTGCATTTTCTGCATCTCTGATCGAGACATATGAGAAGTTAGGATTGTTGACTATATTCTTGTGATAGGACATAACTTTGGATGACCCATAGATTATAGGTATGAAATAATCAGTCATTTTAGAATGCGCTAGTGCCTTGATAATGACCTCAGGGCCAATGCCATTCATATCTCCAATTGTTATACCTATCTTTATTTTTGACATATTTTTTTTTATTCTTTGCAAATGCGAAGATATTAATATTAATGCTTTAAATATTGAAAGCTAAAAAACATCTCGGCCAACATTTTCTTTCGGATAATTTGGTACTCGAACAAATATTTGAAGCAGTTGAAAATAACTTTGATAAATCTTTACCCGTACTAGAGGTAGGGCCCGGTGGTGGGGTTTTGACCGGTTTTCTACATAAGACTTTTCCCGAGTTTAATGCTGTTGAATTTGATAGGGATCTTATAGACGGCTTGCGCGAGCAATATGGAGATGATACCATCATACAACATGATTTTCTATCCTATGACACCAAAAATGTTTTCGAGGGTCGTCCATTTCAGTTGGTTGGCAACTTTCCATATAATATCTCATCGCAGATAATTTTTAAGATGCTTGAAGAAAGATCCCAAATTCCGGTAATGGTGGGCATGTTTCAGAAAGAAGTGGCAGAACGCATTTGTGCTGATCCTGGATCAAAGAAGAATGGGATTTTAAGTATTCGAACACAGTTATTTTATAAGGCCGACAAGCTGTTCGATATTCCACCGGAAGCGTTTGATCCACCCCCGAGGGTAGATTCTTCCGTCATTGTGTGTAGAAGGAAAAACGATATCATCGATAATTTGAATCATGACTTTTTCAACCGCATCGTTAAAATGAGTTTTGGACAGCGAAGAAAAAAAATGCGGAATACCCTGAAGGGCCTTATTCACACCTTGGAAGATCCTATATTTCAAAAAAGGCCAGAGGAACTAAGTTTTGAGGATTTTGTTAATATTAGCATCAAAGCACAACAATAAAAATTTAAAGATGACTTTAGAGCAAAGAATTATGGGCGACCTCAAGGAGGCGATGAAACAAAAAGATCAGGCTGCATTGAGAAGTATAAGAGCTGTCAAAGCGGCAATCTTACTTCAGAAAACAGATGGAAGTGGAAAGGAATTGGATGAAGGCGGTGAGATCAAATTGATACAAAAACTTGTAAAACAAAGACAGGATTCACTTGATATCTATACCAAGCAGAATAGGGAAGATCTTGCAGTGGTGGAAAGGGAAGAGATTGAAGTATTGAAAAGGTATTTGCCCGAGCAACTGGATGAAGCATCTCTGAGACCAATTATTGAAGGAATAATTGCAGAGATGGGTGCTTCAGGGATGCAAGACATGGGCCGCGTTATGGGCACTGCCTCCCAAAAGTTGGCGGGGAAAGCCGATGGCAAAACCATCAGTGGGATAGTGCGTGCTATATTAAGTGCATGATCCATCAATTCTATATTACAGAATTTGAAAAAAATCTAAACCTGTTTCGGGTTTTATTTGATACAAGAGACCAGGATTATATTCATTGGAAAAGAGATGAAAATGCCTGGTCTCTTTTAGAAATCCTATGCCATCTGCGCGATGAAGAAATTGAAGACTTCAGACATAGGTTACAATTTGTGCTAGAGGGCAAGGCAGGATTGCCGCCAAAAATACATCCTCAGGAATGGGTGACCGAGCGCTCATATTCAACTCAGAACTTTGCATTGGTTAAGACAACTTATTTTGAAGAGCGCAGAAAGTCTCTAAATTGGCTAGCAAGTCTGAATAAGCCCCAATTGGATCAATTTTATAATCATCCCAGCCTGGGTAAATTGAATGGACATCATTTTCTGAACAATTGGTTGGCACATGATTATCTTCATATCAGACAAATTACACGTCTTCGATACGATTATCTGGCGCATGTCTCCGGCATCGATCTGGGCTATGCAGGCACCTGGAAATGATCAGTCATAACTTTCGTCAAGGAGCAATTCATATAACTCATCGAGTTCATCGAAACTCTTTACGCCTACTTTTTCTTCTTCTCCGCCTTGAACAGCAAGTCCCAGATTCGGCCAATCACTGAATCTATTTAAATTAAGGTTTTGAATATCTAAGTAGACATCAGCTTCTACATATTTATCTGTAGGTAATGCTTTAAAGGTATCTATGTCATCTTCTTCGAGCCTCAAAATATATTTACCAGAGGGCAGGCCTTTTTGTACTTCCGAAATATCTATACGAAAAAAAGCCTCCTTGTTCAAAGGAAGACTTGAATAGATATTGCTCAGAATATGGCCGTCCGAGAAGTCCAAAAACTCTATGGCATTCGATTCGATTAGGGTTTTTGGTCCTTCTACCCAATCCTTGATCTCTTTTATAGCTTCCAACGAAACGGCATAAGGGGAATCTGCCTGAATATTATAGCTTAAATAATCTACACCCCAGGCCGCAAAGTAGCGCGCATCGGTAAGATTGGTAATGTTTTGTGCTATAATTTTTCTGTTGAGCATCCTGATATTTTGGGGCAAAGTTAATCAATGAATAATTATCAAGTCTGGATGAAATTTAACTATATGTAAAAATATTTTTAGATTAGCTTAAAAATATATGATGCGTATAATTCTTACTTCAATTATTTGCCTGTTGGTTTTAGGAATTCAGGCTCAGGAAATTACAACCGATCGACCCGATCAGACAGAATCACCTGCTGTGCTTGCACCTAAGTCTTTTCAATTTGAAACCGGTTACCTCGTTCAAGAGAATGGGGATGACTTGAGAGAGATTCTCTTGCCTACAACATTATTCCGAATTGGCTTCCTTGAAAATTTTGAATTGCGTGTAGTGCACGAAAATGCATTGCACAAAAGAACCGGTACTGCAGAGTCAGCTGTACAGGGATTTAATGATCTGCAATTTGGTTTCAAATGGCAATTGTTTGAAGGAGCTAATGAGAATTTTCAATTGGCATTGATATCACATGCCGTACTGCCAACAGGTACCAAACCTGAATTTAGTCTTGACAACTACGGCGTCATTAACAAAATAGCCTTTGGACAAGACCTGGGGAAAGACTGGAGTTATGGTATCAACTTAAATTATGATTATCTGGATGCACACTCTATAGGTTACACCCTGGCAGTTGGATATGGTATAACTTCCAAGCTAGGGATTTATGTAGAAGCTTTTGGTAATAAATCTGAAGATGAAGATTACGAAGGTTTTTACGATGCAGGTATGACATATCTGCTGGAAGAAAATATTCAACTTGACTTTTCATTTGGATCTGGTTTGAATACCGATATGAACTATTTATCCGTAGGTTTGAGTTGGTTATTTGTTAACACAGATGAAAACTGAAAAAGCACCAAGCTACTTTGATATGGTCTATGCCGTCACCGCATCCATTCCTTTTGGACGGGTGACGAACTATGGGGCCATAGCAGATTTTCTATCATTGGGCTCTGCGCGTATGGTGGGTTGGGCACTTAATAAATGTGGTCACTTGAGCATCCCTGCACACCGTGTTGTAAATCGGAAAGGAGAATTGTCTGGAAGAAACCAATTTCCTACACCGACCATTATGCAGGAATTATTGGAACAGGAAGGTGTTGAAATCAAAGACAATAAGATTGTGGACTTCAAGACACACTTCTGGCATCCTGGTGAATATTTAAAGCTTGAAGAATTTATTCGATGACAAAGCGTATTCACTTGATTTCTGGACCCAGGAATATTTCAACGGCATTGATGTATTCTTTTGGAAATAGAAATGATACCAGTATAGTGGACGAACCCATGTACGCCCACTACCTTCACACGCATCCCGATATAATACATCCATCTCATGAAGAAATATTAAAGAGTCAACGCATAGAATTAAACCAAATTCTTGAGAATGTCATATTTGGGAGCTATCCCACAGACAATGTTTTTATAAAGAACATGGCCCATCATCTTGATGGGGTGGATTGGTCATTTCTGACACGGCTGGACAATGTTTTTCTTATCCGATCTCCCGAGAGATTAATTGCATCCTTCGCCAAGGTGATTACGCATCCAACTATGCTGGATATTGGATTGAAACTTGAATACGAAATATTTAATTATCTGCAATCAAAAGGACAGCCCTTCTGCATCCTGGATTCGGGTGAGGTGTTGAAAAATCCCGAAGCTGTATTGACAAAGCTATGTGCATTTCTTGATATGGAAATGGATGCTGCAATGTTGCAGTGGACAGCCGGACCAAGGCATGAAGATGGGGTATGGGCCAAACACTGGTATCATAACGTCCACCTATCAACTGGATTTAAACGTCCCCCCGACAAGCCGATTGACTTTCCAGAATATTTAAGACCGCTGTTGAGCGAAGCTTTGCATTATTATGATTTACTTTATGCCCATTCTATAAAAGCCTAGTCATGTTACAAACTTTTGATCAGCGCAACAAGGACATTAAGGTCTACATCAATGGAGAAATCCTTCTTCGCAAGGACGCGAAAATTTCTGTGTTTGACAGTGTTGTCCAAGGAGGTGATGCCGTATGGGAGGGATTGCGCGTATATGATGGCGGTGTATTTTTACTGGATCGCCATTTGAACAGATTGATGGAATCGGCACATGCAATGCAATTTGCCAACATGCCCTCGAAAGAGGAAGTGCAAACGGCACTGTTTGAAACTTTGAAAGCCAATAATATGCACGATGGCGTGCATGTCAGGCTCACTTTGACGAGGGGAGAAAAAATTACCTCGGGCATGGATCCAAGGTTGAATCAAATGGGCTGTGGTTTGATCATATTACCGGAATGGAAACCACCCGTATATGACAATGAAAGCGGCATATCTGTGATTACATCTACGATTGTGCGCAACAGTCCCAGAAATCTTGATTCCAAAATTCATCACAATAACTTAATCAATAATATTCTTGCAAAAATTCAAGCCAATGTTGCAGGTGTAAATGCAGCATTGATGCTCGATAGCGAAGGATTTGCTGCTGAACTGAATGGCACAAATATATTCATGATAAAAAATAAAGTGCTTTATACACCGCACGCACATGCTTGTTTACCCGGAATTACCCGCGGAATGGTGCTTCAGCTGGCACAAGAATTGGGTATTGAAGCTGTTGAAAAGAATATTTCGCTTGTGGAGTTATACAATGCAGATCAGGTTTTTTGTACGGGAACAATGGGTGAATTGACACCGATTAAAAATATTGATGGCAGAAGTATTAAGAATAATATGGGTGATGAAATATTGAAATCACTCATTCAAGCGTTTGAAGATAAAATTCCTAATAACTGTATTACAATCAAATAGATTAGATATGAGAGCATTATTGATCATGATTTTTGCAACCGGAGCACTTCAATTAAGTGGACAATCGCCAATAGGTGTATGGAAAAGTATCGATGATACGGACGGCAAAGCTAAATCACACATTGAAATATTCGAGCAAAACGGCAAATTACATGGCAAGGTCATCAAGTTACTCGCCAATGCAGATATTACACACTGTCATAAATGTAAAGATGACAGAAAAGGAAAGTCATTGGTAGATATGATCATAATCAAAGACATGAAATCAACAGATGATGCTTGGGATCACGGACTTATTCTCGACCCTGCCAAAGGCAAAGAATATAAATGTAAAATCAGCTTGAAAGATGAAAACACTTTAAATGTAAGGGGTTATATAGGTCAACCCATCTTTGGTAGAACCCAACATTGGTATCGGGTTACTGATTCTGAATAGAATACACAATAATTTAGATCGTGAAAGTGTTATATAGGTGTTAATTTTTTGATTACCAAACGCACTATATGAAGCATAATTACACTCAAAACTTTCTACTCAAATATTTATATAAAGAAACCAAACTCTTCAAAACCTTAGAAATAGAAAATGCTATTCAGGAGGATAAAACAGTAGGCCGTCAATACAAACAGTTATTGAGAGGTTTTAGGCTTTTACCAAAAGTTAAATTCTACCCTTCTGAAAAGACAATGAACGCTGTATTGAATTACAGCAACATGACGAGTTTGAAGCCGAGCTTCTAATTATGACACATCGCTTGTAATCAAGCAGCTCTGGTATATTTGCTCGTATTGAGGTATAATGTTTTCCTTGCTGAATTCTAATGCCTTGGTACGAGCATTTTTTCTGAATGTACTTAAGAGCTCTTCGTTTTCAAGCAGCAACAAGGCCTTGTTGGCCATCTTATCCACATCACCTACATCACATAAAAAGCCGGTTTCGCCTTCGATATTTACTTCGGGAAGGCCGCCGATATTACTACTGATTACCGGTACCTGGCAAGCCATAGCCTCAAGTGCGGACAAGCCAAAGCTTTCATTTTCAGATGGCAATATAAATAGATCTGCCAAGGAAAGAATTTCCTCAATGGCATCTTGCTTACCTAAAAAGTGAATATCCTCACACACACAATGCTTTCGACATAATTCTTCAATAGTCTGGCGCTCGGGACCATCCCCTATAAGTAAAAGTTTTAGGTTCATCTGCTGTCGCAGCTTGCGGAATACATGGACAACATCCTCTACACGCTTTACTTTTCTGAAGTTAGAGGTATGTACGATAATTTTTTCCCCATTTGGGGCAAATGCCTTTCTGAAGTCCCAATTAGTTTTTCTGGAAAAGCGATCCAGATCTATAAAATTGTAAATGACAGCAAGGTCTTTTTCAATATTGAAATAGCTTTCTGTTTGTTTACGCAAGGAATCTGAGACTGAAGTGACGGCATCCGATTTATTAATGCTGAACTCAACGACAGATGCAAGTGATTGATCTTGCCCTACAAGTGTAATATCTGTACCGTGAAGGGTAGTGACAACCGGAAGGTTTATGCCTTTTGTTTTCAATATCTCTTTGGCCATGTATGCTACTGCGGCATGCGGTATGGCATAATGCACATGCAACAAGTCAAGATTTTCATGCTGTACGACATCTACAATCTTGCTTGTAAGTGAGCTATCATAGGGTGCATGCTCGAACAAGGGGTATTTAAAAGAACTGACTTCATGGAAATAAACATCTTTGTAATAGCTATTCAATCTGGCAGGTCTCCTGTAAGAAATAAAATGAATCTGATGTCCATGAGAGGCCAGACCAATTCCTAACTCAGTAGCCAGTACACCACTTCCTCCATAAGTTGGATAACATACAATTCCTATTTTCATTTTATTTTGTTGTGTTATTTATACAAATTCTACCTAAATAAGTTGAGATATTTGACAATATTGAACAATATTCGTCAAAATTCAATTATATACTTATCTCATGTGTAAACTATAATCTCTAACCCGTATGGTCATTTATACTATAAAAGATATGGAAAACCTATCTGGGGTTAAAGCCCATACCATACGTATTTGGGAAAAGAGATATAATATCGTAGAACCTAAACGTACCAAAACCAATATTCGATATTACACGGATGAAGATTTAAGACATCTTCTCAATGTATGTTTTCTCTATCGCAAGGGCTACAAGATATCGAAGATTGCGATGATGGAGGAAAAAGAGATCAAAGAAAAGATTTCAGAATATTCTAATCTTGATTTGACCTTTGAGGATGAATTGGATGCGTTGCTGTTATTCATTTTGGAATTGGACAGTTACAACTTCAATAAAGTGCTTGGCAAGCATATCCATCAACAAGGGCTTGTTCACACCATGGAGACAGTTATCTATCCACTACTGGAAAAACTTAACATGGCTTGGTTAACAGGCTCATTTCAGGAAGTGCATGAATCTTTTGTGACACAAATAATTAAGTCCAAAATTCACCATGCAATTGAGAATCTTGATGAACGCGCTGACAGCAAACCTTCCTTCATCATTTATTTGCCGAAAGGCGAAAAACAGGAATTAAGCCTCTTGTATCTCCATTTTTTGTTGAAGCGCAATGGTTGTAAAGTCATTAATCTTGGCCTAGAAGTAGGCTTCAGTGACCTCAAATTGGCCATTGAAGCGGCAAAGCCTGATTTCATATTCTCCATAATCAATGAAGACCCTGATATGATGTCATTTGAAGCGTATTTGCATGATCTGTGTGAGCAACTGGGAGATTCCGTATTCGCTGTGACCGGGTATCAGACGGTAGCCCAACAGGTAATCTGGCCGCACAATTCAAAAAGGCTTCTGAATCTAGGAGAGACAATACAATTTATTGAATCTCTCAATGAAGCGAAGGTTTAATTCTCATTTAAATCTACTCGAATAGCTCCACTGACCGAGAGGTTAGATTCCACAACAATCCGTTTTCTTTCTCCCTTGTACCGATAGGCGATGGCTACTGTATTGGGTGGAATTATGCCGAGATTGACGGCATGCACGATCAAAACATTGTTCTTATTTCTATCTATTTCAAGACGAATTGGAATCGGCACCCGAGACAACAAGTGATTTTCCAAAACGATTTCGCCATTGAATTCAAGGGTTACGGAATCGCGATCCATCATCTGATGATCTGATAATTCGATTTCCAAATAATCCCCTTCAACTTCGATTACCTGATTGCTAAACTCCATTCTACGTTGTCTGATATCTCTGTCAACAGGGGTAATACCTTCGGAAGCCTTTTCGCTTAATCCTTCAATTTCATCTTTCTTTTCAGGATATAGAACTTTGTAAATTGGAGGTTCATCATCAAAGTGGAGGGCTTTTATATCCATTTCATACAATAGATCAATCATGTGTTTGAAATAGCCTGGGCCGGTGAAATTCGTTTCAGCCAGTAACATATGATGGTAGGCGTAGAACTTACCATAGCCGGTATAGCGTAAGGGCACCGCATCGCCTAGTTCAAATTGCATGAGCTTGTATTCAACGGAATCCATGTCTTGGACAATATCGTTTACAAGCGCACGTGCTTCAGTATTGAATATGTGTTGTTTCAATCCTGCTTCAAAGTTTTTAAAGTGGACGAAGAGTTGATTGATATTGCGTTGCGAATTTTTACCTTCCCCTCTCCTGAAGGACGAATAAATAATCTTGGTCGTTCTGTGCACACTCTGCATTGAAATGACCATGTTGTCATCTACTTTTGGAGCGTTACTTTTAACCAACTCTGCAATCATGTGATGCACACTTGCATAATCACTGTATAGTTTTTCTGCACGTTCAAGAATGATATACAAATCATAAATAGCCTGCCTATCATTGAGATCATAGGTTTTAATAAAATTCTCAACATCAAATCGAATCCTGTTGATATCTCCAAGGATATCAATAAGCTTATCTACATGAAAATTAAGCGTGCTGAATAACTTAAGCTCAAGTTTACTTCCATTGCGCTTTGCAATTTCAGCCAATGCTTCGGGCGTACTGGATTTAACATAGAAAAACAATTCTGCATCTGTTCCTCCAAAAAGGTTTTGGGGTAAATCTTTGTTTGAGATCTGTATTAATTCGTTGCTGTTGATGTCAACATATTCATTGATGACTCTGTTATAACCTTCCATCATAACATGGGCAACCTGTAATCCATGCACACTGGCATTTAATAACTCTATATAACTGTTGAGGATATCAATTTTTTCATCTCTGGTCTGGCCACTTACATTCAGGCATGACATAACCGTTATCATCAATACAAGACTGTATTTGAAAATTAAAACGCGTAAATCCCATGATTTCAAGCCCATACTCTAAAAAACGAATAAATTGTTAATGCAAATATATGCTTGAAGGATTATAGTTTTTAGATTAATTTTGTAACACATGAAGATCCTCAAATCAGGTTTATTCATTTTGTTGATTCTTAAAGCTTCTTTTGGCTTTGGAATGCTGCCATCTTTGGTGTCCAGTGATTGCTGTGCAGCGGATGATGCAATCGAAATTGTGGACAATCAGGATTCCGAAGATAATGGATGTTGTGATGGAGCGCCTTGCAGCTGTATCTGTTGTGGCCATGTATTCGTCGGATCTACTGTTAAAGTCATTCAAGGTGTGAATCCGCCAATAATTGACACCAACCCTACTTTCATATATGATGGCTATAAAATTTTGATGGCCTCGTCAATCTGGCAACCGCCACGGATCATCCAATAAGATAGAACTACTTTCTTATTAATTAGATGATTTAAAAAATTACAATGAAACATATAATAGGAATCTTAACGATTCTTTTATGCACGATGAGCCTACAGGCTCAGGAAACGCAGCTGCTTGAATATCAATTTCGGGTTGAAGGGCTTTGCGGTATGTGTAAGGACAGAATCGAAGAGGTGGCATTAGAAAGCGGTGCAGCAACCGCTGAATGGGATGAAAACACTAAAATCTTAGTGGTGAGTATCGATGAATCGAAGCTTTCCGTGTCGAAGATACGCTACGAGTTGGCACAAGCTGGACATGATAATGGTCAGTTTAAGGCCCCGGATGAGGTATATGATAATTTATTCCTTTGCTGTAAATACCGCGACATCGATAAAGCATCGCATGATGCTATGTTTGAAAATAACGAGGAAGAAGGCATATCAGAGGAAGAGCTTGAAAATTATGTTATAGGTATTATTTATGGCATGGATGATGAGGGCAATAAGGTTCCTTTGATAGGAGCAAATATTACCGTGCTGGATGATGAGGGCGAAGGCACAACTACAAATTTTGAAGGTTATTTTGCTTTGGAAAATGAGCATCAACATGATGCGATTGTAGTGAGCTATATAGGCTATAATACAGATACGATCGAAGTCAGAAAGAACAAGATGTTAGACATTACGCTTTCTGATGGAACAATTATGGAAGAAATAGTCATCAAGTATAAAAAACGCACTTCTGCCGTTTCTTTCGTCAAGACATTAAATATTGAAAGCATCAGCAGGGAAGAATTGACAAAGGCGGCTTGCTGTAACCTATCTGAGAGTTTTGAGACCAATCCATCAGTAGATATTTCATTTTCGGATGCAGTAACAGGAGCCAAGCAAATTCAAATGCTTGGTTTATCTGGACCAAACGTTATGATTACACGTGAGTTAATTCCTGATGTGAGAGTAATGTCTACTATGTATGGCCTGACCTATACTCCTGGTCCATGGGTACAAGCAATCCAGCTGATCAAAGGGGCAGGTTCTGTAACCAATGGATTTGAAAGTATTGCTGGTCAAATCAATGTTGAATTGAAGAAACCATGCTCTGGAGAATATTTTCATTTGAACGGTTATGCTAACGAAGGATCCAGGTTTGAACTGAATAGTAACGCTCGAATAGAATTAAATGAAAATTTATCTACAGCAATACTGATTCATGGTAAAAAAATGGGGCACGGCAATGATCGTAATAACGATGGATTCTTAGATATGCCACTGGAAGAAGATGCGATAATCATTAACCGGTGGAAATGGTTTGGTGCCAATGGTTGGACTGGTCAGTTTGGAATAAAAGCTGTAACACAAAACCATGATGCTGGAAGTCATGAACATTTTGAAGGGTCAAGTGACAACCACGAGGATCATTGGAGAATGGAAATGAATACAAGACGGATCGAGTTTTGGAATAAGACAGGTGTCATTTTTGCTAATGATCCCAATGCAAGTATGGCACTTCAGCTTAGCGGAGTATATCACAATTCAGAATCTGAATTTGGGTTCATGCCTTATGATAATGAACAAAAATCCCTCTATCTTAATTTGATGTATCTCAATATATTGGATAACACCAATCACCAAATACATACAGGGTTTTCATATCAATTAGATGATGTTCAAGAAATCGTAACAAAAAGTAGTCTAGGGGTTTTCAATCGTTTTGAAAGCATTCCTGGTGCCTATCTTGAATATACTTATAATGATGATGAGAAGTGGGCCATTGTTCCAGGAATAAGAGTTGATCATCACAATAACTATGGATTGTTTGTGACACCGCGCTTAAACATGAAATATAATTTCAACGATCGAAGTATAGTTAGACTGTCAGCGGGAAGAGGTTGGCGAACCGCTTCAATTTTTGCTGAAAACCTTGGTTTGTTTTCAACGAACAGGGTTATAGAAATTGAAGGTACTAATCTAAACAACCCTTACGGGTTGAATGCGGAGGAGGCTTGGAACTATGGTGTCAATCTAACCCATGGTTTCGATATTGCAGATCGCGAGTTTGTCATAGCAATGGATTTGTACAGGACAGATTTTAAAAATCAGATCATTGCAGATTTTGAGGATGCCCGTTTTGTTCGATTCTATAATCTTGATGGGCAATCATATTCTAATAGTTTTCAAATAAAGTTTGAGTATGAGTTGTTCAAAAACTTTGACATTAGAACAGCATACAGGCTATTCGATGTGCAGATGACTTATAAAGATGGTACAAAGGAAAAACCCTTATTGCCACGACATAGAGCATTTCTGAACATGGCTTATTCGACAAACAATGATTGGTCATTTGATATGACATGGAACTGGAGAGGGTCGCAAAGAATACCAAGCACAGATATTAATCCGGAAAAGTATATCAGACCAGATAGGTCTCCGGATTATGTTTTGCTCAATGCACAAGTGAGTAAATCATGGGGCGATGGGAAGTTTGAAGTCTATGTTGGTGGTGAGAATCTATTAAACTATAGACAGAATGATGCTATAATAGCAGCAGATGATCCTTTTGGAACATTCTTCGATGGATCATTGGTCTATGCACCATTATTTGGAAAAAACCTGTATTTGGGCTTCAGATATAACCTCACTAATTAATTGAGTAGACCCTTCGCATTTTTTAGCGGAGGGTCTGTTTTTTTAATTCTGACACAAACTTGCTACGTAATTAAATGCCGGCTCATAGTCCAGTTTGGCTGATGTGCGAATATCCTCACATGATTTTTCAAAATCCTCGAGCTGAAAATTAACCGTCGCACGATTATAATAAGCTTCACCATTATCAGCATCCAGCGCAATGCATGTACTAAGATCAAATAAGGCAGCGCGCCAGTTTTTCAGTTGCATATAGGATAAAGCCCTATTTAAGTAATATTTAGGATTCTCAGTATCATAGCTAATCAATTTACCGTAATCCTTGGCCGCAGAGGCATAATCTTTCAATTTAATACTGACTACAGCTTTATTGATTAAAGCGGTTTCGTTATCAGGATCCAAGGCAATCAATTGATCAAAATACTGGCCTGCCATATCCAACTTGTCCAGCTTTAATGCAGCCATAGCCACATAGTATAAGACGGATTTATCTTTACTCTCTTTATCAATAGCTTGTTGTCCCAGTCTTAAACATTCCGTGTATTCTCCTTCCTTATAATCAAGTCGAATGAGTTCTAACAACGTGGGTGTATAATCAGGATTTATGGATAATGCCTTTTCAAATGCCATATAAGCGTCCTGAGGTCTATCCAGTTTGTTGTAACAGAGGCCCATATTATAAAATATCCGCTCGTTGTCTGCATCTCTTTTAGATGCATCACGGAAGTCCCTGACCGCTACCTCATACTTATCCTCCTTCATTTGTATAAAACCTCTATAGTAATAGGCTTTACTAAGCGTTGGGTCATATTTTATAGCTTGTGAAAAACTTTTTATTGCCGTTGCATAATCTTCTTCAAGCATATGGCAATAGGCCTTGTAATAATGCGCCTTACCATTATCTGGCTCCAGTTTCAGACATCGGCCAAAATCCCTGGCGGCTTCGGGATAGTCTTTCAAACTTAATTTTGCATTCGCTCTGTTGTAATA
>JABDJE010000206.1 GCA_013002625.1 Saprospiraceae bacterium | reverse complement strand
AGAAGAAGACAGAGATTATTATCTGGAGCGTAGATATCCTGCATTTGGTAACCTTGTTCCGAGAGACGTTGCATCAAGAGCTGCTAAGATTGAAACCGATGCAGGAAAAGGCGTTGTGCCAACGGGTCTGGGTGTGTACCTTGACTTTTCTGCAGCAATTGAACGGTATGGAAGATCCGAAGCTTTTTCTAGAGGAATTGCCGATCCTGACAAAGCTACAATTACCAAACTTGGAGAAGAGGTTGTATCACAGAAGTATGGTAACCTTTTTGAAATGTACGAAAAGATTACAGGGGAGAATCCTTATAAAACTCCGATGAAAATATTCCCAGCTGTCCACTATACTATGGGCGGACTGTGGGTTGATTATAACCTGCAAACAAACATTCCTGGGTTATTTGCTTTAGGTGAGGCTAACTTCTCCGACCATGGCGCCAATAGGTTGGGTGCTTCCGCATTGATGCAAGGTCTGGCAGACGGATACTTTGTTATACCCTACACAATTGGTCAATTCCTTTCAGAGGAAATCAGAACACCGTCAATCAGCCCCGATACTGAAGCTTTCAAACAAGCAGAAAAAGAAACGCGTGAACGACTTGAGCGCTTCAAAAACATAAACGGCACTCAGTCGATTGAAAGCTTCCATAGACGCCTGGGCAAGATCATGTGGGAATATTGCGGTATGTCACGTAATGAAGAAGGATTAAAGAAAGGTAGAAAAATGATCCAGGAGTTGCGCGAAGAGTTTTACAGAGACGTTTTCGTTCCCGGAGACCTTAATGACTATAACCCGGAACTTGAAAAAGCAACAAGGGTAGCCGACTTTCTTGAGTTGGGTGAAATGATGATGGTTGACGCTTTGGACAGGAATGAGTCTTGTGGTGGTCACTTCAGGCAAGAATACCGAACGGAGGAGGGAGAAGCGAAGCGTAACGATGAAGAGTACACCTATGTATCAGCTTGGGAGTGGGATGAGAATGGCGAAATAAAATTACACAAAGAGGAGCTTGAGTTTGAGAACGTAGAACTCAAAACCAGAAGTTATAAATAGTGTTTAACTAAATAGATACAAATTCATATCCATGAAATTGACATTAAAAATTTGGAGACAGAAAAATCAAAATGACAAGGGCAGACTAGAGCAGTTCACAGTTGAAGCTGAAGAGCACATGTCTTTTTTAGAAATGTTGGACGTTCTGAATGAGCAACTTATTGCTGAGAAGAAAGAACCCATTGCATTTGAGCATGATTGCAGGGAAGGTATCTGCGGAACCTGTAGCATGGTAATTAATGGAAAACCTCATGGACCAATGAAAGGGACTACTGCATGTCAACTACACATGCGGATGTTCAAAGATGGGGACACAATACATATTGAACCGTTCAGAGCAAAAGCTTTTCCGGTAATCAAGGATCTGGTAGTTGATAGAAGCTCATTAGATAATATCATTCAAGCAGGTGGATATATTTCAGTCAACACAGGACAAGCGCCTGATGGCAACGCCATTCCTGTTGAGAGAGATCAGGCTTCGGACGCATTTGATTCTGCCACATGCATAGGTTGTGGTGCCTGCGTCGCTGCATGCCCGAATGGTTCAGCAATGTTATTTACAAGTGCCAAAGTGAACCACCTGGAAAAACTTCCACAAGGTAAGGTAGAACACAACAGGCGTGTAAATAAGATGGTCACACAGATGGACCTTGAAGGCTTTGGCTTATGTTCCAATGTAGGAGCATGTGAAGTTGAATGTCCTAAAGAAATTTCTACGCAGAATATTGCCAACCTCAACAAGTATTACCTTTCATCTGTATTCGTGAAAGAATAATTATGTAGCGTGCAACGCTCTCAAGTCTGGTGTCGTCTTAAAGTCAAACAGAAAAACTAAATTTGTTAATCTTAAAATTATAGGCGATGCTGAGACTTCTATCTTTATTATTTATCCTCTTCGTTCTTTCCAGTGAATCAAATGCCCAATGCGCAGTCGCATGTAATGGGCTCATTAATGTAGCCATGAACAATGGCCAAACAACCGAAATCAAACCGGAAATTGTACTCGAAGGAAACTATGAAAATTGTGCAAATTTCAATCCCACTGTTGAACTAAGGTACGCCGTTAACGGAGCTATTGTTCCAAGTTCGCCTTTTGTAACAATCGATGAGGCAGGTCAGACACTGACAGTTGTAGTTACAGAAAACACTTCTGGCAATTCGTGCTGGGGAGAATTGATCGTAGAAAACTTTCAAACGACAGATAATACCGTGCGAACCTGCTTTGGACAGGCTATTCAACGTTATACTTTTGATGTGTCTTCTGAAGACCCAAGCATCGTTTTGAACACTGATGCATGTTCAACGGAGCGTGACAACATTCTTGACTACCTTAATTGTGTAGCTGAGAAAAACACGCTTGACCAGAGCAATCAATATGTTTTAGAATTGCAATTACCAGATGAGCCGTTGAATGGTGTTTCGACCTTAGACCAGGTATTTATGCAAAGACACATATTGGCGATTACACCATTTCAAAATGCTTGTGAAGAAATAGCAGCTGATGCCAACAATGATGGCAACATCACTGTACTTGATGTTATTATGATACGTGAACTTATATTGGGCAGAATAGCGTCTCTTCCTGATGTTCCAGCATGGTTATACTTTAACGCAAAAGCTATTAACGGTTTGCCAGGACAAGACCCTGGCGCAACGGATTTAAAATTTAAACAAAGTGAATTTCCTTTATCCCAATTGGAAATAACTGGCATTAAGATCGGAGACCTCAATGGGTCTGCGGTATATTGAGACTTAATATAAAAGAGTGCACAGATTTAGCCTTCTGTGCACTCACAATCAATGAATCCAGATTAGACGATTTAATTAATCCTGTTCTTCTCGTCTTCTAATCCGGTATCTCTTTTTCTGGCCTTTACATTTTGGTTGCCGAAGCTGTAAGCCACATTTATTTTAAACCTTCGACTGTCGTTACGGCCATCCACCTTTAAGTTTAGGTCACCAAACACACTTGTGCCTTTGAACCTTGTAGACAGAAAGATATCATCCACACCCATACGAACTGTTAACTTGTCTTCCATAAACTTTTTTTGTAGCCCAAAGTTAAGGCTCCAAATGGGATCCATTTCAAAAGTACCACCCCATATCGAAGGTGAATTATACCAACCAGATATCTCCATACCTATACCTTTTGGCAACTGAAATGAATGTTGGGCATATACATTAAATGTGGTGGCAGATAAATCAATACGCTTGCCTTCTCCAAAGTCAGACTTGTTGTGTGTATGGACACCGGTCAGGCTGGTATAGGTGTTCCACCAGTCAGTAATTGGTATCGGCGCACTTACATTTATACTATAAGCTTCTTGTTCAGCTAAATTTAACCAAGTGATATACGCAGAAGTGACTTCCGTCGTATCCGTTATTCTTGTAATCAGGTCAGTAGTCCTGCTATAACTTATTGATGTATTTAATTTATAATTCCACGAGTGAGAGAGCTGAATACTTTGAGCATATTCAGGGTTTAGAAACGGGTTGCCCTGCTCAAATGTTAGCTCATCCAAACGACTTCTGAAGGGATTAAGATCCTGGTAGTTTGGACGATTCAGGCGACGGCTATAATTAAGCTGAAATGTATTTTTCTGATTAAGTTGAAAAGTCATTCCAAAAGAAGGAAATAGATCTGTGTAAGACCTGTTTACTTCTTCATTGTTTGAAGGAATGAGCGCAGTTAGAATACCATTCGATTCTGTATGTTCAACACGCAAACCAGCCTGAATACCAAAGCTGTTGTATTGTGCACCATAATTCACATAGGCTGCACTGACTCTTTCAATATATTTGAAATCATTGGACTGCTCAATATCTAATACTGGAATGTCATCAACCAATTGGTAGAATCCAAACATATTATCTGTTGTGACATCAGAGTACTTCAATCCAGCACTAAACGTTGCGGACCCCAGGTTCTTTTCAATATCAATTTTAGCTGTGGCAATGTCAATCTTATTTGGCGTCTCAGACCTGTATTCTATAATAGCCAAACTATTACCATCGGGATCGACGTATTCATTGGGTTGTGTCTCAATATCATCTCTGTTGTAGGTGCCATAATCAAGATCTAAGTTAAGGCTAAAGCCATCCTTGTTGTCGTATTTGTAGTTGGTATTAATGTTCCAGTCACCTTTATCCCAGGTAGAGTTAGCACTTGCAATGAGGGAACTGTCGATATAACTATTACCTACTGTAGAAATATCTGATCTTGAATTCTGATCCCAGGTGCCGGTTCTCGTTGATCCGTTAAAAAGTATACCAAAGGTGCTTTTCTCAGAAACCAGAAAGTCCATTCCGGTTCTGTAATTGATTCCTTTCCAACCGCCTTCACCCACATTGGTTTGATCAAAAATCAGCCCCGATTGCTCCCGATACAAATTGAATGGATCGATGTCTTCTCCGCGGTATGCTGATACCGAACCAAAGACATTCCACTTTTTAGCTTTATAGGTTGACCGCACAGTAGTGTTTGTGCGCGCACGCTGACCAATCGAAAACGAGGAGTTAATGGTTGTCTTAGAGCCTAATGATTTGTCTCTTCTCAATTTTATATTAATGATACCTGCGTTGCCTTCGGCATCGTATTTCGAAGAAGGGTTGGTAATGATCTCGATCGCGACAATTTCAGATGATGGAATCGTCTTCAGGTATTCAGCCAGATCTGAACCAGCCAGTTGGCTGGGCTTACCGTCTATATAAATTTGCAAACCACTTTTACCCAACATAAATATATTATCGTTGTTATCGATGACCACTCCAGGAGACTGTCTTAATAGTGTAAATGCATCCGAACCAGATGCGTTGATACTTCCTTCCACATTCAGAACAACTTTATCGGGCTTCATTTCCAGCAATGGCTTTTTAGCCGTTACCACGACACCCTCTATTGTTTGTTCTTGCGTATCAAGGGTAATAACACCCAGGTTATGAGCATCATTGCTGGTTAATTCAATAACTTCTGATTGATAATCCTTGTATCCAAGGAACTTGATTTCAAAATAATAAGTCCCGAAGTCAATTTGATTAAATGTAAAAGCACCCTTATCATCTGAATATTCTACCTTAATCAATGCAGAATCTGCGGCATTGTATAAAACGACATTTGCAAAATCAACAGGATTCCCGCTTGCGTCTTTTATATAACCTGACAGGTTAGAGGATTGTGCATTAAGGTTAAATATGCAAAACAACGATAGGAACAGGGTCAGCTTTGTTTTCATTGTGATTGTTTAATGCCAAGACGTATGACTTGACTTGGCGGTTACCAGTTTCGTCGAAAAAATCGAAAAGTTTGTCTGATATGAGAAGATTTAATCCGGTTATCTGGACGGAAACGCGTTACTGCGATCAATCAATGAAATGAAAAGCAATTATATTTATACTGTGCATGGATCTAGATTTATACTATTAGTTGCAGGATTATTCTGCACCATGCCTTTGGCTGCACAATTATACTTTGGTGTTAAAGGCACATATTCTCTGGCATTTACAAGGCCTGAAGAGATCAAGTATGACGATGCGCAGGACTTCCTCACGTATAAGCTTGACTTTATTGAACAGGATGTAAGCCCAGGCATTTCTGCCTTTGCTTATTTCCGTAATGAGTTACTTTATTTGCAGGGTGAAATTGGATACCGCAGGGTGAAATCTCGATTTCGTGCAACAAGCTTTATTAACCCAGCGGATATTGAATCAAACAATTTTATAAAAGAAACACATTATCTCCTCATTCCAATAAGTGCAGGTGTACGGATAGACAGGTTCAAAATAGGCGCTGGTCCCGTCTTTGGGTTTATTGTGGATCAAAATTCAATATTTCAAAATGAAGAAAACTTTGAGGAACGGAGACGGTCCTTAGATGGTGGCTTTGCTTTTAACTTTGGCCTGAGTTTATATCGCTTGCACATCGACTTGAGTTACGAATATCAATTCTATACCGTTGGAGATTACTTTTATTATCGAGCTGACGAAAAAGGCTTTCGCAATCAGGCTCAATTTATCAACCTTGGTCTGGGCTTTCTGTTTTAGTCTATATAGATAACCTCTCTCAAAAATCGGACTACGAAAGACACTTCAAATGTTACATTTCGAATAGTACGTTCAGGAATACTTATCAGTTGACCATTAAAAGGGCTGACAACATTTGGAATAACAGGAGAATTGTATTGAAATGAAAGATCAGGACTAATTGTAAACTCTATCGTAGGCTGAACATACGCAGATCCCAAAAACTCTATGCCACCGCCTATTGAAGCACCATAAACCCATTTGTTAACAAAAAATGGCGTAGGATAAAATGCGACAGATGGCGAAAGCGCAAACCGCTCCTGAATGTCTTCGAGGTTGTTTGAAACATTATATTCAAGCCGAACACCAAAGAAATAATACGGCACTGAAAATTTTTCAGTACGGATGCGTTTTTTTGCGCCAAGCATTAAAGACAGGTTTCTGAACTTGTAGCCATCATTGAAAGCGATACCATTGTTGATATTGAAGACCCTTATAGAACTTCCTCTTGTGTGGTAACCAATTTGCGCGAAAAGGGATCCCCGGTAATCGGTGTCAATAGACTCCATAAATAAAGCACCATGATAACTTAGCAGGGGGTCTCTTTCGGATTGATTCCAGTTCTGCATTCCAATTGTAAGCCCGGCTTTAGGGCCAAAGTAGAATCCTGCATCCTGAGATAAGAGCTTACTTGTACTAAAGGCTAAAAGGGTGACACACAACAATAATAACTTCTTCATATTACGAAAGTAGAATTAAAATATGAAATCATCAGCTGCAGCAATATCATCAGCAGCCTCATTTCTTATGTAGTCGGGTCGTTTGTTTATATGCACCTTTTTTCTTAGAAATATTTTTTCTCCAGGCAGAGGCTTGGCGTCCTTCGGCATACGATTTCTCAGACGCAGTCCCTTTTCTTCCAGGTCGTAAAATCGCGCTATGTCTGAAAGAGATTCATCAAAACCAACTATGTGGTAGATGGTCTCTTCGTTTTGAATGTGATTTTTCTTACGAGACTGGCGGGTTGTTGAATTGGAGCCAGCTGTTTCATTTGAAGCTATGGCACCAGGATATTCAAAATACGCTTTATCATTTACCTGTACGCGCTTATTGTTCTTTGCTGTATTGAGTCCTTCCTGATAAGCCAGCAAATTCATTTCTTCTCCTGCCAATAGATCATCCAATAAGTAGAGTTGATACTTTTCAATAATATTGATCAGCTTCTGAGGGTATTTTTTATCCGTGGCATATCCCGCCTTTTTAAGACCATTGGCCCAAGCGCGGTAATCCCGGGAATCAAAGTCGAACAGAAAAGAATATCTGTTTTGAGTAGCTAGAAATTCACTGTGCGCAACAAAAGAATGCTCTGGGGAATTAAAGTGCCTGAAACAACTTTTAATAAGTTCCCCCTTTTTGTTGTAATCATCATCATGAAGGTAATAGGTACCTCCGCTCCATCTGCCGCCGCACTTGATACCAAAGTGATTGTTGGCCTTACTTGCCAAACTGGATCTACCTGCGCCCGACTCTAACAAAGCCTGCGCCATCTTTATGCTGGCAGGTATCCCTGTTCTGTGCATTTCAGCAACAGCAATTTGTTTATATTGCGAAATATATGTGATACTGGGATCCTCCTTAAACGAAACCAATACCGACATTATTGAAATGCCGATAACAATCATCCTAATCATATATTAAGTTTTTTTATTATTTATAAGCACTGCAAAAACAGTGCCTTACTAAAAATTTTATCGATTTATGGATTTAATGGATTTATTACAGTGGCAGCTATCCGACGGAGTATTAAACGGAATGAACAACCAGCTTAATATTGGTGATAGCAAAAAAACAAGCGTTGCGGCAAACGCGGCCCTATCCGTATTGATGTCAGCGGTAGCAAAAAATGCTACAAAAGACGATAATGCTTTAAGTGGTTTAGCAGGTGCTCTTGATCGAGATCACGACGGATCTTTACTTGATGACCTTATGGGATTTTTGTCAGGACGAGCGCAACCACAAAACCAAAAAATGCTGAATGGTGCAGGCATTTTAGGTCATGTTCTAGGAGGAAAACAGAACAATGCTATAGACATGCTTTCTCAAATGAGCGGCCTGGATAAGAACCAGAGCATGGGGATGTTAATTAAAATGGCACCTATGGTTTTGGGCGTTCTAGGACGTTATAAGAAGCAAAAGCAAATGGATAACGACGGACTAAGAGAATACCTTGGAAGATCTCAGAAGGTTTACCAAGAGAAAAACGAGGGAGCCGATATTTTTACCAAATTGTTAGATCAGGATGGTGATGGATCCATGATGGATGATGTAGCAAACATTGGCTTAAAGGTATTGGGCAATTTTCTCAAGCGATGAGCTTATGCTTTCTCTTGCACCAATTCCACAAGCATACCGTTTGAGGATTTAGGATGCAGGAAGCATACAATTTTATTGTCCGCGCCATCAACAGGGTTTTCATTTAATAATTGGAAACCCTGTTTTTGTAGACGTGCCATCTCAGCCCGAATATCGGTAACCGCAAAAGCAATATGATGAAACCCTGGTCCTTTCTTATCGATAAACTTTTTAATGACACCATCTTTCGTGGTAGACTGGAGCAATTCAATTTTATTATTACCCACCCTAAAGAAGGAAGTCAAAACATTTTGAGATTCTACGAGTTCTCTTTTGTAGGGCGCAACATCAAAAAGTGCTTCAAACAAAGCCTCGCTTTCATCAATGTCCTTAACAGCAATGCCAATATGTTCTATTTTTTTCATCTTAAGATGGATTTAGATAACGCGGTTAAAACTAAGTTAAAGATATGCAATGGGGCGCTTGAAATCTTAATTTTATCGGAGGATTACTATGAATAAGAAGATTATATGGGCTATAATAATCATCATGAGTGCGGCCTTGCTTGGGATCGGCGTAACACAATTTGTGTGGATTAAAGCTCAGGTAAACCTTAACGAGAAAAACTTCGATGACAAGGTCGTTATGGCCATGAACAAGGTCAAAACCCGCCTACAAAAAGACACCGATACCAAGGATTTTGTAAACAACTACCTCTCATTTAAAAACAAGGAACGACAATTGAGTTTTGAAAACACCAAACTCATTTCTAGCTTGCTTTCCAAAGACCAATCCTATCACCAGTTTGCAGAAAACCTGAGAACGATTGACCCTGAGGGCTTACTTGAAAATATCAATAAGGAAAACCTAGACCGGTATATTAAGGAAGAACTTGAAGACCAGGGGATCAGTCTAAAATTTGATTACGGCGTCTACTCCAACAAGCACAATGATTTTGTTATTCGAAACGGAAATTTTGCAGTGCAAGTCGAAGGTAATTCCAGTCCTGCCTACGTTGGAGCCACGAGGGGACTATATGATTCAAAATATAAAGTTCAGCTATTCAATGATGAAGAGAGTCTCACGGGGTATTTAAAAATCTTTTTCCCAAGTAAAAGATCATGGCTGTGGGCCTCGGTATTGCCATCAATGTTGAGCTCCTTTCTTTTCACCTCACTTATTTTGTTGTGCTTTGCCTATACCATCTTTGTCATCTTTCGTCAGAAGAAAGTCTCGGAGATGAAGACAGACTTTATCAACAATATGACCCATGAGTTTAAGACACCGATTGCTACAATTTCTCTGGCAACAGACTCTATAACCAACGATACCGTGATCAGCAACGTTGATAAGGTGAAGCGTTTTGCCTCAATTATCAAGCAGGAAAACAAGCGGATGTTGAATCAGGTTGAAAAGGTGCTACAAATGGCAAGGATTGATAAGAAGGATTTTGACCTAAAACTTACCAATGTTAACCTGAATGATGTGGTTTTCCAGGCTTCTGAAAATGCAAGACTGAAGGTGACACACAGAGACGGTTATTTGAACACGCAATTAAATGCAGTGCACCCTATGGTAGAAGGAGATTTAACACATATCTCCAATATTGTACATAATCTTTTAGATAACGCTGAGAAGTATTCTAACAACAGTCCGCAAATTTCTATTCGAACTGAGAACTATAATGAAGGCGTTATGGTGGAAATAAGTGATAAAGGAATTGGAATGACCAAAGAATCTGTGAAACATATTTTTGATAAGTTTTACAGGGTACATACCGGCAACAGACACGATGTAAAAGGCTTTGGTTTGGGCTTGAGTTATGTAAAAGCATTGATGAATGCACACAAGGGAAATATACAAGTTGAATCAGAAATTGGAAAAGGGAGCACCTTTACTTTATTTTTTCCTTTTAAATTTAGTGACTAAATGTTAAAATCTACATCTAAATAGTAGACAAAACCTTAAAACAACATGGCAGAAACAACGACACAGAAGATTTTACTGGTTGAAGATGATCAGAACTTTGGAGATGTATTGAAATCCTATTTGGAAATGCATGAATATGATGTCGAACTTGCAAAAGACGGCGATGAAGGATTAATGAAGTACAACAAAGGCAATTTTAACCTATGCATTTTAGATGTTATGATGCCAAAGAAAGATGGCTTTACAGTGGCCAAAGAAATCCGTGAACGCGATAAGGATATTCCAATTATCTTCCTCACCGCCAAGTCGCTCAAGGAAGATGTATTAGAGGGATTTAAAATAGGTGCAGATGATTATATCACAAAGCCTTTCAACAGTGAAGAGTTGTTATTAAGGGTACAAGCGATATTAAGAAGATCTGGAACGAGGGTTGCACCAGAAGAAGATATCAAAGAGTTTACTTTGGCAAACTTCCACTTTAACTATCCGCTCAGGATTCTGACGTATGATGATGGGCAGGAAAAACATAAAGAACAATTGTCTCCTAAAGAAGCACACCTTCTACGCCTGTTTTGTATTCACAAAAATGATGTTCTGCCAAGATCTCTTGCATTGACTAAAATATGGGGCGAAGACAATTACTTTACAGCACGCAGCATGGATGTATTTGTAACAAAGCTTAGAAAATATTTGAGTAAGGACGAAAAACTTGAAATCGTCAATATCCATGGAAATGGATTTAGACTCATTGATCGATCTGTAGAAGTGGTTGAATAATAAAGATCACTATTGAATTGAAAGAAGATTGGGATTAAGTTTCAAACTTAATCCCAATCCTCCCAAAAACTACTTTTGTTTCGGTTCAAACTTAATCCCAATCCTCTCCAAAGCTACTTTTGTTTCGATTCAAACTTAATCCTAATCCTCCCCAAAGCTATTTTTGTTTCGGTTCAAACTTAATCCTAATCCTCCCAAAAGCTACTTTTGCTTCGGTTTAAACGTAGTCCTAATTGCTTTAACCTTATTACCCGCCCGCTGGCCTTAGGCAGCAGCGCTATTCTTCCACACTCTGTTCTGCGGCGTTCTCATCCTCAAACAATTCCTTGTATTTGGTATCGCCCTCCCCATTCATTTCGATGGTATATTCATCTTTATCTGAGAAAGGTCGAGGTCCAATCAGTTTTTCAACATCTGACTTAAGGAGAACCTCTTTTTCAAGCAATTGCTTTGCAAGGATATTGAGTTCTTTGCGACGTTCTTTCAATAAGTTTTGTGCGCGCACATATTGTTCATCGATTAGATTGCGTACTTCGTTGTCAATTAGTTTGGCTGTCTCATCTGAATAGGGTTTGTTAAAACTGTCTTGGGACATTCCGTAAAATGAAACATTTCCAACCTTGTCATTCATTCCGAAGACGGAAATCATGGAGTAACCCATTTTAGTTACCTGGTCCAAATCATTCTGAGCACCCGTAGAAATCTTATCAAAGACAATCTTTTCAGCAGCGCGACCTCCGAGTGTCATGGTCATTCTGTCTTTCAACTGTTCGGTGCGCGTAATATATTCTTCTTTTGGCAAGTACTGGGCGTAACCCAATGTTCCGATGCCACGGGGCACGATGGTTACTTTCACTAAAGGAGATGCATGCTCGAGATACCAACCACAAATAGCGTGACCTGCCTCATGGAATGCAATGATTTCTTTTTCTTTAGGTGAAATGATTTTATTTTTCTTTTCAAGTCCACCGATCACTCTGTCAAGTGCATAATTGAAGTCATCCATTTCAACGGACTTTTTATTACGACGCGCAGCGACCAGTGCCGCTTCGTTACACACATTTGCAATATCAGCACCAGCAAAACCCGGTGTCATTTCAGCAAGGTTATGTGGATTTACTTCAGTAGAATTTTTTATGTTTTTAAGATGTACCTTGAAAATAGCTTCACGCCCTTTGAGGTCAGGACGATCGATACCAATTTGTCTGTCAAATCGACCTGGTCGCAATAAGGCATTATCCAATATATCGGGTCGGTTAGTAGCCGCCATTAAAATCACACCCTTATCGGTAGAGAAACCGTCCATTTCAACCAACAACTGGTTAAGTGTGTTTTCACGCTCATCGTTACCGCCCTGAATTGCGCTTTTACCACGCGCCCTACCAATAGCGTCTATTTCATCAATAAAGACAATACATGGTGCTTTTTCTCTTGCCTGTTTGAATAGGTCTCGCACACGCGAAGCACCCACACCAACAAACATCTCAACAAAATCACTACCTGAAATCGAAAAGAAAGGAACACCCGCTTCACCAGCAACAGCTTTTGCAAGGAGTGTTTTACCGGTACCCGGAGGGCCTACCAACAAAACTCCTTTGGGGATCTTACCACCCAGCGAGGTATATTTTTTAGGCGTCTTCAGAAAGTCGACGACTTCCATAACCTCTTCTTTTGCTTCTTCGAGACCAGCGACATCCTTAAACGTGACCGATACTTCAGCATTGTTATCGAATAATGTAGCCTTGGATTTTCCGATATTGAATATTTGGGCACCGGGGCCTCCAGCGCCGGATCCAACCCTACGCATAAAGAATATCCATAAACCAAGGATCAGCACCAATGGGATAACCCAACTCAGCACAGCACCCCAGATATTATCTTCATCTTCGTAGTATATCTTGAGTTTGTCCTTGCCATCCAGATTATTATTGATCTCTCGGATCTTTTGATCAAATGTTTCAATCACACCGACCTTAAAGGTAAAATGGGGTTGCTGAACATTGAACTTGTTTTCCTTTACATCAGGATAACTGTCCAATGCATCCTTTTTGACATGGACTCTGACAAGTCTGTTATTAATTACTACGGCTTTGTCAATATGACCTTTTTCAGCCATGGTCTCAAACTCAGATTGGGTGATTACTGTGGTTTTACTATTAATTAATGTTACCACATTGGCAGCCAAAAAGAGAAAAATGATGATCCCATAAATCCAGTACGAATTCAGGCCTACTTTTTTAGGATTTTTATCTTCTTTTTTATCGCTCATTGTATTTCTTAAGTCTAAATCGGTCTACAATTAAATATTCTGGTACTCGGTTGACTTTGCATCACTCCATAAATCTTCAATTTCATAAAACCTTCGGGTTTCAGGGTAGAAAACATGGACGATAACATCAAAATAATCTACCAAAATCCAATTTGCATGCTGCTTACCTTCAACATGTGAAGGATACAAGCCTAACTCAGATTTTGTTCGGTATACAATGTTATCAGCAATTGCACTGATCTGGGTGGTTGAATCCCCCTCACAAATAATGAAATAGTCAGTAGGCGCATCATCCAGTTCTCTTAAATCCAACTTCAGAATGTTCTTGCCTTTGATGTCTTGTATGCTATCGATGATCAGCTCAGTTATATCCAGATTATTCGATGCTTCTTTTTCTAAAACGCTTTTATTATGCAAACTTTATTTTCTGTTTAGCTATATTCAAATTTACTAAAATTAAGTGTGCGACAGTGGAACACGAAATATCCTTAAAAGTTGATCAGTTTATCTATTTAGAAAAGACGGCTTCCACCAATCAATACGCACAAGAACTATTATCAAAAAGCCTTCCACACCGCAATTATTGTGTATATACGGACAATCAAACAGTCGGAAGAGGACAAATTGACAGATATTGGTTCAGTGATGTCGGAAAAAACCTGACCGTCTCTTATTTATTTCACATAAAAATTGATGTCAAAAATCAGTTTGATATTTCAATAGCTTTGTCCTTGGCACTCTATGACTTTTGCTCTGAGATCCTCGATGCACAGCATTTATACATCAAGTGGCCCAATGACATTTATTATAACGATCAAAAACTGGCAGGCCTTCTTATTCAAAACAGTATCCGCGGCGATAAAGTGATCAATACTATTCTCGGAATAGGCTTGAATGTTAATCAGGACCTCTTTCCGAAAGATATACCGAACCCTATTTCACTTAGACAGATCACTGGACAAAGCTTTGATGTGCTGGATATAATTTTTTCATTGGAAAAAGCCGTCGGGAGAAGGTTTGCTCTTTTAAATAAAAACAGTGAAGCCTGGCGAAAAGAGTATTTCACAAAACTGTATACAAAAGGGAGAAAAGCCCGATTCAAACGCACGGACACCAATGTTGTTTTTGAAGGTGAAATTCATAGTATTACAAGAGAAGGAAAACTGGTTCTTGACACAGGCAATCAAAAAGAGGTATTTAATTTCAGGGAAATACAAATGCTCTCTTAACAGAAAAGGCCACCATGATAACATGGCAGCCTTTTGTTAATGCATTCGTAATTTTTCTATTGACTGATAACTCTGAAGTCTGTACGTCGGTTATTTTGATGCTCCGCTTCTGTACACGTTACACCGTTTGCGCATCTGTTAATCAATCTTGTTTCACCATATCCCTTGGCAATCAATCTTGATCTTGTAATACCTTTTGAAACGAGATAATCTACAACAGATTGAGCGCGGCGTTGACTCAAGTCAAGATTATAGCTATCTCTCCCTCTTGAATCGGTATGTGATCCGATTTCAACCGAAATATTTGGCTGATCTGTCATGAGTTCAAAGATTGTGGTATCAATTACTGTTTTTGATCCTGGACGTAAGTTGGCACTGTTGTAGTCATAATAGATTGGGAGGATGGTTGGGTTGACCAATGAACATTCCACTTCTTCCCAAGTTGTCATGCCGCCTTCTTTTACAAGCACTGTCTTGGTAATGGTTGTGGTTTCTTCAGGAACTATTGTTTCAACTACTTGAGCTGGTGTCACCAACACACTTTTTGTGATTGTCTCAGTAATTTCTGGAACAGCAATTTCAATGTATTTTGCAGCCTCTTTAATCACTTGTTTCTTGTAGGTTGCCGGCACCTCTGCTACTGGAACAGCTGTTGTAGACGCATCAGTGGCCAACCTCAGAACAGGAATTGTTTGAGATTTTGCTGGATATTCCTGCCAGCACAATGCTTGACAATCATTAGGGTTTCCGCTTGCACAGTCTGGGAAAGGCGCATATTCAAATTTTGAAATTTTAGGATATACTTCCCGCGTCTCAGAATCATTGGTAAAGCTTGCAGCAATAGGGTTTAAATCTGTTCTTCCTTGCTTTCCTACATAAGGCACTTCGATCGTTTCATATACAGCAGGAACAAACTCATACCTTACTGTTGCCTCTTTGACGACTACCGTTTCTGTAACGTCTTTATATACAGCTGGTGTAATGGATATCGTTTTGTAAGAAGGTTTGGTTACAATCGTTTCTGTAACGTCTTTGAATTCATCTGGTGTTACACACTTAACATAACACTTGCCAGGTTCTGCATTATCTGGAAGGCCATCAATTTGGGCTTGCGCAGAAAAAGAGCCTAAGAGAAGAAGCATAATAACTTTAACTAAGTTGGATTTTTTCATTTTTAAATGGATTGTGAATTTTGGATTTAAATAAATATGTTTCAATCTTTTGACTTAGATTCAAAACGAAAGTCACATTAATGTATTTACTCTTCGTAGCAATTCAGCTTAAATAAGAGTAGATGGTGGATAAAGCATGTCTTTTAGATGATTAATTTTGAGTTTCAAATTAAGAACAACGACTAATCGTAAAATTTAAATGAAAGCAAGTATTGTAACAATCGGAGATGAAATTCTCCTGGGGCAGCTGGTAGACACAAATTCTACATGGCTGGCAGATAACTTAACTCAGGAATCTGTAGTCATTCAGAACGTGCTTTCCATAAGCGACAAGCTCGAAGATATAGTTGAGTCCCTTGAGCTGCTATCAAGTGCATCAGACTTAATTATCGTTACGGGTGGCTTGGGACCAACTAAAGACGACGTCACAAAAAAAGCCCTTGCTGAATTCATGAATACTGACATGTATTTTGATGAAACCATGTTTAATAAGATCACTGCTTATTTTGAAAAAGTAGGGTTCACTCTGACTGAAGCTCATCGGCTTCAATGCTATCTTCCGAAAGGCATTGAGGTACTGGAAAATAAAATGGGAACAGCACCTGGCATGTATTTCACCCAAAAAGGAACACACATCTTGTCTTTACCAGGGGTTCCCTACGAAATGAAGTGGATATTTGAAAACAGCTTTCTTCCACTACTCAAAAGTATTAACAACCTTGGCGTCCCCACATTACACAGAACCATCAGAACAGTTGGAATAGGTGAGACACGTGTTGAAGCCAAGATTAGGGATATAATTGATGAACTGCCAGAAGGCCTGAGTGTAGCATATTTGCCAGGTTTAGGACAGGTTAAGGTACGCTTAACCGCCAGGGGACAAAACGCCCAAGATGATGTGATGGAAAAGTATAAAACAAAATTGACCAATGCGCTTGGCGATTATGTTTACGGATTTGAAAAAACGCTGTTGGAACAGGCCTTAATGGATGTTTTTGTACGAAAGGGCAAAACCCTTGCCACTGCAGAAAGTTGTACTGGAGGCCAGATTGCCGCCAAAATAGTAAGTGTGTCGGGCTCATCGAAATATTTTCTTGGAGGAAGTGTGTCCTACAGCAATGAAATGAAAAGGATTCACCTTGGTGTTCAGGAAGAGACACTTATTGAGCAAGGTGCGGTAAGTGAGCAAACTGTTATTGAGATGCTTGATGGTCTCCTGCAGAGTTCTGGCGCCGACATAGGCGTTGCCGTTTCGGGTATTGCAGGACCAGGCGGGGGCACACCAGACAAACCGGTAGGGACAGTGTGGCTGGCCTGGGGCTCAAAAGGTGAAAGACATACCGAAAAGCTACAATTAGGAAAGGACAGGATAAAAAACATTGAGTATACGACAGTCGTCGCGATGAATCGATTAAGATTGTTTTTAACTCATTGAGAATTGACGTAACTTTGCGTTTTAATAGATTAAATTATGGCTAAGACTGAGTTATTAATGCCCAAGATGGGAGAGAGTATAATGGAAGCAACCATTCTCAAGTGGGTGAAAAATGTTGGCGACAGGGTAGAAGAGGATGAAACGATATTGGAAATCGCTACCGACAAAGTTGACTCGGAAATTCCTTCTCCAGTGGATGGTGTCATTAAGGAAATCATGTTTCAAGAAGATGATGTAGTTGAGATCGGAAAAGTGATTGCAATTATTGAAACCGAAGGCCAAGAATCAGAACCACCTGCTGCAGCCATCATCGAAGAAGAAATAAAAGCCATAAAAGCGGAACCACCAGCTCAGGAAATACCCAAACCAGCCCCACAGAAACCACAACCTCAGGTTTCGAGCTCATCCGGAAGCTCGGACAGATTCTATTCACCACTGGTTCGAAGCATCGCACAGAAAGAAGGTATCTCGATGGAGGAGTTGGAGCAAGTGCCTGGAACCGGTGCAAAAGGACGGGTAACAAAAAAAGATATACTTTCTTATGTCTCTAACAGATCAGTTCAGTCCGCACCTTCTGTAAGTAAATCAGAGCCGGTAAAGAAGGCTCAATCCAACGGACATAGCGTATCACGACCTGCTGTTTCAACACCAGCACCAAGCGGCAATGTTGAAATCGTAGAAATGGACAGGATGCGAAAGCTGATTGCCGACCATATGGTTATGTCCAAACATACTTCTCCTCACGTAACTTCTTTCGTGGAGGCCGATGTGACGAATATTGTGAACTGGAGAAACGCCAATAAAAAAGCTTTTGCGGATAAGTATGGTGAAAAAATTACGTTCACACCGATCTTTATGGATGCAATCATTCGGGCCATAAAGGATTATCCTATGATAAATATATCCGTTGATGGGTCAAATATTGTTGTGAAAAAAGACATCAATATCGGCATGGCAGCAGCGTTACCATCGGGTAACCTTATCGTGCCCGTGATTAAGAATGCTGATTTTCTAAACCTGCCTGGACTAACCAAGTCCGTTAATGACCTAGCCAATAGAGCCAGAGCCAATAAGCTCAAACCAGAAGAAATTCAGGACGGAACATTTACTGTGACCAATGTAGGAACCTTTGGCAATGTGATGGGTACGCCCATTATCAATCAACCCCAGGTAGCTATTATGGCATTAGGGGCCATCAGAAAAAAACCTGCAGTAGTTGAAACAGAATATGGTGACTTAATTGCTATTCGACAACTAATGTTCTTATCACTCTCTTATGACCATCGTGTAGTTGATGGGTTCCTGGGAGGGTCTTTCTTGAAACGTGTCGCAGAATATCTGGAAGCATTTGACACTTCACAGAATATATGACTTATTTTACTTTCCAATTAGTATATAGGCTTGGATAGTAAAATCAAAATTCTTCTAATATTTCTCCTGGGCTGGAGCGGTTTATCTTCTCAAGACAATTATGGATTGGCAAAGAAGGCCTTTCAAATCGGTCAATATCAGGCAGCATTGACGCATCTCAATCAGATTGAGAATATTGAAGAAAACCTTAAAGCCATTTCACTAAGAGGTAAAGTCTATTATCGTATTAATGATCTTGATCGGACCATTAGAGACCTCACCCGTGCAAGGAAACTCGGCTACAACGAACCAGATCTTTTTGAAATGATGGCTAAAACAATGCAGCATAAGGATGTATATGAGGAAGCTATTTATTTCTATAAAATCTTGCTCACTAAAATTGATCAGGACAGTGAGCAAGCAACGCGCGCACGTATCGAGATTAAAAACTGCTTGTTTGGAATGCAAAACCATAACAAGCGCAAAACTTTATTGGTACAAGGCTTCGGAGAGGATATCAATTCTATTTTTGATGAACTATTTGTGGTCCAATCACCACAATACGGGAACCTGTTTTATTATTCCACAGAACTAGATGGTCGGCTTGCAATGAGGGCCAGCTTTTTAAATGAGCAAGGCCAATGGCAAATAGTTGAAGGATTTCACAAAGAGCATAAATCTAATTCAGACCAATGGACCAGTGATATAAGTGCAGACGGACAAAGCCTGATGTATTTTGAAAAAAATAAAAGCAAGACCCAAGCGCACATTTCAACAGTTATAAAAGACCAGACTCAGATTGTAAGACTCGATTCGGATGTATTTAAAGATGCGATTGATATTCAAATGCTAAATCATAATACATGTGTCTTTGCGAGTAATCGATCAGGTGGTTTTGGTGGTTATGATATTTATCTGGTCAAATATGAGGCCGACCGATGGAAGGACCCTATTAACATGGGACCTGAAATCAATTCTGAATTTGATGAGCGCACACCGTATATGTCAGCAGATAAGAAGTTGATGTATTTTAGTTCAAACAAGCCATATTGTTATGGTGGCTTTGATGTCTATAAAGCGCAGTTTCAATCAGGAACAACCAATGTGTCACATATCAATAATTCGGTTAATAGTGCAGGAGACGATTTAGGTTTTCGATTCCACAACGATGCTCAAATGGCTTTCTTTTTCTCGGATAGAAAAACAGGTAGAGGCGGGTTTGACCTTTACTTTGCATATTTGGATGAAGCAGTCGCATTTCAATGGGCAGATAGTCTGAAGCTTTCATATTTAAATATTGCGGAAGCACAAACAAAGGCCAATACAGAGATTGAACGGAAAGACAGCACAATAATAAAGGATGACAGTATCAATGTTGTCGTAGTGCACGATAGTATCCCTGAATTGGATTCAACTGATGTCCAGAAGCCAGAGGCTGTTCTTGAAGTTAAGCGGGCAGTCCAATTGGGTTCTGCCAATAAAAGCACAAAGCCGGAGTTTGCCTATAGCTTATTTTATCAGGATAGAACGGACTTGTTGAGAGACGAAAATGCTAGGAAATTATCAGGGCTAATTGACTTTTTGAAGGACAGAGAGGATCTCAATATAAAGTTATTGGTCTATGCAGATCACGCGGAGCGTGGCCTACCCGAATATGTTCAGTATAATAATCTAAAGCGGGGCATTTCTGTGGCCGAATACCTCACGATGAATTCAATCGCAGCAGAAAGGATAGCCATTGAAAGTTATGCTACCAATTATCCCCTGGCAAAACATGAGGTCGCCGGTAA
>JABDJE010000134.1 GCA_013002625.1 Saprospiraceae bacterium | reverse complement strand
GACACACTGCGTAATGAAGAAGCGGAATAGTTGTTCTACAATGATTGTTCTAATTTATAACAGGACGACGCCGTCTGCCATAAACTTCAATTCTTCTACAGGCTCAGTGATCGCATCGATTTCTTCTTGAGTCTTACCTTCATCTTCAGCATAGTGCTTTAATTCATCCACAGAAGTCACTTCTTTGTAAGCAATACCTCTTACAACAACAACTTGCCCTGCAATATCTTTAGGCATAAAAAACCCATAGTCTTTAAATTTGACAAATATCGAAGCATCTTCTGTGCTGGCATCTACAAGATTCATCCAGCAACCCTTCGTTTGGCAAACAGCCTCTACATTGGCTTTCAATTGTGCAGCCACTGTATCTTGTGTTTCCATTTGAGCGAGTAACTCCGTCATGTTAATAGGTTTGATTTCTTCGATTTTTTCACCGAAATATTGTTTGCCATCTTCTGATGTCTCAGCCGGAGCAGTTGAAGGCTTACATGCTATAACCAATAGCATAATTGCAAAAAAGCTTATTTGAAAAACTTGTTTCATTCTTTGTAGTATTGAAATGTGTTATAAAATATTGTCAAAGGTCTGATTTTAATTTGAATTTTTCCTTTGCGCTGATAAAGATAAAAGTATATATTTGCAGCCCTTTTAAAAAAGAAGTAAATAATTAAGTATTCTAAATGAAACAATACGAGATTACTTTCATCATCGATCCCGTACTACCAGGTGATGAAATTCAAACGGTAGCAAAAGCTTACGAGAAGCTTGTGGAAAATGAAGGTTGTAACATAGTTCATGTCGATGACATGGGTTTGAGACAGCTGGCATATCCAATCAACAAACGCAACTCCGGTGTTTATAAAAGTATCGAATTTCAAACACCTTCAGGAGCTGTAATTTCTAAAATGGAATTGGCACTAAGAAGAGATGAGCGTATCATGCGTTTCCTTACAGTTAAACTTGACAAATATGGTGTTAAGTATAACTCGGATAAGCGCAATGGTCTTATCGGTAAAAAACCTAAGACCATCTCAGATACACCAGTCGAAGAATCAAAGGCACCAATTGAAGACCTTACCATCATTGAAGGTATCGGTCCTAAAATTGCAAAGCTTCTGAACACGGGTGGAATCAACTCATACAGTCAGTTGGCAGCAAGTTCATCAGAAGCAATTAAAACCATCCTTTCAAAAGGTGGTCCGAGCTACATGGTGCACGATCCGTCAACTTGGCCTCAGCAAGCAGATTTGGCTGCAGCTGGGAAATGGGCAGAACTCAATACTCTTAAAGAAAAATTAATTGGTGGAATTCAACCTTCTTCTTCAGAGGAGGAATAAAATATAGATATTATGGCATCACGCGACGATATAAAATTCTTAAGCAATCCTAATATTGGCAAAGACAATAAAAAGTATTGCAGATTTAAAAAATTCGGTATCAAGCATATCGATTATAAAGATCCTGACTTCTTAATTCAATTTGTTAACCCTCAGGGTAAATTGCTCCCAAGAAGAATCACAGGAAATTCATTAAAGTATCAAAAGAAAGTTGCTGTGGCAGTAAAAAGAGCAAGACATCTTGCTATGATGCCTTACGTAACAGATTTATTAAAATAAAATAGTTTTTTCCAATGGAAATTATATTACTACAGTCAATTGACAATCTAGGATATAAGCACGACATCGTTGAGGTTAAACCAGGATATGGAAGAAACTATCTGATCCCTCAAGGATTTGGTGTCATAGCCAATGCTACCAACAGAGCCAAGCTTGAAAAAATACTTGAAGAAGAATCGGCTAAAGAAAATGCCCGTGTCGAAGAGTATAAAGAAATGGCTGCAAAGATCAAAGGACAATCGGTTAAGATTGGTGTTAAATCAGGAACTTCAGGAAAAATATTCGGAAAGGTTACCAATATCCAGATTGCAGCTGCATTGAAGGATAACTTTGAAATCGACATCGAAAGAAAGAAGGTTGTAATCAATGATGAACCAAAAGAAATTGGGTCGTATGTTGCTACAATCAACTTCCACCCTGAAGTCTCAGAAGAATTAACATTTGAATTGATTAAAGAATAGTAGTATCAATACTATTCTTTAAGCATTCTTCTTAGGATTTTTCCCACATTAGATTTAGGCAGTTCGTCCTTGAATTCAACTTCTTTAGGGACCTTGTAACCTGTGAGATTTTCTCTGCAGTAAAGAATAAGTTCGTCTTTAGTTAAGGATTTATCTTTCTTAACTACGAATACTTTTACACATTCACCTGATTTTTCACTTGGTATACCTATGGCAGCGGATTCTAGCACTTTAGGATGTGCACTCACAACATCTTCAATTTCGTTTGGATAGACATTGAAACCAGACACAATTATCATGTCTTTTTTCCTGTCAACAATTGACAGATATCCATTTTCATCCATAACGCCTACATCACCGGTATTCAACCACCCATCCGCAGTAATGGTCGAAGCGGTTTCTTCAGGTTTATTATAATACCCTTTCATAACCTGTGGGCCTTTTACCTGAATTTCCCCGGATTGCCCAATAGGCAGTGGATTGCCATTGTCATCAACGATTCTTAAATCGGTAGACGGTACAGGAATACCCACCGTACCCAGTATGGTTTTTCCATGTGGGTTCGATGTCACGACAGGAGAAGCTTCTGTCATTCCATAACCTTCCGAAATAATTTGACCAGTCAATTTAGACCATTCTTCAGCTACAGATTTCTGGAGCGCTGTACCACCTGCTGCTATAAACCTGAGGTTACTCCAATCTGCATTCTTAAATTCTTCATTATTGAGTAGTGCATTATATAAAGTGTTTACACCCGTCATGCCTGATAATTTATAACGCTTAAATTCTTTGACTACCGTTGACAGATCTTTTGGATTTACAACAAGAACAGATAATGCGCCAAGGTCTAACATGGCCATGCAGTTCACCGTAAAAGCAAAAATATGATAGAGTGGCAGCGGTGATAAAACAGTTATTTGTTCTTCATTTTCAAGATAAGGCGTGATAAAAGCTCTGATTTGAAGCATGTTGGCTACCAGATTACGATTTGTAAGCATAGCACCTTTACTAACACCCGTCGTTCCTCCGGTATATTGATGTACAATAACATCGTCCGGATTGTTTTCGAAATCCATTATTTTGAACTTCTTACCTTGACTTAAGGCTTCGGAAAAACTGACCGTATTGCTCAAATTAAATTTAGGCACCATACGCTTGATATTCCGCACCGCAAAATTAACTAGAGTGCCCTTTGCGCCAAGCATTTCTCCAATGCTTGTCAAGATAATTGTATCTATCTGAGTATTGCCCAGGATCTTTTCGAGGTTGGCAGCAAAATTTTCCAATATAACAATCGCCTTTACACCGCTGTCCGTAAATTGATGTTCCATTTCTCTGGCAGTGTACAGCGGATTGGTATTGACTACAATTAAGCCTGCTTTAATTGCGCCAAATAGCGCCACAGGATATTGAAGCAAATTAGGCATCATGATAGCTATTCTGTCGCCAGGCTTAAGCCCACGACTATGCAGATAAGCACCGAAATTATAGCTCATAGTCTCAAGCTGTTTATAGGTAATTTCCTTACCCATACTTGAAAAAGCTTTCTTTGAACTGTATTTTTTACATCGATCGGATAAATAATCTATCACTGTTGGATAGGCGTCGGGATCAATATTTGCAGGTATCCCACTTGGGTACTGCTTCAGCCACGGGCGTGATTCACTCATAAATCTTTGTCTTTAATAGTTTCCCAAAATACAATTTTGAAAATGAATTCGTTTGAAATATTTCTATAGAAATTCATTATCTATTTCACCAATTGAATAATTATAATACCTTTGCGCCACTTTTTTTATTATTTAACCACTGTGCCGATACATGATCGGAACATACAAACCTGATTCTATTATGTCTGACGAAAAGAATCTTGAAAAAGAAACAACTGAAGAAGTAGCAACCCCTGAGGTTGAAACTGCAGTTGTAGAAGCAGTAGAAGAAACTAAAGAAGAAACTGCGCCTGCCAAAGAAGAATCTGAGGATTCAAATAGCCCAGAACAAGTTGAAATCGAAATTGAAGATGAAAACTCTAAATTGGCACAATCGCCACACGACGAGTTTGACTGGTCAATAGGGAACCGACACACATTATCTTATTCCGAAAAGGAAATCGAAGACTACCTTCAAGACTATGAAAAGTCATTGAATAGTATTTCTGAGTATGAATTGGTAACAGGTACCGTTTCATCCATCAGCGATGGTAACGTTCTCCTGGACATTAATTATAAATCGGATGGTCTTGTACCACTGACTGAATTCAGGGACACACCAGATTTGAAAGTTGGAGATAAGGTAGAAGTTTACATTGAAGCTAAGGAAGACTCCAAAGGCCAACTTCAGCTGTCAAGAAGAAAAGCCAAATTGATAAAAGCCTGGGACTCATTAGTAGATTCTCACCAGAATGGCACTATTATCAAAGGAACA
The DNA here is from genome assembly GCA_013002625.1 of Saprospiraceae bacterium. Lineage (GTDB taxonomy): Bacteria > Bacteroidota > Bacteroidia > Chitinophagales > Saprospiraceae > RFSX01. The sequence continues at coordinate 5,002 of JABDJE010000134.1, read as the reverse complement.
GTAATCAGTAAGACCAAAGGTGGATTGATCGTTGATGTTGGAGGACTTGAAACTTTCCTACCAGGATCACAAATTGACATCAAGCCAATTATAGATTACGATTCATATGTTGGTAAGACCATGGAATTCAAAGTTGTGAAAATCAACGAAGTAATCAAGAATGCAGTAGTATCTCACAAAGCGCTTATCGAAAGTGATCTCGCGGAACAGCGAGAATCTATCATCGGTGGACTTGAAAAAGGTCAGGTGCTTGAAGGTATCGTTAAGAATATTACCGACTTCGGTGCATTTATGGATCTTGGAGGTGTTGATGGATTATTATATATCACAGATATTTCATTGGGAAGAATCAATCATCCAAACGAAGTGTTGGAGTTGAACCAGAAATTGAATGTTGTAGTATTAGACTTTGATGAGGACAAGAAACGAATTTCATTGGGTCTAAAACAATTGCAACCACATCCATGGGAAGTATTGGGCGCAGATGTTGTAGAAGGATCTACCGTTAAAGGTAAGATCGTGAACATTGAAGACTACGGCGCATTTCTTGAAATTATCCCGGGTGTAGAAGGATTGATCCACGTATCTGAGGTTACATGGAGTAATCAACCGGTAAATGCAAGAGAGTTTTTCTTCTTGGGTCAAGACTTTGAAGCAAAAATTGTGACTATTGACAGAGAGGAAAGAAAGATGTCACTAAGTATTAAACAATTGCTAGAAGATCCTTGGGCTAAGGTCATCGATCAGTATCCTGTCGAATCCAAGCACACCGGTGAGGTTAAGAACCTGACGCCTTATGGTGTTTTCGTAGAGCTTCAGGAAGGCGTAGGTGGCATGGTTCATATTTCTGATCTATCATGGACGAAGCGATACTCACATCCATCAGAATTCACGAAAGTAGGAGACAATATTGATGTTGTGATTCTTGAGGTGGATAAGGAGAGTAGAAAGCTGTCTTTGGGTCATAAACAATTGGAGGAGAATCCTTGGGATACGTTCGAAAATGTTTTCCCTGTAGGATCTTACCATGAGGCAACTATCATAAAGAAAGAAGACAGAGGTTCAATTGTTCAATTGCCTTATGGCTTAGAAGCCTTCGCTCCTTTCAAGCATATCAAGAAAGAGGATGGATCAAATGCAGAGGTTGATGAAGCTTTAACTGTAAAGGTTATTGAATTTAACCGCGATGATAAGAGGATCATTGTTTCCCATTTGAGATATCTTGAAGATATCAAGCGTGAAGCTGAAGGCGAAGTGAAGAAAGAGAAAGCGCAAGAGAGAAAGCAGACAAGATCTGCAGTGAAAAAGACCAATTCTAAAGTTGAAGGTACAACGCTTGGAGACTTGGGCGTATTCTCTGAATTAAAAGGCGCCTTTGCGGAAGCGCCAAAAGCAGAAGCAAAGAAAGCTGCGCCTAAAAAGGCAGAGAAGAAAGAGGAGGCGCCAAAAGAGGAGGCACCTGCTGCAGAAGCACCTGCTGAGGAAGTTAAGCCGGCAAAGAAAGCGACTAAAAAATCCAAAGGTGGTGATGATTTGAAGAAGATTGAAGGAATTGGACCTAAGATAGCTGAGCTTTTAACCAACAATGGCATTGAATCTTTTGATGCATTGGCAAATGCGGATGTAGAAAAGGTGAGGGAGATATTGGCTGAAGCGGGTCCGCGTTACAAAATGCATAACCCCGAAACCTGGGCTGAGCAAGCTGCAATAGCTGCAAAAGGGGATTGGGACGCATTGAAAGAAATGCAGGACAAACTTGATGGAGGAAGAAAGTAGTTCTTTTGAACTATTATGAATAGTAATAATGCCCGGGTATTTTGCCTGGGCATTTTTATTTTTGAACTATTTAATTCTCATCTTTATTAAATAGGAGAAATTAAAGCATCGAATTGAAAAAGGTAATAGTAATTGGGTCAGGCATAGCAGGGTTGAGCGCATCAGCGTCTTTGGCTTCTGCTGGCTATGATGTGACAGTAATTGAGAAGAACAATAAGCCTGGAGGGCGCATCAATTTATTTAAGGATGAAGGCTTTGTTTTTGACATGGGCCCTTCGTGGTATTGGATGCCTGAAGTGTTTGAGGATTTTTACCAGAGATTTGGACATACCGCTTCTGATTTTTATGAATTAAAACGGCTTGATCCTTCTTACAGGGTAATTTTCAAGGATAACTCAACATTGGATGTGCCAGCTGATTTCAATGCCTTAAAGGAAATATTTGAGTCGTATGAGCAGGGGAGTGGTGCTAAGCTTCAAAAGTTTATTGATCAGGCAGCATACAAGTATCAGGTGGGCATGAATGAATTTGTCTGGAAGCCGGGAAAGTCGATTTTTGAGTTCGCAAAACTTAAAGTACTTAAAAGCCTTTTCAGGTTGCAGTTATTTCAGTCAATTTCAAAGGAAATAAATGCTGTTGTCAAGAATAGAAATTTAAGACAGTTACTTGAGTTTCCGGTTTTGTTTTTAGGTGCTGCACCTCAGGATACGCCAGCCTTATACAGTTTAATGAATTATGCAGATTTGAAATTGGGTACATGGTATCCTGAAGGGGGCATGTATAAAATTGCTGAAGCGTTCTATAAAATTGCTATTGAGCAAGGTGTAAAGTTTCAATTCGAAGAAGAGGTGACATCTTTTTCTTATTTCACAAATGGGATCAAGGATGTGCACACAAACAAAGGCAGTTACAGGTCTGATCTTGTTGTAGCCAATGCGGATTATCACCACATTGATCAAAATGTCTTGGAACAGCGTCACGCGCAGTATGATGCAGCATATTGGGATAGCAGGAAAATGGCGCCTTCATCGCTGTTGTTTTATTTAGGTATTGATAAAAAGCTACCAGGACTATTGCATCATAATTTATTTTTTGATGCGGATTTCGATCGCCATGCACACGAGATTTATAAGGACCCTAAATGGCCTGAAGATCCACTATTTTATATTTGTGCTCCGTCGGTAACCGATAGCGCGGTGGCACCAGAAGGGAAAGAAAATTTGTTTTTACTCATGCCATTGGCGCCAGATTTAGAAGGCGAGACAGAGGAGAAAAAGGAGGAATATTTAAAGTTGATTATCGAGCGGGTTGAGAAGCAAATAGGTGTATCATTTTATGATGACATAATATACAAGAGATCATTTGGTATAAAGGATTTTAAAAGCACCTATAATTCGTTTAAAGGCAATGCGTATGGCTTGGCCAATACATTAATGCAAACAGCGGTGCTAAAACCTTCTTTAAAAAGTAAAAAAATGTCTAATTTGTATTTTGCTGGGCAGTTGACAACACCTGGTCCCGGTTTACCACCTTCGATTATTTCAGGTCAGGTGGTTGCAAATGAGATTATTAAAGATTTCGAGAACTGATGGTAGAACTATACGATAAAGTTTGCGGTGAATGTAGTCGGCTTATCACAAAAAGATATAGTACTTCATTTTCTTTAGGCATACGGTTGTTTGCCAATGAGTTTCGTGCGCCTATATATTCTATATATGGATTTGTAAGGTTTGCGGATGAAATTGTTGATACATTTCATGACTACGACAAGAAGGCTCTTCTTAATGATTTCAGAGAGGAGACATTCCAGGCTATAAAATTGGGGATAAGTTTAAACCCTGTTTTGCAATCCTTTCAACAAGTAGTCAATGAATATAATATTGACCTTGACTTGATTGAGGCCTTCTTATATTCTATGGAAATGGATTTGGACAAAATCCAATATGACCGACAGAAGTATGAAGAGTATATCTACGGATCTGCTGAAGTTGTGGGGTTGATGTGTTTAAAGATTTTCTGTAAAGGGAATGAAGAAAAGTATTTGGCTTTGAAGGATGATGCGATGGCCTTAGGTTCTGCATTTCAGAAGATCAACTTTTTAAGAGATATCAAGGATGATTATTACAATAAGGGAAGAACTTACTTCCCGGGTGTAGATATTGAATGCTTTGATGATGCTAAGAAGAAGGAGATTGAGGAGGATATTGAAATAGACTTCAGCCAGGGCTTAAATGGTATCAGAAAGCTCCCTCAAGGCGCCCGATTAGGAGTATATATTGCCTATATATTTTACTATAATCTATTTAATAAGATCAAGCGCATGAGTTTTGATAAGATATTGAGCGAACGGGTCAGAATAAAGAACCGTAGAAAGGCATATTTACTTGCTAAATATTCTCTCAAACATTCGCTAAACCTTATCTAAAACTTTTTTTAAAAATTTATAAAAAAAAGTTTGCGAATAAGATATAAGTTCGCTTATCTTTGCGTTCCCAATTTAACAGAGATGTTATTTGATATTGGGGAAAGTTAATTGACATGGTTGGAAAGTGAGAAAAAAGAACGAAGAGTTTTATTCAGTCGTCAGAGATCAAAAAATCTATAAAATATTGACTATGGAGAGTTTGATCCTGGCTCAGGATGAACGCTAGCGGGAGGCTTAATACATGCAAGTCGAGGGGTAACATTAGAGCTTGCTCTAGATGACGACCGGCGCACGGGTGAGTAACGCGTACACGACCTACCTTAGAGAGGAGGATAGCCCTGGGAAACTGGGAGTAATACTCCATAGTATTGAATTATTACGATTTTTCAATTAAAGGTTTCGGCCGCTCTATGATGGGTGTGCGTCTTATTAGCTAGTTGGTAAGGTAACGGCTTACCAAGGCGACGATGAGTAGGGGGCGTGAGAGCGTGATCCCCCACACGGGTACTGAGACACGGACCCGACTCCTACGGGAGGCAGCAGTAAGGAATATTGGACAATGGGGGCAACCCTGATCCAGCCATCCCGCGTGTAGGAAGACTGCCCTATGGGTTGTAAACTACTTTTATTAGGGAAGAAAATGTGAGATTTATCTCGCACTGACGGTACCTAACGAATAAGCACCGGCTAACTCCGTGCCAGCAGCCGCGGTAATACGGAGGGTGCAAGCGTTATCCGGAATCACTGGGTTTAAAGGGTGCGTAGGCGGCTAGATAAGTCAGATGTGAAAGCCCACCGCTT
>JABDJE010000129.1 GCA_013002625.1 Saprospiraceae bacterium | reverse complement strand
ATGTAGTTGGGGATGGTAAATCAACTATTCAAGAACTGATCGATATCATAAACGCTGATCCAAGGCGCGGGTACGGCCATGAAAAGGTATTGACGGCCATCAAGGTCAATGATATGACCATGAATTTGATAGAATCGGCCGGATATACTTTGGAAACTGTTTTACAGGAAGGCGAAAACCTAAACCTTAAAGATACTGCGAACTTGAGTACAGGAGGGACAGCTACAGATGTAACTGATATTGTGCACCCTGAAAATATCTTTATGGCAGAGCGGATTGCAAGGGTCGTGGGCCTTAATATTTGTGGAATAGATGTAATGACAAGTGATATCTCGAAGCCCTTGTCCGTAACCAATGGTGCTGTTTTGGAAGTGAATGCCGGACCGGGATTCAGAATGCATCTGGCACCAACGGAAGGACTCCCAAGAAATGTTGCCGGCCACGTTGTAGATATGTTATTTCCGCCAGGCACCACAGGTAGGATTCCTATTGTTGCCGTAACAGGTACGAATGGTAAAACGACGACAACAAGATTAATAGCCCATATGGTCAAGATGATGGGATACCAGGTAGGCTATACCACTTCGGATGGAATATATATTCAGAACCACATGCTCGATGTGGGCGATTGTACAGGACCGGCGAGTGCAGAATTTGTATTAAAAGACCCTACAGTGGATTTTGCCGTGCTTGAAACGGCGAGAGGAGGCTTGCTGAGAGCTGGCCTTGGTTTTCATTTTTGTGATATCGCAGTTGTAACCAATGTGGCACCTGATCACCTTGGCTTACGAGGCATTAATACAGTAGAACAGATGGCAAGGCTTAAGGGCGTCGTACCGGAAACTGTTTTGCCAGACGGCTATGCCATTTTGAATGCAGACGACGCGTTGGTATATGACATGCGTAAGAATTTGAATTGTAATATTGCGCTCTTCTCCATGGAGGAGGATAATGAAAATATTAAACGACATGCAGCCAATAACGGGATTTATGCACTGTATGAAGATGGCTTCATTACGGTGTGTAGAGGAAACTGGAAGATGCGGATTATAAAGGCGGTCAATGTACCATTAACATATGGAGGTAAAGCACGGTTCATGATTCAAAATGTGCTTCCTGCAGTACTTACTGGATATATTCGTGGTTTTGATTTGAGAGATATTAAAATGGCGCTTGAGTCATTTATCCCATCACCTTCCCAGACACCGGGCAGACTGAACCTATTTAAGTTTAAAGATTTCCAGGTCTTACTGGATTATGCACATAATGCAGCAGGCATGAAGGCGTTGGCTCATTTCATCGAAAACCTAGGTGGAAAGCCAAAGGTGGGTATTATAGCGGGGATAGGGGATAGAAGAAGGGAAGACAATGAAGATATGGGAAGAATGGCAGCAGAGATGTTTGATGAAATCATCATTCGCCAGGATAAGAATCTTCGAGGTAAGACAGAAGAGGAATTGATTGAAATGTTACAGGATGGCATTAAAAAAGCAGATCCCAATAAACCGGTGAAGGTTATCAAGAGAGAAAAAGACGCAATTACACATGCAATTACCAATGCCAAACCAGGTTCTCTTATCGTGTTGTGCAGCGACGTAGTGCCTGAAGCTCTAAAACTCGTTCTTGAGTTCAAGGAGCAAGAAGCAGAGAAGTTGTATGAATTATAAAAGCGGAAAAGGGCCTTTAAAACTATAAGTCAACCGGAATTATTTTTTGCTCATTTAATAGACTGGATGGAATATGAGCTTGAATAATGGCTTTTAATGAATCAATTAAAGATTCCTTGAAGTAACTGTTATGAACGACAATACTCACCTCCCGCACCGGTTCGGGTTTGGAAAATCTGCGGATATGTTTTGATTGCAGGTCGTGCAAAACAGATAATTCAGGAACCAGGGTATATCCGACATTTTCTTTTACAAGGTTTTTTAGCGCTTCAATAGAACCACTTTGATAGTCAAATCCAATATTTGCACCATAGTTTTTATTCTTACAAATAGACAAGGCCTGATCTCTGAAACAATGACCTTCGTCAAGAACCAGTACCTCACTGGGATCCAAATCTTCCGCAAGCATCAGGTTCTTGTGTGTGAGCTTATGTTGCTTAGGAAGATACAATAGGAAGGGCTCATAGAATATCGGTATTTCTCTTATGTTGGCAAGATCCAATGGGGTAACAAGAATTCCAATGTCGATTGTGCCTTCTTCGAGATTTGAAATTATAAGATCTGTTTGAAGTTCCTTTATTTTAAGATGCACCTTAGGGTTCTCAATGGTGAAGCTGGGCAGAAACAGAGGCAATAGGTAGGGCGCCAATGTTGGTATAATGCCTAGTGTAAATTCACCTTCCAATACTTCCTTTTCATGGGTCACAAATGCTTTAAGCTGGTTCGTCTCACGAAGAATTTGTCTGGCACGGGCAATCACAGATTTGCCAATTTCGGTAGGTTGCAGAGGCTTTTTTTCCCTATCAAATATCTTGATGCCCAGTTCTTCTTCAAGCTTTTTAACCTGCATGGTAAGATTGGGTTGGGATATAAAGCAGTGTTCGGCTGCAGTTACATAATGACGATAATCGTCCAAGGCGACAATGTATTCAAGTTGCTGCAGAGTCATATAATTATTATTTATACAAGTATAATAATTATTGATTTGAATAATATAGAATTTAATATCATTTTTGCACTCTATTAGCTAACAAAAAAAACACAAATAGTATGGATCACAACACTCCTTCCGACTCTAATTCTTACAATACGAACAGTGCAAGTAAGTGTCCTTTTATGAGTGGCGCCATGAAGAAAAGCGCAGGTGGTGGAATGACAAATAGAGATTGGTGGCCCAACCAATTGAAGTTGAATATTCTGCGTCAAAATTCTTCTTTATCTAATCCAATGTCGCCTGACTTTAATTACGCAGAAGAGTTTAAAAAGCTTGATCTGGCGGCTGTAAAGAAAGATCTGACTGATTTAATGACGGATTCTAAAGACTGGTGGCCGGCAGATTTCGGTCATTATGGTCCATTTTTTATTAGAATGGCTTGGCACAGTGCCGGTACATACAGAATAGCAGATGGTCGTGGTGGTGCCGGTTCGGGTACATTAAGATTTGCGCCATTGAACAGTTGGCCTGATAACACCAACCTTGATAAAGCGAGACTATTGTTGTGGCCTATCAAACAGAAATATGGAAATAAAATCTCGTGGGCAGACCTTATGGTGCTTACTGGAAATGTAGCATTGGAGTCTATGGGATTTGAAACATTTGGATTTGCTGGTGGTCGTGCAGATGTTTGGGAGCCAGAAGAAGATGTGTATTGGGGTTCAGAAGCTGAATGGCTGGGCGATAAAAGATACTCTGGAGACAGAGAATTAGAGAATCCTCTTGGTGCCGTTCAAATGGGATTGATTTATGTGAATCCTGAAGGCCCTAATGGGAATCCTGACCCGATTGCAGCTGCACATGATATCAGAGAGACATTCGGTAGAATGGCGATGAATGACGAAGAGACAGTGGCATTGATTGCAGGTGGACACACCTTTGGTAAAACTCATGGTGCAGCAGATCCTACACAATATGTGGATCGTGAACCTGCCGGAGCAAGTATTGAAGAGCAAGGAACTGGATGGCGTAATAGTTTTGGTTCTGGTAATGCTGGCGATACGATTACAAGCGGATTAGAAGGCACCTGGACAACAACACCAACCAAATGGAGTAATAATTACTTTGAAAACCTATTTGGTTATGAGTGGGAGTTGACAAAAAGCCCAGCTGGCGCGCACCAATGGAAACCAAAAAATGACGGAGGTGTAGGTACAGTACCTGATGCGCATGATCCTTC
>JABDJE010000077.1 GCA_013002625.1 Saprospiraceae bacterium | reverse complement strand
CCTTCTATTGTCCCCACAGATTTTCCTGAAGCATATAACTTCCAGAGCCGATTAAATTGAAGCCCATATCTGCAAGTGAAAACCCCCAACCAGTTGAGAACGCATCCATTATTTCTATACTGGTCTGAAAGCCCAGAGCAATCCAAGCGCCATTCCTTAGTGCCTTTTTTTCAGATTGTCCGGACCACAGGAATGCCTCATGTAACAGGTAGGTTTGAGCATATGTAGAATAAGCATGTCCCAACTTATCGACTTGTTCCCATTCCTGCCAATCGTTAAAGAAGTGAAAACTACGTTGATCGTAGTTCTTATACCAGGAAAAATACAAGGTGGTTGCACCTGCTGTATATGCAGAAATAGTGCTGTAAAGGACAATTTTAGACCGTTTGTTTAATTCCTTGGGGTGGTCTGACAATATGGTATCACTTTGTGCGTCCAATAATGGGAGACGCATAATACATAGGCAGGTGAGCAAGAAGAATTTCATCAATCTAAATATAATGCAAGTTAATATCCCCTGTTAAAAAGTCTTGCACAACATAAATAACCGTTGTAAAGGAGATAATATTTTTTTTAGACTATTGAATAGACTATTTTTAGGCTACATAATTTTCACCTTCAATGAAAATAAAATTTACAATATTCATACTTTTTGCATGGGCCACATTAATGCAGGCTCAGGATATGCAATACAGTTATTGGCAGTTTTCTCCAATAAGCTATAACCCTGCTTTTACGGGCGCGTTTTATGGAAATCTCAGAGTCAATGGCTTGGTTAGAGATCAATGGAGAACCGTTTCAGCAAATGGTGACTTTCAGACCCTGAGCTTGTCGCTCGATGGAAACATTCCATTTGGACTAAAAGAAACAGACTGGGTGTCTTTAGGAATCAACCTTGCTAATGATAAATCTGGTGATTCCGGATATAAAATTGGTTTTCAGGGTATTTCGGCAGCCTATCACCTGACAATTGGAAAAGATGCCAGCACGATATTCACCCTTGGCGGTAAATATGGGACGTACCAAAGAGGCATAACTGATCGTACCGGCTTAAACTCACCGTTTACTTTGGAAAACAATTCAGGACCAGGCAGTGGTCCGGATATTCAAAGTATTGATACTGAAAATTTAATGAGCACGAGTGACCTGATGATTGGGGCCATGTTGTTTACGCCTTTGGGAAAAACCTCGGACATGAGAGTGGGATTTGCAATGGATCACTTATTGAGACCAAGGTTTGAAAGAAGAACTACAACAGGAACGCCACCTGACACCATGAGTACAACTACGGTACAGTTCATAGAAAGACGCTTGAACGCCCATGCGCAGTTTTATTTTGACTTGAGTGATAAGGTATCGTTTAATCCAACTTTGTTGTATCAGTCTATGGGTGGTGCAAGCAATATTCTAGTGCAGACTATGTTTTCTTATGCATTCAAACCAGAAAAAGAAATTTACCTCAATGCAGGGACTGGAATCAGATTAAGTGAAAACAGTTTCATCCCGATCTATCTGGGTGCCGACTATAAAGATTGGCGATTTGGATTCAGCTACGCTATTAATATGGGCGGGTTGGCTGCGGTATCTCGAGAAGGGGCATTCGAGTTGGCTGTCAGTAAGGTGATCAGCTGGCAGAAGAAAACGAAGGTGAATCCTAAATTTATTTGTCCAAGACTCTAAAAGTGAAACATTTTATGCGACACAATATATTATTGCTTTTATTGACTTTAGTTTTTGGTGTTGGGCTACAAGCGCAACCGATAAGAGAACCGTCTATAAATCAAAAGCTGGAAGCAGCCAAGATGGCGGAAGAAGAAGGTAATTATGCAAGAGCACTTGAATATTATGATCAGGCTTATGATCAAATAAGGAAGACAAGCCGCAATAATCCTTTGAGTAAGGAATTGACTATTAAGATCGGGGATATGAATTATGCCCTGCGTGACTACAAGAAGGCTTCTAACTATTATAAGAGAATGGTGAGAGGAGATGATGAGCTTATGTATGTCAATGAAAGACTGAAATACGGAAAATCACTTAAGCAGGAAGCCAAGTATGATTTGGCACTTGAAGTACTTAATGAATTTATAAGCGTAAGTGAAGACGAAGAATTTATTAAGGAAGCGGAATTTGAAATTGCCGGCATTGAGCAACTGCGAGAAATGGAGCCCAATGTTGAATCATTTATAAAACCTTTGGGGAAGAATGTTAATTCAGGTTCTGCTGAATTCTCACCAAGAGAATTATCGGACGGAACACTGATGTTTGCTTCGTTTGACAGAAACGACCCAATAGACCTTAAGGATGAAGAAAGTGGATTCCATGCCAAGATATTTATGGCAGCAAAAAGTGATGATGGGAAGTACGGTAAGAAGACTGAACTCGATCAAAAAGTAAACAGAAAGGAATTCCATAACACACATTTGGCGGTATCGCGTGATAACAGAACACTGTACTTCACGCGTGTACAGACAACCCGTAATGCGGTGACCGACTCAAAGATCCTACGCAGCTACAACCGTGATTCCGGATGGAGTGCGGCAGATTTGGTTCCAACAATCAACGGGGACTGGAATGCAAAGCATCCTGCTGTAGGACAGTTATTTGGCAAGGACGTTTTATTTTTTGCATCAGATATGGAAGGCGGCCTGGGCGGTTTGGATATATTTTATTCAAATATCAATGCTGACGGCAGTATGTCTGCACCGGTTAATCTTGGTCCAAACATCAACACGCCACAAGACGATGAGTACCCATTTTATTTTGAAGGCACATTATACTTCAGTACGGTAGGCAGACCTACCATTGGAGGATATGATATATTCTATTCCGTATGGGATGGGAGCAACTGGAGTGAAGCGGAAAACATGGGATTGGGGTATAATTCTGCCAATGATGATATTGCTATAAGTTTTGGAGAAGATGGCATGCATGGTTTCTTTGTGTCGAATCGTCCATTTGATGGTAAAAGAAAAATGACAGCCTCATCTACATGTTGTGATGATATATTTTCATTTAATATTCGTCAAATTGTAATTGATCTGTTGGCTATCGTAGTGGACGAGGAAGGGCTGCCGATCAATGCTGCTACAATAGCGCTGGATAATTTGACGGATCCTGTTAACTACCCTACAGACACCAAGTTTAATGCTTTGAGCAATGAATTTCAGTTTCTTTTGGATTCTGACTTCAGCTACAGAGGGGTGGCAAGGGCTGAAGGATACTATCCAGATACCATTGAATTTAATACAGCAGGTATTCTGGACAGTTATACGGTAAACAAAAAAGTGACCCTTAAGAAGATTCCGATTGAAAGAGAGGTTACAGAGGTAGTTAAGATTAATGAGCCAATCAGATTGAATAATATCTACTACGACTTCAATGACGACAAGATACTTCCCGATGCAGAAATCGATTTAAACCTGATTCTGGGCATCATGGATGAATATCCGGAAATGGTAATCGAGATGTCTTCCCACACAGATTCACGCGGACGTGATGGATACAACCTCGATCTTTCTCAACGACGAGCCAATTCAGCGAGGACATGGTTAATAGAGCAAGGCGTTGAAGACGATCGAATAAAAGCGGTAGGTTATGGGGAAACCAAGATCCTAAACCGATGTAAGAATAATGTGCGTTGTTCAGAAGAGGAACACAGACAAAACCGTCGAACAGAGTTTAAGATATTGGAGGGACCAACCACGATAACAATAACAAGAGAAATCAAGAAGACGGTCATAGAATAAGGATATATTGAGTTATTAGGCTTAAGTTTCAAACTTAAGCCTAATACTCTACATCTTCGACCCGTTACTTCCTTAAAGCTGAGCGTTAAACCACTCTACAAAGCTTTCCACACTCATAGCGCCAAGGTCTTCGCCGCCTTGTTGACGAACAGATACGCCTCCGGCATTGATTTCATTTTCACCAATGATGAGTAATAATGGAATTCTTTTCAATTCATTATCACGAATTTTCTTACCAATGGTCTCATTACGATCATCTACAAATCCACGAATATCGTGTTGCGCGAGACGTGCTTTCATCTCTTCACAATACGGAGCAAACTTGTTGTCTACCGGTATGAGAACAAACTGTTCAGGTGTCAACCACAGCGGGAATTTACCTGCTGTATGTTCGATTAAAATTGACATAAAGCGCTCCATTGAACCAAAAGGAGCACGGTGAATCATTACCGGGCGATGTGCCTGGTTATCGGAGCCGATGTATTCAAGCTCAAACCTATCCGGTAAATTATAATCTACCTGGATGGTACCCAGCTGCCATTTTCTGCCCAATGCATCCTTGATCATGAAATCAAGCTTGGGTCCGTAGAAGGCTGCTTCCCCTAATTCGGTGACTGTCTCCATATCCACTTCCTTGGTAGCATCAATGATGGCTGCTTCTGCGGCATCCCAGTTTTCATCAGAGCCTATATACTTTTCAGGGTTGTCTGGATCGCGTAGAGATATTTGAGCCGTGAAATCATCAAAACCCATTTTTTCCAAAACTTGGGTTGTCAGTTCAAGGACATCCAGAAATTCATCCTTTAGTTGTTCGGTCGTACAAAAAATATGTGCATCATCTTGTGTAAAACCACGTACTCTGGATAATCCATGTAATTCACCGCTTTGCTCGTATCGGTATACAGTACCAAACTCTCCAATACGCAATGGAAGTTCTTTGTACGAGCGTGGACGATGTCCAAATATTTCACAGTGATGTGGACAATTCATGGGTTTGAGTAAAAACTCCTCGCCTTCCCTTGGTGTATGAATGGGCTGAAAACTGTCTTCACCATATTTAGCATAATGACCTGAAGTAACATATAAGTCCTTCCCGCCGATATGTGGTGTAACCACCATCTTATAGCCTCGCTTCTCTTGTTCCTGACGCAAATAATTCTGTAGGCGTTCTCTTATTTGTGTGCCTTTTGGTAACCAGATCGGAAGCCCGGATCCTACTTTTTCTGAAAACATAAACAGTTCCAGTTCTTGTCCCAGCTTTCTGTGGTCACGCTTCTTTGCTTCCTCCAGCAATTCGAGATATTCTTTCAATTCTTTTTGTTTGGGGAAAGTGATTCCATAGACCCGGGTCATTTGCTTTCGCGTCTCATCACCCCTCCAATAAGCCCCTGCAAGGCTCATCACCTTTATGGCTTTTATTTTACCTGTATGTGGAATATGTGGTCCTCTACACAGGTCGGTAAATTCCCCTTGGGTATAAAACGTAATCGTACCATCTTCAAGATCTTCCAAAAGCTCGAGTTTGTAGGTGTCATTCTTTTCTTTGAAATAGGCTATAGCGTCAGCCTTGGAAATCTCCTTGCGCTCAAATTCATTTTTCTGTTGCGCCAATTCAAGCATCTTTTTTTCAATACGCGTAAAATCCTCAGGGGTGAGGATGGTGTCTCCCGTATCGATATCATAGTAGAATCCATTCTCGATTGGAGGTCCGATTCCAAACTTAACATTATCAAACAATGCTTCAAGGGCTTCAGCTAATAGGTGTGCAGAGGAATGCCAAAATGCATATTTTCCTTCGCTATCCTTCCAGGTATGAAACTTAATCGTGGCATCCTCATCAATAGGGCGCGTCGCATCCCACATTTCACCATTAACAGTGGCAGATAATACATTGCGAGCGAGACCTTCACTTATCGACTCCGCAATTTGAACAGATGTCAGTCCATTCTCATATTCCCTTACATTTCCATCAGGAAAGGTAATTTTCATATTACAATAAATTTTGATGCAAGATATGACAAATTGATTATTCGCAACTTCATCTACAGAAGATATCTAGAATATGGGTCGATTATTGTTTATTTGAATAAATTGGTGCCCGAATTGAAACACGAGATATAACCTTACAAATGAACATTAAAGCTTTTAAGGCGGTATTCCCCAAAGTGGATCTGATTACATCCCCGAGTTCCTTCTTTTCGAATATCAAGTATCAGTATACGGAGTACAGGGAAAGTGGGTTTTACTCGCCTGTAGATGAGCCCACGATATATGTATATCAGATCAAGACAAAACTTAGTTTGCATACAGGCTTGCTATGTTGCACGGATGTTGATGAATTGAGAAAACACAAACTGCTCAAACACGAAAAGACATTAGCGGCAAAAGAGCAGCAAATGATGCACTTATTCCTTCAACGAAAAGCACTTGTTAAACCAGTCCTTTTGGGATATAAACCATTTAATGGCGTCGAGGAAGAATTGAAAACATGGGCTAAGCGGAAAAAACCTACAGTAAAAATTGCATTCCCCGATAAAGAGGAACACAGAATTTGGAAGATTGATGACCCTAAAAAGGTTGACCTTATAATCAAGAAGTTCAAAGAGCTTGATAAAGCGTACATCGGAGATGGACATCATCGATCGACAACTTGCTTACTTTTGAATTCATCAAAAGATCTGGGAGAGGATGCGCATAAATACGATCAATTGTTGACAGCCTATTTTCCATTCAATGAATTACGAATTTGGGATTATAATCGAATTGTGGATATCGCGGACATCATGCCCACGTCACAATTTGTTGCCTTGTTGTCTCAGTATTTCAAAATCACACGATCAAGAAAAGCTATAAAACCTTCTCGCAAACATCAAGTTTCATTCTATATTGATGGTGTGTGGTATCTCATGGAGTGGAAGGCGAAATACCTGTCCAAAGGTCGGTTCCCTGTTGTGTTGGATACGGCGTTAATCAACTATTATATTTTCGAGAAAATATTAAAGATCAAAGATATTCGATTGGATACCCGTATCAGCTATTACAGCGGTACAGATTCTCTAGCAAAAATTGTCCGTCATACACATAGACGTAAAGCGGGTGTGGCCATTTGTATCTACCCGGTATCAGATAAGGAACTGACCGAAGTTGCCGACTCTGGTCAAACACTTCCACCAAAAAGCACTTGGTTTGTGCCGAGACTCAAGAGCGGAATAATAGCAAAAGACTTGTAATATGCGATTTATTTCTGCTGATTACATTTTCCCTATCACTGGTGAAATAATTCCTAACGGTGTCGTTGTTATGAATGGTCAAAAGGTAGAAAAAGTGACCACCAGAGCTGAGCTGGGAACTGCGGATATCGAAAAATTTAATGGAATCATTCTTCCCGGATTTGTTAATACACATTGCCATCTGGAGTTATCCCACATGAAGGGCTTAACACAGACCGGCACAAAGTTGATTCCTTTTATTTCCAATGTCGTCAAGCTCAGAGATTTTGATGAAGCGATAATACAATTGGCTATAAAAAAATGGGATAAAGCGATGTTTGAGTCTGGTATTCAAGCAGTTGGAGATATTTCAAATAAAACGGATACAGCAGCTCAAAAAGAATTAAGCCCTATCAAGTACTATACTTTCGTTGAAATGTTCGACTTCATGCAGGCAACATTAATCGAGCCAACTGTAGTAAATTATCGTACTGTTTTTGCAGGCCAGGCAAAAAGCGGAGGAAATAAAAAAAGCTTTGTACCGCATGCCCCTTATTCGGTGAGTAAAGATTTGTTTGAGTTTATCAATAAAGCCAATCCGGAATCATCTACGATCAGTATTCATAACCAGGAAACCCTCGATGAGAATAGATTGTTCGAAGACGGGTCAGGAGACTTCAAAAGTTTTTATAAAGGCTTTGGTTTTGAAATGGACGATTTCACACCGATTGGAAAGGGATCCATTTATTATGCCCTGAAATACATGGAACCCAAAGCACGTAATATTTTTGTGCACAATACCTTAAGCACTGAATCGGATATAGCTGCGGCGCACCAATGGTCTGAAAATCTATATTGGGCGACATGTCCAAATGCAAACTTATATATTGAAAACAGATTGCCGTACTATCGCAACTTCCTGAACCAAAATGCTAAGATGACAATTGGAACGGACAGTATTATGTCGAATTGGCAATTATCTATATGGGAAGAAATTAAAACCATTAAAAAACATCAATCTTATGTTCCGTTGCAAGATCTTCTGAAGTGGGCCACCATTAACGGAGCAGAAGCACTGGGTTACGAAACTGAAATCGGTTCTATTGAAGAAGGAAAGACACCCGGGCTTGTGCACCTAGCGTTAGATTGGCAGGGAGACGATACGATCTTAGAAGGAAGCCAAGCTCGAAGAATTCTTTAAGAGCGCAGATTAAGCTTTTCTTCACTAAAATTCATAAAGCTGTGCGTTTGCTCCAAATGCGACATCTTGGTTAAAAGATCTTGCTTAAAAGCTTCATATTGGGCGCTGTCTGGATTAAATGGCTTATGGTTGAGCGCTTGCTTCAGTTTGTAAACCTTATTTCTCAAGCCTTTATCTTTTTCATCCAAATGTGTCTCTTGAAATTTGTGAAAAACATAATCAATGGCTTCATCTGAAGGATGAATTCTGTCTTTGGCATAAAATCGATAATCTCTTAAATCATCCATTAGCAATTCATAAGCTGGAAAGTATTGAACATGATTATGACTTTGGACGACATCATGCATTGCTATAAGGCAGGAAGCTTTTGAGATATTGTTTTCGACCATCCCGTCTTTCAAATGACGAACAGGGCTTAGAGTTAAAATATATTTTATATCCCGAGTTGAAAATGCATCCAATATCTCAATGGCCTCATTTAAGGCTTCTCTTATTTCGACGGGGTTGAGTCTTCTTCTTGTAAACATCGATTGTGGTCTCTTATGGCAGTTGTTTACAATTTCATTATCCAAAGCATATACATAAGCTGTACCCAGAGTTATGATGACTCGATCAACATTTTTTAAAAACAAATGGCTTTCATTAATACTGTCATTAACAGCAAGCATACATGCCTTTTTATCAGGATGATTAAAAGAACCATGAAAATCATGATGGCACCAAAGGTCTTGTGATTCAATAAATTCAGATTCAGGCAGCGAATCTCCAATTATTGATCTCTTTATGGTGTGAAGAATGCTCACAGGATTGAAGCATATTCCTGCCGGATTGGGCAGTAAATTGTACTTCAATTCGGTCAATTTATGGGCGATGTTTTCTGCAAAGCAGGAGCCTATGGATAATATATTAGAATTGTAATGGATTTGTAAGCTGCTGGGATTCAATATAAGTGGGGACCTAAAGTTCATAATTGACTGATTTTGTTCATTTTATTCTCAAATATGGCATATAGATTGCTTATTTCTTATTGCGTAAGATTAAATAGTAAGTGATTTGCTTTAATTGGAATTAGCAGACAAAATTTTTTGTCGTTTCGGAGCAAATTTTCATGCTTTTTATTCTATAAAATGTAATATCTTAGTTATTCTTGTTCTTCCAGATTTTGAATGATAAAAAATTTATGATGAGGTTTACTAAAAATGTGCTGGTTTTACTGGTTTTTGTGTTGAGCGGGTCTTCTCTCATGTCACAGGACATTCACTTCTCTCAGTTTTATATGTCCCCGCTGAATCTCAACCCTGCCATGACCGGTGTAATGAATTGCAACACTAGAATTGTTGCCAATTATAGAAATCAGTGGTCCCAAGCTATACAAGGCGATGCTTACAATACATATTCTGTTTCCTATGATCAAAAAATTGCCGTGGGTCGTTCAGACTTTTTCGGAATTGGTGGATCATTCTGGGGAGATAGAGCAGGTGCGGTATCTTACGGAACAACCCAGGGTAGGATTTCATTTTCCTACAGTAAGAAAATGGGGGGTTACAGAAAGTCTGCCCACTATTTGGTATTTGGTGCTGACGCTGGGATCAATCAAAGAAGTATTGATTTAACAGGTGCACGCTGGCCATCTCAACATGATGGCAATGGTGGATTTGATGGATCATTGACAGGTGGTGAAATCAATATCACAGACACAGACTTTTTACATGCAGACTTAAGTGCTGGATTGCTATGGTTTAGTGTTTTGGATGATAGAAACAGCTACTATGTAGGATTTGCACTCCACCACCTCAATCAACCGAATGTGTCATTCCTGAACAATAATGAAGCACTTACAAGTAGGTTGACTTTACATTTTGGTGGTGAGTTTGAGATGAACAGAGATATCAGCTTGGTTCCAGGTTTGGTATACATGTCTCAGGGGCAGCACATGCAATTTAATTTTGGTACAAGTGTACGATTCAACCTTGGATCTCGCTCTGATGGACAATCATGGCAATTAGGGGGTTGGTATCGAATAGGAAATAAAGTGCCTAGCGGCATTCACTCCGATGCTTTCATTCTCATGACGAGATTTGATTATGGTAATTACGGTATTGGTTTCAGCTACGATATTACAGTATCCAAGCTTAGCCAGGCAGGAACAGCCAATGGAGCATTTGAGTTCTC
The DNA here is from genome assembly GCA_013002625.1 of Saprospiraceae bacterium. Classification (GTDB taxonomy): domain Bacteria; phylum Bacteroidota; class Bacteroidia; order Chitinophagales; family Saprospiraceae; genus RFSX01. The sequence goes on along the minus strand of JABDJE010000077.1, from coordinate 7,714 downwards.
TTTAAATTATTTAATCTGCGGACCAGAGAAGAGATCAGTTTACTGTCCTCGTTTCTAGTAAAAACGGTCTACCAGATAAGAATTTCAATTTTGCAGGTCATAATCCTTGCTTAAATGTGATCGTTTAAGCAAGGATTTTACTATTCACGTATTTTAAATTTAACAGGACCATGTTTGGAAACACAAAAAAAACAGGATCAGAAATGGCGACAACAACAAACAAATCTGCAATTAACACCTTAGTCAACGGGACTAAGATTGAAGGAACAATCACTGCTCAAAACGACATACGTATCGATGGTACAGTAGACGGCACATTGAATTGTTCTGGCAAATTAATTATTGGTGCCGAAGGCCATGTTGAAGGTCAAGCCTCTTGTCAGAATGCAGTAATTGAAGGTCATTTTCAAGGGACATTAATTGTCAATGATGTACTAGATGTTAGAGAAAATGCCAATGTTGTTGGTGAAATCAAGACAGGTAAATTGAATATTCAAAACGGTGCAACTTTTAATGGAAACTGTGATATGGGCAATAAGATCAAAAGCATACCGCAGTCCCCACAAAATCATACTCAAGAGGAGGCGAGCGCTTCCTAACACGGATGCCAGACAAAACACCTAAAAAAAAGAACTCAAGCAATGCAAAGCTATATGGCCAGTATTATGGTATGGCTTTTCAGTTGTTTGGATTGCTTCTGATGGGCATGCTTATAGGGCTTCAGATTGATAAGTATTTGGGTAATGAGACGAAATATATTGCAGTACTATTCTGTCTCATTGTCCTAATCGCGTACTTTTATAAACTCATTGTAGTTCTAGGAAAAACCAAGTAGTGTCAATAAATACGTTTGTTAAAAATTTAATCATTAGCGCTTTGATAGCGCTCATACTTCTCGTGGCCACACATTTTGTGGTTGATATGCGAGAACATGTAGCGTTTATCGTATCTGCTTATGTGTTTTTTGTGGCCTTTTGCATTTTTATCTATTGGTTGGCACAACGCAGCAGCAAGTCAAAAGCAGGAGAATACTTTCTGTACATCGTAGTTGTTAACGTCTTTGTAAAGCTTATAGCTTCCTTTATGATGGTATTCATTTATGCTAAGCTTGCTGAGCCCAGCGACAAATGGTTTGTCATACCATTCCTGATAATTTACTTGGTTTTTACTGTATTTGAAACCTTCTTCTTAAGTATTCAGGCTAAGCATTCTCAGAAGTAGATACGGTGTCGTCCAGCATTAAGGGTTCATCCTTTCGATGAGCTTTGTAGCGCCCCTTGCCAAATTTTGTCCCATTAAATTCTAATGTTTTACGCAATTCTTTACGTTCATCTTCCGGCAACTGATTGAAATCCTTACACTTGTTAGAACAACAACTTTCATACTTTGATTTACATGAATCACACTGAATAAATAAAATGTGGCAAGCATCATTGGCGCAATTGACATGTGTATCGCAAGCTTGCCCACATTGATGACATTCCGCAATGACATCTTCAGATATCTTTTCGCCTAAACGCTCATCAAAGACAAAGTTTTTACCGATAAATTTATTTTCAAGATTCTTCTCTCTTGCTTGCCTTGCATATTCAATTATACCGCCATCAAGTTGATACACTTTTTCAAAACCTTTATGCTTGAAATAGGCACTGGCTTTTTCACAACGGATTCCACCTGTGCAGTACATAAGAATATTGTTGTCTTTTTTATCTGCAAGTATATCTTCTATAATTGGAAGCGACTCTTTGAATGTTTCCACATCCGGGGTTATTGCATTTTTAAAATGCCCTACTTCACTTTCATAATGATTACGCATGTCAATGATGACGGAATTGGAGTCGTCGGCTAATGCATTAAATGAAGCGGCATCCAAATGCACACCTTTATTTGTAACATCAAAACTGGTGTCATTTAGTCCATCAGCAACGATTTTCTCCCTGACCTTGATTGTTAATTTGAAAAAGGAGATGTCCTTTTCTTCAATGGCTTTATTCAGTCGAATGCCTTGTAAAAAGATGATTTGATTTAGGGCTTCAATAAAAGCGGTCCAATGTTCTTCAAGAACGGAAATTTGACCATTGACGCCTTCATAGGAAACATAGATTCGGCCGAGCACCTCCACTTCATTTAATAGGATATAGAAATGATCTCTGAAAAGTTGAGGATTACCGAGGTGGTAATACTTGTAGAAAGAGACAGTCCTTCTTGGACGTCCATCCTTTTGTACCTGCTGCTTGAGCAGTTCTTTGTTGACTTTGTTATGTAGTCTCATCGCTTTTGCATTAAACGTGAGTAAAAATACAAAGGTAGATAAAATTGGGGAATGGGCTTAAGTTTCAAACTTAATTACAATGCTCCTGTAGAAGGAAATACTTAAATAGAAAATTAGGTTTAAGTTTAAAACTTAAACCTAAAGTACCTCAGTTAAGGAAACTTCAATAGAATTTAAATCAAATACTCTACCAGACAAGTAAGATTCGATAGACATAAGCGCAGGTATTATTTACTTCTTGAGGTGGATATAAAATATTAGGATTCAGACTAAAGGTTCAACCAAAATCTAAATGCTGTTGCAAAAGGAAAATTAGGTTTAAGTTTCAAACTTAAACTTAAACCTAAAGCTTCTCAGCTATAGGAAGGTCCATAAAACTTAAACCTAATACACCTCAGTTAAGGAAACGCGGTTAGAATTAAAGCCAAATTTATACTAAACAGTGATTAGAACTTGAACCTAAGCCTTACATCTTCAATGGGAATACCACAGGAAATATTTTTAATATAATAACGAGCGCTACTGTAAACATAATGTTCGGGTCTTTCAACAATGCCAGCTTTAACGGGATTGTAATGAATATACTTAAGTTTTTGGATTGCAAAAAACTTAAGTAAAACAATAACTGGGTGATTCTTTTGTTGCCAAATTTGAAAATATTTATTGTTTGAATTTGCAAATCCGAATTGACCAAATAGTTCTTCCAGCCAACGATTTCGACTTTCCTTAGGGTTTCCTAAGAACCATTTGATAAATTGCTTGGAGGTATATTTTTTAAAGTCTCGAATAATATCTGACAATCCACTCGTTTCTTTTTTTGCACTAACTATAAGATGTATGTGGTTCGACATAATTACATATCCATATACCCTAAGGCCTTTATGCATTATACAATACCTAATTGACTCGATTAAAATGTCTTTACAATCTTTTCTGGTAAATAAATCTATCCAACCCACAATTGTCATTGTAAGATAATAGGTCTGATATTGGTCCGTAATTTTGTATTTAAATCGGTCCATACTAAGAAGATAGAAACAAGTAATGGATCTCAAGAGGACAATTTGAGTAAGTTGTTGGCTTAAATTTTATGTATTGGGCTTAATTTCAAACTGAAGCCCAATACTCTTTCATTTGAGCGTATTTAAGTAGGATATTAGGTTTAAGTTTCAAACTTAAACCTAATGCTTCTCAGCTAAAGGAAGGTTAATAAAACTTAAACCTAAGGTACTTCAGTTAAGGAAACTTCAATAGAATTTAAATCAAATACTCTACCAGACAAGTAAGTTCCGATAGAACTTAAGCCCAGGTATTATTTACTTGTTCAGGTGTATATAAAATATTAGAATTAAGACTAAAGGATCAACCTAAAATCTCAATGTTGCTGCAGAAGAAAAATTAGGTTTAAGTTTCAAACTTAAACCTAATGCTTCTCAGCTAATAAAAGGTCAAGAAAACTTAAACCTAATATACCTCAGTTAATGAAACGTCACTAGAACATAAGCCATATACTCCATCACAAGAGTCTTCACAAGTAGAATTTTAAATTATTATTCTGCCTACGCTTCAATTTTTCAGACTAATGCTCTAGCTGCTGAGAATTCAAAAGTTATATTTTATGTCTCTTTAATTAAAAGTGATCGCAGCAATCAGCTTCTTCGAGGTTCAATAAATCTAAACTGTCTAAAGCGGGTTGAAACATCAATTTAATATAGTAGCGGTCTCCTTGAGGACAAACGTGACATGCCTCACATACGACTTCATGAAAATTGGTCACCAGCTTCACATCTTCAATAAAAAGACCCTGATTTTCCATCCACTGTTTGAGATCTTCTTCTCTTTTGACGACATTATCATTTTCTGATACCACATTTGCAAATGCATCAGTCTGACATTGACGAATATCAAAACTGTAGCAACCGGTATCTATTAATTGATCACAATCTTCACCACCACATCCAGTTATAAATAAGCCTAAAGCAAAAAACAAAATCAGTCTCATAGTATCATTTTTATGAATAGACGTGTGTAGAGGCAAAGTTGTTGGTTAGTCTTCCAAAAATAAGCTCAGGATATCTATGGCCGCTTTTGAAATTACAGTACCAGGGCCAAATACCGCAGCAACACCATTGTTGAACAAAAATTCATAATCCTGTGGAGGAATGACCCCACCCAATACAACCATGATATCTTCCCGGCCTTTTTCTTTGAGTGCTGCAACCGTTTCAGGAACAAGCGTTTTATGCCCAGCGGCTAATGATGATATCCCTAGAATGTGAACGTCATTTTCGATGGCGTCCTTAACAGCTTCGCCTGGTGTTTGGAACAAAGGACCCACATCGACATCGAAGCCCAGGTCGGCAAAACTTGTAGCTATCACTTTTGCTCCACGATCGTGGCCATCCTGCCCTAATTTTGCAACAAGGATTCTGGGCCGTCTGCCATATTTTACTTGAAACCGATTGGTCATCTCTCTGGCCTTTTCGAAATACTGATCCATTTTTATTTCTTTTGAGTACACACCTGAGATTAATTTATTATCTGCTTTATAACGACCGAATTCATCTTCAAGCGCTTGAGAGATTTCACCCAAAGTCGCTCTCGCTTTTGCGGCCCCAATAGCCTTCGATAATATATTTTCTTCAAGGTTTTTAGATGCAATACGTAATGCCGCCAATGCTTCAAGAACTTCTTCTTCGTTTCTGCTTGCCTTTAACGCTTCAATTTTATTTACCTGTTCCTCTCTGACTTTATTGTTGTCAACTTCAAGGATGTCAAATTTATCTTTTTTATTATTCTGGAAAATGTTGACGCCTACAATCTTGTCTTCACCCGAATCAATGCGAGCCTGCTTAGCTGCAGCCGCCTGCTCGATTCGCATTTTAGGAATTCCGGCCTCCAGGGCCTTGGTCATGCCGCCATAGTCTTCAATTTCCTTCAAATGAACTTTGGCTTTATTATATATCTCATCTGTTAAACCTTCGATAAACTTACTGCCACCGAATAGATCAATTACATCGGTAATTCCCGAATCAGTTTGCAGGTATTTTTGAGTATCTCTTGCAATCTTGGCAGAAAAATCTGTTGGCAAGGCTATGGCTTCATCCAATGAATTTGTATGTAAGGATTGTGTACCACCAAGTGTTGCAGCCATTGCCTCTATCGTGGTTCTTGTAATATTGTTATAAGCATCCTGGGCGGTCAGACTATATCCCGATGTCTGAGAATGTGTTCTAAGGGACTGCGTCTTGGTCTGTTGCGGGTCAAACTCAGATACGATTTCAGCCCACAATCTTCTCCCAGCACGCATCTTGGCAATTTCGGTATAAAACTGCATGCCGATTCCCCAAAAGAAAGAAAATCGCCCTACGAATTTATCAAGATTTAGTCCGGCATCAAGCCCTGCTTTAATGTACTCCCGTCCATCGGCCAGGGTGTAAGCCAGTTCAAGGTCCGCGGGCGCACCCGCTTCATGCATGTGATAACCACTGATACTTATTGAATTAAACTTAGGCATATGTTCAGCAGTATACCTGAAGATATCTGAGATAATTCTCATGGAAGCCGGCGGCGGATAGATGTAGGTGTTTCGCACCATAAACTCTTTCAAAATATCATTTTGAATTGTACCAGTAAGTGCTTCACTGGCCACGCCCTGCTCTTCAGCAGCCACAATAAAAAATGCCATTATGGGGATGACTGCACCGTTCATGGTCATGGACACGGACATCTTATCCAGAGGAATGCCATCGAAGAGTTGTTTCATATCTTCGACTGTATCAATGGCTACACCGGCCATACCAACATCTCCTTTTACGCGAGGATTATCAGAATCGTAGCCACGATGCGTAGCCAAATCAAAAGCAACCGATAGACCCTTCTGCCCAGCTGCTAAATTTCTCCTATAGAATGCATTGCTTTCTTCTGCGGTGCTGAATCCGGCATACTGTCTTATGGTCCAAGGACGGCCTGTATACATAGAAGCATAAGGGCCACGTGTAAATGGTGGCAGTCCGGAATACATTTCTTTTGGATTATCTGACATAGCAAAAAATTCAGGATTAAAGATATCGATTATCTCAACACCAGAAGTTTCATCATTTCTTTTGCAGCAACCCTAGCTTTTTCACGAACGAAAGATCTCGGTGTTTCATCTCCTACTTCATAGGTTATAGATTCTGCATTAAACTCCAGCAGGAACCATGCCTTTGTTATAGGTTGATTTAAATCATAAGGCTGATCATCTGGTGAATAAGATTCAAAGCTTTCATCAATACCCTGCATCCATAAATCTTTAAAGTTGTAAATTTTAGAGCGTCTGTTATCCGTAAAGCTATAGTACAAATCCTCTTGCGTAGAATGAAAGTCAAGCCCAAGAACTACATCATTGTTTGATTGACCAACAGTTTGTGTCAAATGATATGCCACAGCCTTGATTTCTTTTTGTCGATAGTGGGACCAGTCTCTGTTTAAATCTACACCTCCAGTGTTATGACGCCAATGACCTAAATCGACCCCGTCGGGATTGATCATTGGGTAAACCAGAATACGATATTTACTTCTGAATGATGCACTTAATATGCTGCTGTCCATTAAAGTTTCTACAAAAGACTGCATAGCGATATACCCAGTAACTTCCGGCGGATGCAGTCTGGAAAAAATCACAAGCGCAGGCTTATCTTGAAAATTCTGATCATAAATATCCATACAATAGATGGGACGATCCTCCCTCGATTGCCCGACTTCGTTAACATGTATCCATTCGGGATATGTTTTTTCCAGGCTAGACATCCATGCATAGTTATCTGAAGAGGTCATGAGTTCCTGTCCCGCAACGGTTAATGTATCAGGGCCTATCTCAAGCTGCAGTGTGGCTATATTGCCAGCCTTCAACGTATCAAACTGTGTACTATCAATTGGAAACCATGATTCATCGTCATAGCTCAATTTAGGCCAGTACCTATGTGTGTGTTCGGTGTAAAATATCTCTAATTCAATATTCTGAATTCTTGGAGACCAAAGCTTAAAAGCAAAATAACTGCTTGCATTAATAGGTGTGTTTTCGGGGGAAATTATAACACGGTATATGGAGTCATTGATCAATTCAAAACCGTTTAATCTGGCACCGTCAAATTCATTTGAAACCGAGACTTCATTTAAAGTGTAGGTCTTTTTATCTTGGAAACTTACAGGTTTGTCATTGGTATCTTCTGGCTGCGGAAGGACGTGTTGATGAGGTATATAATTTCTCTGACATGATGAGAATAACAACAGCAGCACAAATGCAGGCAGACTAAACTTGATAACTCTATTATTCATTCAGCTTTGCTTTTAAATATTTAGCAGTGTGAGACCTCTTAACTTTTACGAGCTCTTCAGGCCTCCCTTGAAATAGCAGTTCTCCTCCACCCTTACCACCATCCGGGCCTAGATCGATGACCC
>JABDJE010000058.1 GCA_013002625.1 Saprospiraceae bacterium | reverse complement strand
GCACCGATTCCCCCAGCAGCTCCAGCTCCTTCAAATTCTTGTACCTCGATTCCTGAGTAAGACTTCAATACCTCTGCAAAACTTTGAAGCCCTTTATCCAAATATTCAATATCCTCTTGATTGGCGCCTTTTTGTTGTGCAAAGGTATAAGCCGCCCCATTGAGTCCATATAATGGATTGGTCACATCACAAAGAATTTGAATTGATATGTCATTGAATTCAATGTCTCCATTATACTGGATATTGTCTATCGATCCCAAGTTATCACCCACTGCTTGTAGCACACTTCCATCCTTGTTCAGAAATGTATAACCCAAAGCGGATGCTATACCTGTACCAGCATCATTGGTAGAACTGCCACCCAGAAAGAGGAAGATGTTTTTATATCCATTGTCAATAGCATTTTTAATCAATTGTCCAGTGCCATATGTAGAAGTATAGCGTGGATTTCGATAGGATTGTGGTATAGCCGCAATTCCAGAAGCAATTGCAAGTTCCACATATGCCGTCGCATCATGGGTGCAATAGTAGGCTTGGCAATTTTTTCCAAGCGGGTCTTTGACTTCCATTACAGTCTGTTGAAATGGAATGAATTGTGAAAGTACATTCAAGGAACCATCACCTCCATCCGCCATTGGGTGTTGTTCGATTGAAATGGAGTCACCGAATTCCTTGGTAAGTTGTTGTCCAATTATGGAACAAATTTCGTTGCTGGAGAGCGAAGCTTTAAACTTATCTGGTACCAGAAGAATGCGCATGATATTTTGCAGGTGATATTAAATACTCAATGATGTAAAATAAAAAAGCCCTTCGAATTCTCGAAGGGCTTTTAATTTATCTTGAATAATAATCTTATTCGTTGATGTTAACCGTTTCAGGATTTAATAAATCATAAAACTGGTTCAATCTAGGCATGATTATAATTCTTGTTCTTCTGTTTGTAGCTCTTCCCTCTCTTGTGCTGTTATCAGCTAAGGCATTATATTCACCTCTACCTGCAGCAATCAATTTATTAGGATCTACATTATAATTTTTCTGAAGCACGCGAACCACAGATGTAGCTCTTTGTACACTTAGGTCCCAGTTATCTTTAGTACAATCTGTATTGATTGGAACATTATCAGTATAACCTTCAACCATTACGTCTACTTCTGGTCTTGCTTCTACGATTTGAGCAATTTTACCAAGAACCTCTTTAGCTCTTTTTGTCAATGTAGAACTTCCAGATCTGTAAAGCATTTTGTCAGACAAGTTGATGAATACTACAGTTTTGTCGATACCGATATTGATATCTTCATCTGCAATACCGTCAGCTAAAACACTCTTCAGGTTAACAGCCAATGCTAAGTTGATAGAATCAGTCTTGTTTTTGGCAGCTTGTAATAATTGAATGTACTCCTCTTTATCTTCAAGTTGACCTAATGTCTTACCAATGTTATCATTAGCAGATTTGGTCAATACTGTCAAATCAGAGATTTGCGCATACTGCTTATCTCTTTGATCTCTTAGATCTTGTATTTGAGTTTTAAGACTTTGAATTTCGCTGTCTTTGGATGCTACTGTTTGCTGTGCGTTGTCGTAGTTAGTTTGAAGAGAAGCACTTGCTTCTTTACAAGCATCAAGCTCAGCTTGTAGTTCACCTGTTTGCATTATGTATTGGCTAACCTCAGTTTGGCTAGCTGATAGGCTATCCTGAGATGCGTCGAATTTCTTTTTACTTACACAGGAACTGGCCAACACAACAGTACCTAGGAATAACATAATAGTCTTGCTCATTTTCATGTCAATGGTATTTATTTGCCGCAAACATACAAAGCTTAGTAGATATATTATAATACTCTAAGGCATAAGCTGAATACTTTTTACAGAATATTGCTAAATATGACCTAAATCACCAGCTGTGCTAATAGAAGTCATATAATTAAGAGGAATTTTCAATGAGATTTGAAGTGAAAGAAAATAATAATTATGATTAAAGAAGTTCACGGAGATATATTGTTAACAAAGGCACAAGCCATCGCACATGGCGTAGCGCCTAATGATCACTTTGACCGAGGTTTAGCGCTTTCCTTAAGAGAGAATTATCCATCAATGGCCAAAGACTTCAGACATTACTGCAGATTGGATAACCCATCGCCTGGTGAGGTATGGATGTGGGGCGGTGTAGGCGGTGTTCGCATTATTAACCTTATGACCCAAGAGCCAGCGCCCAGCCATAACAGTCATCCAGGAAGAGCCAGTTTACCAAATGTGAATCATGCATTAAAATCATTGGTAAAACTGGTAAAAGAAGAAAATATTAAAAGCCTTGCAATTCCAAGGTTAGCGACTGGTTATGGTGGCTTGGATTGGGATGAAGTTAGACCATTGATTATGGACAGACTGGGCGAACTAGATATTCCGATATACATCTACACCACGTATCACAAAGGTGAAAAAGCTGTAGAATAGTTTCATGTACAAAATTGATGTCGATCTCCATCGACAAATAAAAAGCCATCTGACTCCAGGTGGCTTTTTTGGTTAGTTACAGACCTAATACTTGTACATTGTCAGATCTTCATATCCCATTCCGTCTTGTCCAATATTTCACTATCTTAATTTGCTCAAATTAAACACATGCATACCAACCGCCTCCGTTATTGGTCAATTACCGTAGCCCTGGCTGGATTTCTATTTGGATTTGATACGGTTGTGATTAGTGGTGCCGATCTGGCAATCCAAAAACTTTGGAATACAGGTCAATTATTTCATGGCACCTTTATAATGTCTATGGCGTTGTGGGGGACAGTGGTTGGCGCATTGGCTGGCGGTATTCCTTGTCGCCTGCTTGGAAGAAAAAAGACCCTTTTCTGGATTGGTATACTGTATACGATTTCTGCCCTGGGGTCTGGCCTCGCGCAGGATCCATATAGCTTTTCATTATTTAGATTTATCGGTGGACTAGCTGTTGGAGCTTCCTCTGTAGCTGCGCCTATTTATATTTCTGAAATAGCGCCCAAGGATACACGTGGTAAATTGGTTGCCAGTTATCAGTTCAATATAGTTTTCGGTATTCTGCTAGCTTTCTTATCAAATTTTCTAATTAGTAAATATATTGATCACAATGCTTGGCGATGGATGTTGGGTATAGAAGTTGTCCCCGCAATAATTTATACATTAATGGTACTCGGGGTGCCGCGCAGTCCAAGATGGCTTATCGCCAGATTAGGCAATGAAGCTGAAGCAAGGACTGTCTTAGAACAAATCTTAGCTCCAGATAAATTGGATCAGACAATTCAAAACATCAAACAATCATTATCCGAAAAAGAACACCAGGTTTTTTTCTCTAAGAGATTAAGAAAACCTATTACACTGGCTTTCTTATTGGCATTCTTCAATCAGTTGTCAGGTATAAACTTCGTGCTGTATTATGCTCCAAGGATTTTTGAACAAGCAGGAATCGCGTTAGACAATGTACTTGGCGCATCCATCCCGATAGGAATTATGAATCTTCTCTTTACAATTCTGGGAATGTATCTCATTGACAGACTTGGAAGGCGCACTTTAATGCTCATTGGTTCAATAGGTTATATTCTTTCTCTGTTTGCTGTTTCATGGGCCTTCTTCACAGGTGCTGAAGGAACACTTGTGGTCATATTCGTATGTGCATTCATATCCGCGCATGCCATCGGTCAGGGCGCTGTTATTTGGGTTTATATTTCTGAAATATTTCCAAACACCTCTCGCGACAAAGGTATGTCATGGGGTTCAGGAATCCATTGGGTTTGTGCAGCAGTGATCACGCTTATTACCCCAACTGTTTTGGCTCATTTTTCTGGAGGCAGCATCTTTGCTTTTTTCGCCGGCATGATGATTTTACAATTATTGTTTGTCATTTTTATAATGCCGGAGACAAAAGGCGTTGCTCTGGAAACTTTAGAAAAACAACTACTCAATTAATAAGTTTGTAATAATAAAAGCATGATAATACTTGGAATAGACGTAGGCGGGTCCGGCATAAAAGGGGCTTTGGTTGACACCGAAAAGGGCGTATTGGTATCCGAAAGACACCGAATTCCAACACCACAGCCGTCAAAACCCAAGGCTGTTGCAAAGACGATTAAGCAACTGGTTTCACATTTTAAATATAAAGGAATTGTAGGGTGTGGATTTCCCACTGTTATTCAGGACGGCGTGGCAACAACAGCAGGTAATATTGATAACGAATGGATTGGAACTGATGTTAAGGCATTATTTGAAGGCAAAACAGCTTGTTCCTTCCTCGTCATGAATGATGCAGATATCGCAGGTTTTGCAGAAATGAAATTTGGTGAAGGTAAAGGCAAATCCGGAATGGTGGTAATGCTTACGGTCGGAACAGGTATTGGATCAGGTGTATTTTATAATGGTACATTAATACCCAATATTGAAATGGGCAGACTTCTGGGCAAAGATGGTCGTCCTATTGAATATTATGCAGGAGATAAAGCGCGAAAGGATCAGGATCTGGATTGGAAAACCTGGGGCAAACGCTTTGACTTCTTTCTCAAACATATTGTACGCACATTTTCCCCGGATTTATTCATATTGGGGGGTGGTGCCAGTAAAAAATTCGATAAATATAAAGATCAACTATCCATAGAGACACCTGTTTTAACTGCTCGTCTCCTCAATAATGCTGGTATAATTGGTGCAGCAGTCGCTGCTGAAGAATTAAAGAAATGACATAAAAAAAGGGGCCTAATTTGATATTAGTACCCCAACCCTACTCTATATTTATTTTGAAATTTGCCTAAGGCATTTTATAGTCTTCTTTTTGCCGGATCATTCATCCGTATACTCTAATTTATATATATATTATTAATTAATGTAATATATAATCATCTTTTTTTGAGATATTTTCATATTAACAATATTTATCATAGATAAAGTAACATAAATGAGAGATTCCGTTATTTATCAGCTCATTTTTGAAGGATTCGAGATAATAAGCCCTGCCCTAAACATTCATCGGAATCGCTTGTTTGTAGCATTATGAAAAGGTATTTAATAATAGGCGCTTCCTCGGGCATTGGGGCAGCATTGACACAATCATTAATTTCAGAAGGTCATCATATAATAGGGACACATAATAAAACCCTTCCAGCTTTCCAGCATGATAATTTGAAATGGGTGCAATTGGATGTGACAGCATCTGATATTGACCTCTCTTTCATACCTGACCAATTGGATGGTCTGGCTTATTGTCCTGGATCCATCAACCTCAAGCCTTTTTCAAGACTAAAACCTGAAGCTTTCATTGAAGATTACAAACTTAATGTGATTGGCTATACCCAAATACTACAAGCGGCCATTCCTTCACTGAAAAATAATGGTCCTGGTGCTGTTGTTGCTTTTTCAACTGTTGCTGTACAGAATGGATTTCCTTTTCACGCTCAGGTGTCTGCTTCAAAAGGCGCCATCGAAGGCTTGACAAAATCCTTGGCAGCTGAATTGGCGCCATCGATACGCGTTAATGCCATTGCGCCTTCGTTAACACAAACACGGCTTGCGGATAAACTGCTATCCTCAGAAGATAAAATCGAAAACAATAATAATCGACATCCACTTAAAAGAATTGGTCAGGCCGAAGATATTGCAGCTATGGCAGCTTTCCTCTTGTCGGATAAAGCCAGTTGGATCAGCGGTCAAATCATGCGAGTGGACGGTGGCATGTCCAGTATAAGAGGATGATGAGAGATAAAGGTTTAGAGTTTAGAGTTTAGAGTTTAGAGTTTAGAGTTTAGAGTTTAGAGTTTAGAGTTTAGAGTTTAGAGGTTAGAGGTTAGAGGTTAGAGGTTAGAGGTTAGAGGTTAGAGGTTAGAGGTTAGAGGTTAGAGGTTAGAGGTTAGAGTAAAGAACAAAGCGCTTTATAATTCACTTGTATACAATTAGATAAACAACAATTAAGAACTTAATTAACTTAAAAAATAAAACATGTTCGGATTATTCAAGAAAAAATCACCAATAGACAAACTGAGAGCCCAATATCAAAAATTAAGTCAGGAAGCTTTCGAATTGTCAAAGATAGATCGCACAAAAGCTGACTTAAAATATGCAGAAGCAGAAGAATTGATGAATGAGATAGAAAGACTAAGCAAAGCTGCAAGCTAATTTAGGGACAACAAGCCATACATTTCTTAGGGCATTTTTTGCAATTTGACTTGCCCTTTTTCTTATATTTTTTGCAACATTTCTTTTTGCAGCATTTAGATGCCATGATTATAATTGATAGAATAAAGATAATACTTATATGTACTATCTGGAATCAATCTAAGTAAAAATAATGTAATTTTTAACATAATTTCCACCTTCTTAATTTGAATTTAACATCACCTTGGTAAGTATATCGAATATGGTGCTCGACAATTATTTAACTTTATGCCAATAACAAATTCGCATGCAGTTGAATAAAGGTCTTATTCTAATAATTTTTCTCTTATCATCAATTAGCGCCAATTCTCAGTTACACATCAGGGTCATACAGGTCCCGGATAATACTCCTGAGAATGCCTCCATTTATATAGCAGGTGATTTTCAAAGTTGGAACCCCGGCTCAGATAATTACAAATTGAACAAATTGGCAAATGGAGATTATATCATAGATCTAAATCCACAGGTTGGAACACTTACTTTCAAATTTACCAGAGGCAGCTGGGATACCGTCGAAGGCAATGAGAACGGCGGATTTAGACCAGACAGAACCTTCAGTTATGACGGAGGTCCCGATAGCCTTTTGATTGAAATCCTTTCATGGGAAGACACCGGCGGCTCCCAGAGTACCGCAGCTGAAAATGTGCATATTCTCTCAACCGATTACTTTATGCCACAATTGAACAGAAACAGACGGATATGGGTTTACCTCCCACCAGATTATGACAGCAGTTCGAAAAAATATCCTGTGTTATATATGCATGATGGTCAGAATTTATTTGATTCTGCCACCTCATTTAGCGGTGAATGGGAAGTAGATGAAACACTCAATGCCCAACACGCTAATGGCGACCACGGTATCATTGTGATTGGCATAGATAATGGCGGTTCCGAAAGGTTAAATGAATACTCGCCCTGGACTAACCCTCAATATGGTGGAGGCTTGGGCGATGAATACATTGAATTTATAGTACATACACTTAAGCCAGATATTGATGCCCAGTACAGAACAATGCCTGATAAGGCCAATACAGGAATCATGGGCAGTTCGATGGGGGGATTGATATCATTATATGCCGGGCTGGAGTATCCCGAAGTTTTTGGTAAAATCGGTTCGTTCTCACCTGCCTATTGGTTTTCGACAGAAACATTTCAACATGCAGCTGATAATGATTTTCCTCAAGACACACGCTTGTATACTATCGTCGGTGAAGGTGAGGGCAATGTCTACATTTCCACTATACAAAACATGCAAACCATCTTAACTTCATCGGGTGCAACAGAAAACAACGCACATCTAATTATTCATCCGGACGGTGCACATTCAGAATGGTATTGGGCACGTGAATTTAATGATGCTTATGAGTGGTTGTTCAAGGGTTCGACTACAACAACTGAATCAGTTGACATCAATCCTAAGTTGGCTGTATATCCAAACCCCTTTACAGATACCATTACAATCAAGGGACTGAACATGTACGAAAGATATGATATTGAAGTTGTGAATACGGCAGGTAAAATCGTTCATAGATCGACGACTCAAAATATTCAAATGAATCTTGGACATTTATCAAATGGAAAATATACCATTCATTTTAAAGATCATGGCCAATTAATCAAAAGCTTACCATTGATTAAACTTTAGTTTGGATGGACATATCAAACAAATCAGAACTTAAATAGCGGTCTCCCCTATCACAGACTATAAATACGATTACGCCTTCATCAATTGAGTTGGCAATACGCAATGCAATAGCCAAGGCACCTCCACTGCTCATACCCGCAAAGATGCCTTCCCGTTGCGCCAGCAATCTTGAATGCTCTATGGCCTCTTCTCTGCTTACGAGTTCTATTTGATCGACCTTATCAGGTTCAAAAATACCCGGAAGCATTTCAGGGCTCCACTTTCTAATTCCTGGAATTCGAGATCCTTCAGCGGGCTGGGCGCCAATGATTTGGATACTACTATTTTTTTCTTTCAGAAAGGTAGAGCTGCCAGTAATTGTTCCTGTGGTCCCCATTGACGAGACAAAGTGCGTTATCTCGCCATTGGTATCTCTCCACAGCTCCGGCCCAGTGGTATGATAATGTGCCCGCTTGTTGCTGCTATTATTGAATTGATCCAAAATAATATATCCATTCTGTTTAGCTTGCTCCAGTGCATAAGATCTTGAGTATTCTATCGTTCCGTCGGCCGGTGTTAATATGACCTCCGCGCCATATGCACGCATGGTCTGGACGCGTTCAATCGTTGCACTTTCAGGCATCACTAATTTGATTTTTATACCAAACAGAGATGCGATCATGGCCAGAGCAATTCCGGTATTTCCGCTTGTCGCTTCGATCAGAGTATCAGTATGCTTCAGTTTACCTTCCTTAAGGGCATCTTTTATCATGAAGTATGCTGCTCGATCTTTTACACTACCTCCTGGATTCTGACCTTCCAGCTTTGCATATAAGCTGACCCCTGGATTTTCATTTAGTCTTTTGAGTTCAACCAAAGGCGTATTACCTATTAACTGTTCTAGTTTCATTTTAATAAAGTATACTTTTCTCTGAATTACCTAACTGGTTGGATTCTTTGTAATAAACTTTTGATCCTTTTGGAACAGATTTCGTAATCCATACATTTCCGCCTATAATAGAATTTTGACCTATGACCGTTTTACCCCCTAAGATTGTAGCTTGAGCATAAATAATGACATTGTTTTCTATTGTCGGATGTCTCTGACCAGATTTGTGTCGGGATTCAATGCTCAAGGCGCCCAAGGTAACCCCTTGATAGATTTTCACATAATCTCCTATCACCGTGGTCTCACCAACAACCACTCCGGTTCCGTGATCTATGCACAAATATTCTCCGATGGTAGCGCCAGGGTGAATGTCAATACCAGTATATGAATGTGCATGTTCTGTAATTATTCTTGGAATTAACGGAACATCAAATTGATAAAGCAGATGCGCAATTCTGTATGCAGCTATAGCGTAGAATCCTGGATAAGTAATAATTATTTCGTTATCGTTGCGTGCTGAAGGATCACCCAGGTACATTGCCGTAATATCTTTATCCAATTTTTCTTTGATTGGAAGGATTTGAGCGAAGAAAATATTTAAAATCTCCTCTGGTGATTTCGACGTCGGTTCAATATTACTTTCCAGAATACTTTTAAGCAGAGGTGCCAGACTTGAGAGCTCTCCTGTCTTGATATTTGTTACCCCCATCCTGACTGGATATAATACATCCAATGTCTGTTGAAAAAAATGTTCAACTTTTTGCCTATAATTCATCACTTTCATAATTCATAATTCAATTAACACAACCGCAAATTTCGTAGCATGTTTACGCCATCCATAAAAAAAGCCCATTCTATGCAGAACGGGCTTTAGATTTATATTGTAAAATCAGATTCTGCTATTCAGTATTCACAGAGCAACAGCATACATATATAAATGTATTTGAAATAACAGCTGATTTAGTAATTGCTAGTTTCATCATTCAAAATTAGTGTTAATCTTATTGAAACTCAATGAACGGTTGTTGTATTAACATTTCATTGAACTTAAACTTCAAATGATTTACTGACCTAATTGAATACCCAGGCCAAAATGGATGTATAAATTCCCATCTACCTCGCCATCACCAATCTGAATCATAGGTCCTAATTTCAGATTAAGATGAATCCCACTCTGATAGTTGCGCTGAATACCCCACACCCCAGCTAGATAGACATCATTGTTATAGGTATATGTATCTATTTCTGAAGATCCAACAACATCATTAAAAATATAACCGGATAAGACGCCAATGAAGTTACCTGAGTTCTGTCTCAATTCTTTTTTCACCTTTTTTCGTGGATAATAATTTCTGAATTCCAATTCAACAAACGGATTCATTGACATTTCAAATTCTTCAAATTGCTCCTCGCCATACAGTCGCAGTCCTGCAGTGGCTAATAATGATTGGTTAGCGCTGATTTTTTGTTCCAGTGTAAAACTGGGTACGAATAAATTCAGATAGAGCCTGGACTCGTCAAGGTCAACCGGAATTCGTTCTTGTGTATAGGCCATTAGTGACCCGAGCACAAGTACCGTGCATAGTAATAATTTTTTCATAGCTGTAATTTATATTTTTAAGAAGTTAATTTCCAAGTACAAATCCAAATGTGAGATTCACATTGAAACTGCCCTTAACATCGCCGTCAATGATTCGAATGCCTGGACCCAAATGAAAACTCCATTTCAGACGACTTCTATAATTGCGTTG
>JABDJE010000024.1 GCA_013002625.1 Saprospiraceae bacterium | reverse complement strand
ACTTCTGAGCCTGTAATCAATGGCAAAAGACTCTGGCTTTTTTCATAATCATCCGCAGAAATTCCAGCCAATTCAAGGATTGTTGAAAATATATCTATGCTGTGAATAAGGCTTTCATCGTCACGACCGGATTGAATAGCATTCTTTTGTGCAATTACTATCGGTGTTCTGAATGATTGATCATTGATCCCAAGCTTACCCTTGTCACCGCCATTGTGCCATCTCAGAGAATCATGCCTAAACTCTTGATGGGGTTCTTGTTCCCATCCGTTGTCATTTACATAAATGAATACGGTGTTATTGTATAAATCTTTTTCTTTTAAATAATTGATAAGTGCGCCTACCCCATCATCAAACCAACTGCAGTTTGCATAATACCGTTTAGCGGATTCTGCCATGTCCTCTTCCTTGTAAATGTTGTAATACTTGTCTGGTGCATTGAATGGATAATGCGGTAATTCCGGTGCATACCAAATGAAAAAGGGTGTATCAGATGTTGAGTCTATAAAATCGTAGACCGGCTGCATCGTTGCGCGGGCCAAGGCCAGGCCATCTCCGCCCATAAATCGCTTAAACCATGTGCCACCCTCCTTCCGTTCTTCTTCAGTCCAACCTGTTGTCATCCCATCAGTAAAGCCCCCATTTTTATAGTGATATTCCCACCATTTTCCACCCTGAAAACTATGATAGCCTTTTGTGGTCAAAATTTTAGGAAGGGTTTCGAAAGACTCCATTGCCTGATGGCGGAAGTTTTTTTCCCAGGAATTACGGCTCTCTTCAGAATCAAATCTCATTAGTGCCATCTTAGCTTGCGCCATGGAATCAACCATATTGTTGTGGACTATAGGTAGGGTCCCCGTTATCAAGGCCTGCAGAGAAGGTCTGCAATGATTGCTCGGCACATAAGCATTGGTAAAAACAAAGCCTGAAGAAGCCAAAGTATCCATATTCGGTGTTTGAACATAATCCGCACCCATAAATCCAAAGTATGGGTAGCCGTGATCATCTCCAATTATTAAAATAATATTAGGACTGCGTGAGTTATTATTTTCTGCTGGATTACTTGTTACGCTCAGACAGGAAACCATCATTAGACCGCATATAATTGAGATATAGAAGAATCTTAGCGGCGTCGAAATCGACTCAAAACTTGGATCAACCTTGCGATTGTATATTAAATCGCGCTCAGAATGGTGGTTCAAATGCTTCATTGGTTCAATATATCAAAAATGCGAATTCGAAACAGAAATTCAATCTACACAATGAAGCTTTAGTCTTGTAAATTGATTTTGACCAAAAATGTGCATATTTTGACATAGATTAAGCTATTTATAGGGAAATCAAAGAAAAATTCAGTCAATTGAAACCACAACTTGAAACCATAGACTTAGTTGGTAGTGGTAAATCCTTTCGTGTTTTCAGACAAGAATACAATGGATTTGAATCTTATTGGCACTATCATCCTGAGATTGAATTAACTTATATCCATTATGGTAATGGATTGCGGTTTATTGGTGATTCCATTTCACCTTATGGAACCGGTGATGTTTGTTTGATTGGAGAAAACCTCCCGCACAATTATGTGGCTGCAAACCGAGACCCTGATAACAATGAAATCGCCTACGTCATCCAAATTCCTAAAGCGATATTTACCCACCACGAGGAATTCAAGCCAATTCTCAAACTCTTTCACAAGGCAAAATATGGTCTTCATTTTCCATTCGTTACAGAAGCCTTACAACAAAAGATTATTAAGCTTAACAGCCTGACATCCATCAAGCGGCTTAATATGTTGATCGAAATTCTGGATACCCTAAGAAAGACTAAAGAAATTCTACAGTTATCAGAAGTATCTTTTGCTGATACGCAGTCTATGAATAAACAACAAAGTAGAATTTCCAAAGTGACATCTTATATTATCAGCCACTACGATGAGGATCTTTCTTTGGGACAGGCGGCTGACCTAATCAGTATGACGCCTTCTGCATTCAGCAGATGGTTTAAACAGAGTGTCGGCAAAACATTTGTGAATTATTTGAATAATATCAGAATTGAAAGGGCCTGCCAACAACTCATTCAGACCGATTTGACTGTTAAACAAATAGCCTTTAAATCAGGCTTCGACAGCATTGGAAATTTCAACAGAACTTTTAAAAAGTATAAAAGTGAGACACCAATTATTTACAGGAAGAATTATGAGGTGTTGGGGAATTAGAAACGAGTCTCGAGACTCGAGAATAAAAATATAGAATCCCCGAAACCTGTAACCCAATAATATGAAAACACACTTACAATTAGCAGTTACCTTTCTAATCTTCTTCTGCACAACTCAAAGTATTTCCTCCCAATCCATTGTATTCATCTATGACGCCTCTGGATCCATGTGGGGTCAAATTGAAGGAGAAACAAAATCTTCTATAGCAGCTCAGGTATTAAATCTTACCCTGAAAAACCTGGATGAAGGACAACAGGTTGGATTAGTGGCCTATGGTCACAGAAGAGAAGCTGATTGTTCAGATGTTGAAGTTTTGGTCAAGAGTGAGAATTCAGACAGATCTGCTGTAAGTTCAGCTATAGCTGGTATCAAACCTTTAGGCCGAACACCTTTGGCGGATGCAGTCAGCAAGGTTATCGACCAATTGAAAGCCGATAATCACAAAGCAACCATAATACTCATTACAGATGGTGTTGAATCATGTGGTGGTGACCTCTGTGCGGTCGTTAGAAAAGCAAAAGAAGCGGGTATTGAATTCAAGCTTCATATAGTGGGTTTTGATCTGGGTGAAGTATCCATGGATAATTTAAAATGTGCAGCCGAAGCTGGAAGCGGAAAGTTCTATGAAGCTTCGGATGCGGATGAACTATATGGTAGCCTTCAATCCGCCACCTCGGATAAAGTAGAAGATCCACCTGGTAATGTTCGCATCTACGCTTCTAAAAACGGGGAAGCCATTGATGCCTGGGTGAAAATATATAAGGGAGATTCAAAAGACCAAGTAGCAAATTCCAGAACATATCAGGACACCTCAACATTTTATGCACCTGAGGGCGTTTATACAATGGTTGTTCAACCCTTGTCAGGATCAGATGTTACAGCACAGACAGTGAACGATTTTCAAGTATTCGGAGATAGTATTACGTTTAATGAAATATCCTTTGATTCAGGAACCCTAACAGTTGCAAGTCATAACAACAACGAATTATGGGATGCTGTAGTAAACGTTTATACACCGGAAGGCAATCGTGTTTCCGGGAACAGAACATATGGAAGAGCCCGAAGCTTTGACTTAGATCCGGGTATATATGATGTAGAATTCAAAATCTTAAGAGTTAAAGGACCTGATATAGAGAAAATCATAAAAGGTATTCCAATCACAGCAAAAACCAATTATGATTTGAATTGTAATTTTGAATCTGGCATTGTACGCATCGGCGCCTTTTCTGGAAACGAGCTTGTAGATGCCTGGTTCTCGATTACCCACAAGGATTTAAATAAAAAGTATAGTGGAGGACGAACCTATACTTCCCCTTCCAGTAATCCAAAAGAATTCCAATTGACCCCGGGCATATACTTCGTTTCTTTAAAAGCGTTGGGTCCTCATAAAGGGAAGGTTGAAAAGTTTGAGATCGAGGTGAAGGCTGGGGAGTTGACGGAGAGGGTTGTGGAATTCGAATAGAAGTAAAACAGAAAACGAGAAACGTGGAAAGTAAAGAACTAGGAGTGTAAAATATGAACGGTTCATAAGCCAATCTTTGCTGTATTATGGAGAAGCTATTTTAATTAGCACCGAGCTAATTCTAAAGGAGGATCAGTGTTAAGTTTGAAAAACTAAAGAGTTAGAAATAAGCCAATTCTTAAGGAGGATCAGGATTAAGTTTGAAAAACTAAAGAGTTAGAAATAAGCTAATTCTTAAGGAGGATTAGGATTAAGTTTGAAACTTAATCCTAATAATACAGCTCTAGAAAGTTTGTGGTGAATTTCAAGCCAATCACATCGAATGACTATATTCTAATTTTTTACTATAGTTTGCCAGATCAAGTTGTAGTTAATACATTATAATCCTAACAATGCAAAATGAGCAATATCAAGATTATGTTTGGAAAATTGAAGAATTTGAAAAACCTAAATATGTAGGAGGATCAGGATTAAGTTTGAATCTTAATCCTAATAATACAGCTCTAGAAAGTTTGCGGTGAATTTCAAGCCAATCGCATCGAATGTCTACAATCTAATTTTTTACTATAGTTTGCCAGACCAAGTTTTAGTTAATACATTATAATCCTAACAATGCAAAATGAGCAATATCCAGATTATGTTTTGAAAATTGAAGAATTTGAAAAACCTAAATATTAAAGAGGATCAGGATTAAGTTTGAAACTTAATCCTAATAATTTGAAATAAATTTTTCGTTACTCTTCATTGGTTCTTCTTTCCCAGTTCTACTTATTCTATTTCCTTTTCAAGAGAAGATTTCTAAATGCACCACAGGTTTAGTCGATAAGAATAAAAAATTGTTCACACTTTGTGCCATGGCCTTTCATCTTTTTTCCGTTTGCCGTTTTCCGATTTTCGTTTTACCTTCCATCCATGGAATCTAGCATATCACGAAGCCAAACAAGATCAATTGAATCAATCACCGCCCTCTTCGAACAACAAAAACAACATCAGTATGAGGTCGCAAGATCTTCTGTACGGGCAAGAATTAAAAAACTAAAGCGTCTTAAGAACTGTATTCTAAAGTACCGGTCTCAAATTCAGGAAGCGCTTTATAATGATTTTAGAAAGCATCCGTCAGAAGTAGACATGACCGAAATCTATCCGACGACTTCTGAGATCAAACATACCTGTGCGCATTTAAAAGACTGGATGTGCGATGAAAAAGTCGTAACACCGATTGCATTGCTGGGCAGTACATCGTATATACACAAAGAACCGAAAGGTGTTGTCCTCATTATTTCACCTTGGAACTTTCCGATTAATTTGACATTTGGACCTTTGGTCTCTGCTATAGCTGCTGGTAATTGTGTAATCCTTAAACCCAGCGAGCACACACCGCATGCATCCTCAATTATGCGGAAGATTGTAGAAGAGTGTTTTGATGAAAAAGAAGTTGCCCTGGTCGAAGGTGCTGTTGAGACCGCTCAACAGCTTTTATCCTTACCATTCAATCACATATTCTTTACTGGCTCACCAGCAGTTGGAAAAATCGTGATGGGTGCTGCAGCTAAAAACTTGGCATCGGTAACTTTAGAATTGGGCGGTAAATCGCCTACTATCGTTGACGAAACTGCCTCGGTTGATGTGGCTGCCCGTAGAATCGCTTGGGGGAAGTTTGTCAACAATGGTCAAATATGCATCGCACCCGATTATGTTTTTGTCCATAAGAGCAAAATGCCGGCATTCAAGGATAAGATAAAATCTTATATCCACAAGTTTTATTCTGAAGATCCATCGCAAGAAGTAAGTTATGCCCGAATGGTAAATAACAATCATTACAAGCGCGTATTGGGTTATCAAGAAGATGCTATTAACAAAGGAGCGCATGTGATACATGGTGGAAAAACCAAGCATGAGGAAGATTACATTGAACCTACCCTCTTGGAGAATGTGCCCATGGATTCAGAGTTGATGACTGAAGAGATCTTCGGACCACTGCTTCCACTTCACAGTTATGAAAATATTGATGACGTAATAAAGATCATCAATGGAAGAGAAAAACCTTTGGCATTATATATCTATAGTAGAAATAAAAAGAAAATCAATCATATTCTTAACAATACCAGGGCAGGAGGCAGTTGCATCAATCATACCGGCGTCCACTTCTATAATACACATTTACCATTTGGCGGAAGCAACAACAGTGGCATTGGAAAAGCTGGGGGTAAGGCTGGGTTTGATGCATTCACAAATAATAGGGGTATACTAAAACAAAACATGCCAAATGCACTGGAACTATTGACGCCCCCTTATAATAACTTCAAACAAAAGTTAATCGACTTCACAATAAAGTACTTATAGGTGCATGATTTCAAAATAAATTCCCTGGACCATGTTGCTATCAGGGTAGCTGATATAGAAAGATCAGCAAAATGGTACCATGAGGTATTAGGGCTTACTATAATACGCAAAGAAGAATGGGACCCATTTCCTATTATGTTATTTAAAGGTAAAACTGGTATCGCTTTATTTCCTGCTAAAATGGATGATCCTCCCGTTGGCTATATACAGAATATCAAAATTGATCACTTCGCCTTTAATGTCGATTTTGAGGAATACGACAAAGCACTTAAATATTTCAAGCAACTTGGCATTCCAATAAAAGAGCAGGATCATTATTACTTCCAGTCTGTTTACCTCACAGATCCTGATGGCCATACGGTAGAGTTGACGGCTTTGAAACCAGGTTTTGAAGATTTTTATAATCCTCAAGAGTGATCAATGCTTACATTTGAAAGAAAATTCCATGCCCTACGTTTTCACTTCTGATCGTATCGGTTTCCGAGAATGGGAAGATACCGATCTTGAACCGATGTCTGTTTTAAATGGGGACAAAGTTGTAATGCAATATTTTCCTGGAACCCAGACTCTTAATCAAACCCAAGCACTTATTGAGCGCATGAGATCGCAATACGATAAAAATGGCTTCTGTTATTTTGCAGTTGACTTTCTAGATACAAATGAATTCATGGGCTGTATTGGCTGTGCAGAACAGTTTTTTGAATCTCCCTATACGCCCTGCATTGATATAGGCTGGCGTTTAAACAAAGCATTCTGGCACAAGGGATTGGCGACTGAAGGGGCGAGAGCATGTCTTGATTTCATGAAAAATGAACATGAGATTGCGAAGATTATGTCATTCGCACCTGAAATTAATCATCCTTCTATAGCCGTTATGAAAAAGATTGGAATGCAGTACATCGGATCTTTTAATCATCCAGCATTGAAGGATGTACCCCTCCTGGAATCATGTGTTGCTTATTCTACCTAAGCCATTTTCAGTATATTTTCGACAAGTGTATTTGAGTGAAATGGAAAATCATACCTTTCCATCTCATCCTGCTTAAGCCAATACTTAATTTGACTTGAAAAAGTGGACTTAATTTTTCGTGTAACATGCACACCCATTTCCTCTAAAGCTACTGCATTACAGACTTGTTCGTATTGATCGGTCATAGGTAGCACCATGAGCTTCTTACCAAGGTGAAGTGCCTCTGACGGACCTTCAAAACCTGCTCCCATAATTGCACCATGAGCTGAACTAAATGCTTCTAACCAGTCTTCACTTCCAACTGGAAATACTTCTACATTTCCATGTACTGATTTTTGTTTTTCACCTTTAACAAAGACTTTGAAATTAACTTCTTTCACTTTCTGAAAAGTAGAGATTAGAAAATCTTTACTATAAGCCGGCAAGTATACAGTAACATGTCCTTTATCCGATACGTTCAAATTTCTAATTTCTGAACGTATTATTGGGGTACGAATATTTTCATCATAAGATTTAAAGTGAAGACCGATGTATTCAGTGGAAGGCGCATACAATTGTAGTATTTTTTCAGCCCATAAAGATTTCTGCTTTGGTCTAGGTGTAAGATCAGATCTGAAAGATGCCTGATGAGACAATGAGACGCATTTTCTTCCGCGAATTTTACAAGCCCAAGCAGTGATAGGTTCAAAGTCATTTATAATCAGATCATAATCATCTAAATCTATTGTCATGATGTCATAGATCAAACGCATGGGTTTCAAACTTTTTGCCGTCCTCAGTAAATCTATGTTCCCTTGTTTTCCAAAAATAAAACTGAGTCCATACTTTCGAAACCTGATAGGAAAGTTTAATCTTATATCTGACTGAATGCCACTTAATAAAATATCAACATCAGCCAGCTCCTGTAAGTAAGGGGTGATTTCTATTGCCCTGGAAAGATGTCCATTACCGGTAGCCTGAACAGCATACAATACTTTCATTTTGTTTGTTTTAAATTACGAGATCCAGCGTCTCAATCCGTGTTTGCTTGATTTCAATGCTTTGAAGCAACAACTCAAAAGGCACTTCTACATCATAATCATAGGTGAACAAATGCCAATCATCGTTATAGTATTCCAAAGCCGTTAGACTTTCAACCCAGTCCCCTGAGTTCATGTAAATCACGCTTCCTTTGTCATGAGAATGTGACATTTTTTTTATGCATGCTGTATGAATATGGCCGCATACAACATAATCGAAATTGTTCTCCACCGCCAAATCGACGGTTATCTGTTCAAAGTCATGTATGTACTTAACCGCTTTCTTCACATTCTCCTTGATTTTGCGTGAAAATGACATCGGTTTGCGACCAAGGAATTTTGCTAGCTTATTTATTGTTCTATTTAACCAGATTAGCAGGTCATAACCTTTCCCTCCGAGTTTAGCTAACCATCTGGCATTTTGAATTGAAGCATCAAAAATATCTCCATGGAAAAACCAATGACGCTTACCTCCGATATCCAGGATTAACTTATCCTCTAGTTGGATTTGACCAAAATTTGAACAACTAAATTGCCTTAATAAATCATCATGGTTACCTGTAATATAATAGACCTTAGTTCCTTTCTGTGACATCGACAAAATTGTTGAAAGCACAAGGAGATGCTCATCAGGAAATTTCTTCTTCTTAAAATTCCAAACATCAATAATATCTCCATTGAGTATAAGTGTTTTGGTATTGATTGAATTGAGATACTCCAATAACTCTTTGCTATGACATCCAAATGTGCCGAGATGTAGATCAGAAATAACCACAACATCTATTGCCCGTTTATTCATATTAATGTTTTGCATTCACTCAAATTTAACTTCGAAGTGTGTCTTGATTGAAATGCAAATATTATTTATACATTAAAAGAATATTTAATATGTTATAACATATCTTATAGACAACCTTATCCACAAGTTGCTGCTTTCATAATCGATTAAAAGTTTCCAGAGGATTTTAGGGAAGTATTGTATTTAATATTGAAATACTAATTGAATCGGAGATTACTATTAAAAAGACTGCTTTATTCGTTCGTGCTGATCTTTCCATCTATTATATTCTTTGCCTTCTTGATCAATTCTGCAACATCTAGTGTCTTGCCTGCTAATTCTTTTGACACTACAAGTAGTACTTTTCGTTTGCCTTTATATTTGAATAAGATTTTCTGTCCTATCCTGAACGTTACCCCACTCTTTGATTTTGGTGACAGGTTAGGTTTCATGACTCCTGGGATTATAAGAGGTATAGATTTCAAGGACTTGTTTTGCAAAGTAAAAGTGACACGCTCATTATTATAATCCGAAAAAGTTGAGCTATCTGCAATAGCAGAAGTTCCCATATAAAATGATAAAAAGAATACAATTAAATTCATAAGCCAATATTATTATGTTACGTAATAGATCACCTTTCAGGTAATACACCCATATATACGCACACTATTAGTGTTTGGTTTTCAGGGTTCTCCCTAAATTTTTCTGTTTGTCGATAATTATGCAATTAATTATTTGGTGAAGCCCTTATTCTTCAATATTATGTGAAAGTTTTGCATCACACTCCTAACGTTTCAAGAAATCCGATTTTCGAGTTTTCTTTTCCATGCAGAACATAATCCACCCCTTTAAACACAAGCAGCACTATTTTTTTAACTTCTAAATTCTATCGTTATGAGTGTAAGAATTATACTATTACTATTTGTCCTAACTATCTCCCAAAATCTAATGTCTCAAAGAAACTGCGGTTCCATGGACCATTATCATGAACTAATGGATCAGTACCCTGATTTCAAAGAAAACAGAAAAGCCATTGAAAAGGCAACACAAGCCTTTATTAACAATCCTGAAAAAGCCGTGAACGGCATAATTACTATTCCTGTTGTTGTGCATGTTGTGTATAACACTGCTGCAGAAAACATCAGTGATGCACAGATTTTATCTCAAATTACCGTACTGAATGACGATTTCCGTAGAATGAACAGTGATGCTGATAACACATGGGCACAAGCAGCAGATACAGAAATTGAGTTCTGTATGGCGACAGTGGATCCAAATGGCAACGCTACTAATGGAATCACGCGAACATCTACTTCCGTAACATCATTTTCTACAAATGATAATGTCAAGTTTAACTCGAGTGGGGGTAAGGATGCTTGGCCACGTGATGATTATTTAAATATCTGGGTATGTGATATCAGCGGTGGTATTCTTGGATATGCACAATTCCCTGGTGGACCGGCTGCCACAGATGGCGTTGTAAACGATTACCAATATTTTGGTACTACTGGCACCGCAACTGCGCCTTTCGATCTTGGAAGAACATGTACGCATGAAGTTGGTCATTGGTTAGATTTATTCCACATCTGGGGAGACGGGCCTTGCGGTCAGGATGACGGCGTTGGTGATACGCCAACATCAGACAATCCGAACTACGGGTGTGCATTGGGTCATGTATCTTGTGGATCAACAGATATGGTTCAAAACTATATGGATTATTCAGATGACGCTTGCATGAACCTTTATACGCAAGGACAGACTACCAGAATGCGTGCCTTATTCGATACAAATGGATTCAGAGAAAGTCTTCTTAATTCTAATGGATGTGGACAAGGATCTCCTCCAACATGTACAGACGGTGTAGAATGGACAGGAAACTGGTGTAGATTGTGGTGGACCTGATTGTCCTCCATGTTCATCAGGTTGTAATGACACTGAAGTAACATTAACTATTGTTCTAGATACCTACCCTGGCGAAACAACTTGGGAAATAACTAACAGTGGTGGCAGTGTCATGGCATCTGGTGGACCTTACAGTACGCAAGGCGGAACTGTAAATGAAACTTTCTGCTTAATTGATGGCTGTTATGATTTCACAATCAATGATTCATATGGAGACGGTATTTGCTGTGCCTATGGTAATGGCTCTTACAACTTAGTTGATGGTAGCAACAATACTTTAGCATCCGGAGGTCAGTTCGGTGCTTCTGAAACCACCAATTTCTGTTTTACTGCACCTCCAACTTGTACTGATGGGGTTCAAAATGGCAACGAGACAGGTGTGGACTGTGGAGGTCCTGATTGTCCTCCATGTAATTCCGGGTGTAACGATACTGAAGTTACATTGAGTTTAGTTTTAGATAATTACCCTGGTGAAACTACCTGGGAAATTACTAACAGTGGAGGCGGTGTCGTTGCTTCTGGTGGGCCGTACAGTACGCAAGGTGGAACAGTAAATGAAACTTATTGTCTAGTTGATGATTGTTATGATTTTACAATATTTGATGCATATGGCGATGGAATCTGTTGTGCATATGGTAACGGTTCTTACAGTTTAGAAGATGATAACAATAACACCTTGGCCTCAGGTGGTCAATTTGGAGCTTCTGAAACAACCAACTTCTGTCTTGGTGGGGGGAGTGGTCCAACTTGTTCAGACGGAATACAAAATGGTAATGAGACAGGTGTAGATTGTGGTGGCCCAGATTGCGATCCATGTAGCTCTGGCTGTAGTTACCAGACCATCAATAACCATAACTTTGAATCTGGATGGGGTATTTGGAATGACGGTGGTTCAGATTGCAGAAGATCTGCTAATGACTCCGCTTTTGCAAACAGTGGCACTTATTGTGTAAGAATCAGAGATAATACAAATTCCTCTGTTATGACAACTGACAACTTGAACCTTGCTTCCTATTCTGAGGTAACCATTGATTTCACCTACATTGCTGCAGGTATGGAGAATGGCGAGGACTTCTGGTTGCAAGCAAGCACCAATGGCGGTGCAAGCTACCAGACACTTATCACTTGGGCAAGAGGATCTGAATTTGTAAATAATGTAAGAGAGTTTGAAAGTGTTGTAATTACTGGAACCTTTACCTCCAATACACGATTCAGATTCAGATGTGATGCAAGCCAAAACAATGACAGAATATATATTGATGATGTCTTCATCAGTGGTTGTAGCTCTTCTGGAACAAGAGATTCTGATGAAGCTGAAGAACTTATAAGTTTGAATGAGAATGCATATATTCAAAAAATTGAGGATGTTAATCTCTATCCAAACCCGGCAAGAGACATACTTAATGTAACGATAAACACTAAAGCTGAGGAAACAATACAATTAGCAATAATTGATGCAAATGGTCAACTCATTCAAAAACAAATGATTTTGTCAACAACAGGCATTAATAATACTCCTGTTGATATCAGTTTATTAGAGTCAGGCATTTATATGCTTCAAATCATCTCCGAAAAAGAACAAATTGTCAAGAAATTTTCGGTTCTCAGATAACTCTTTTTTACGCTTTACAAAGGATAGCCCTGCAATTTGTTGCAGGGCTTTTTTAATTTCATAAACTCAAATTATATTTCAATGTTCTTGCGCCTCGCTTTTGTGCTGTCTATCTGCTGCCTGGTTTCCTGTCATGATATCAAACATCAACCTGAAACCAAATACGAAATAGAACTTATGGTTTTAGGCACAGCCCAGGATGCTGGTTATCCCCAGATCGCCTGTCAGAAATCTTGTTGCAAAGAATTGAATGCTCATCAGGAGAAAGGCGGTAAAGTAGTGAGCCTTGGATTGATCGACCGCCTCGCTGACATGAGTTTTATATTTGAAGCAACGCCAGACTGCATTGCCCAAACAGCCGCCTTAGCACAACGGGCAGATGATGCCGATCAACTTCCGGATGCCATATTCATAACACATGCACATATCGGTCATTATACGGGTTTAATGTTCCTGGGTAAAGAAGCCGTGGACGCGCAAGGTGTTAGATTGTATAGTCTTCCCCGATTCATACAGTTTATTCAGAAAAATGGTCCTTGGAACCAATTGGTCGATCGCAATAATATTCAACCCTTAAGTTTGAATGTTGATACAATGTTCAAGCTAACTGAACATATAGAAATTAAATTGATGGAAGTCCCCCACAGGGATGAATATTCGGAGACCGCTGCATATATAATTCATGGTCCAAATAAGTCGGCGTTGTTTATACCGGATATCGACAAATGGAGTAAGTGGGAGGTTGATATTAACAGTCTTATTGAAACTGTAGATTATGCTTTTCTGGATGCAACTTTTTACGATGCTGTTGAAATCAACAACCGTAACATATCAGAAATACCACACCCATTCATCATAGAAAGTCTTGAAAAATTCGATACTATAAATGATCAGGAAAAAGCTAAGGTGTACTTCATTCATTTCAATCACACAAACCCTGTCTGGGATCAGAATAGTGCTGCTTTCAAAAATGTCATTGCCAAGGGATTCAATATTGCTAAAGAAGGGATGGTTTTTGGGCTGTAAATTATAAGGATTCAAGTTCCATGTTTTAAGTTTCAAGGATTTCACCCTGCAATCTGGGACTTTGAATTTGAGACTGATATCCAATACTCGTTTGAGTTAAACCATCCACTTTCCACGTATGTACTCGGCCATCAATTCACAACACTTTACCAGATATTCCTCTGCATTGGCTATCGCATCATCTAAATCCCTTGCATATGTCATCATGCTAAAAATGGGTATGTGCTGTTGTCTTAGATTATATGTTTCAATATCTACACTTCCACAAACCAGGACCAAAGGCTTATTCCATTCCTCTGCTAATTTTGAAATGCCACCTACAACCTTGCCTTGAAAAGAAGAAGCGTCAATTTTACCTTCACCACTAATAATTAAATCGGAAGACGCTATTGCATGAGATAAATTGGTTATATCTGAAAGCATATTAAATCCGCTGACCAATTCTGCCTTGCATAAGGCCAGAAGGCCAGCACCGATTCCCCCTGCAGCTCCAGCTCCCTCAAATTCTTGTACATCGATTCCTGAGTAAGACTTCAAAACC
>JABDJE010000023.1 GCA_013002625.1 Saprospiraceae bacterium | reverse complement strand
GTCCTGGGACTGGTTGCAGACTTAGGTACCTTGCAAAGGTTGCCTAAAATTATTCCATACGCACATGCTGCAGAAATGGCTTATACAGGCAGATCTGTTTTTGGTGAAGAAGCGAAGAGAATACATTTGGTTGGTAATTGCTTTCCGGATCGGGATCAATTGATGAAAGCTGCCCTTAAACTTGCTGCTGAAATAGCCCTGCATTCTCCTTTGGTGGTCCGTGGCATCAAGGAAACTTTACTGCATACCAGAGATAATTCAGTGGATTCAGGATTAAATTTTATTGCAAATTTTAATGCGGCATTTTTATCAGAAGATGATATACAGCAGGCCTTTGCGGCAAAAATGCAAAACTCAAAACCGGACTATCTTCCATAATTTTTGAAATAATAAATCCAATCGGACTTTCTTACCCGTAGTCATTAGTGTAAGGCGACTTACAGATTATTTAACTAAAAAATTTAATGATGAAAAGAAAGTTCTTTATTGCATCTTATATTCTAATCGCTGTAATTGGTATAGGCCTCATGGCAGCAGATCATATTGATGCACCTAACGTATCGGGTACTAGTTCTGATATCACAGACTACTATGCATTTCAAAGCCCCGAAAATTCTAACAATATGGTGTTTGCCATATCAATGCAGGGATTATTAAGCCCAATGGCTACTTCTACTGCTAGCTTTGATGAAAGTGTTTTAACTGAAATTAATATTGATAATGATGGCGATAATGTTGAAGACCTCGTTATTCAATTGATTCCAAGAGATGGTAAAATGTATGCATTTGGACCATACGTACCATCATCAGTAGGTACTTCAAGTACAATTGATGAATCAATGATGAACGTGTCAACCAATATTACAAGCTACGGTTCGACAGCATCGATTGGCGACAACAGTGGATTCAAATTATTTGCTGGACCAAGAGATGACCCATTCTTCTTTGACCTTGGCGCATACTCCGCCATTTTAGGTGGTACGGCATCTGGGTTTTCAGATCCAGGCGCAGACACATTCGCAGGGACCAATGTATTAAGTATTGTTCTTGAATTACCAAAGAGTGAACTCGGTAATGCTGATTCGATCAATACATGGGTAGAAACTAAGAAATCGTAATTAATTAACCTTAAAAGAAAAAATATCATGAAACTTAATAAATATTTATGCTTACTAATGTTGGCTACTGCCAGCATGTTTATGACCTCGTGTTCAGATGATGATGAACCAATGGTCGACAATGAACCTGATTTCAGCGGCACCTACGTACAATCAGACCAGATGGGAAGACCGGCAATCAATACGGTATTTGTATCTGAAGATCAAAAGGATGTGTTTAATACAACGACACCTTCTAATATGGGTGCTGCTTTTGCTTCAGCATTTGAATCAAGATTACTTGCCTTAAACCCTGGATATACGACGAATGCACTTGGATTGGATGCAACGACATTCACTTCGGTTTTAGCTACAGATGTATTGTCTGTATCAACAGTTGGCACAACTACCTTTTTTGATGGAACAAATGTTTTAACAGGGAGGACTTTGGCTGATGACGTTATTGATGTTGAGTTGATTCTAATATTTGGAGGACCAGATGGTACTGCAAATCCAGGATTGACCTCAGACAATGTCGATGCGAATGACAAGCCATTTTTAAGCAGCTTCCCTTATTTAGCTACGCCTTGGTAGTCTAGGTTTTTTAGTTATCGGGTATGGTGAAAGCCATACCCGATTATTCCTAATTTTTAAAACATTATCCATGAGAATCTTATTGTTTATTTTATTTATATCCAGTAGCATTTTATTAAATGCAAAACCGATTATCACGACTGATGTGTTATCCTATTATCAACCGAATCAGACATTCAAACTTTTGGATCAAGAGGTCGCTTTTTGGGAAAACAAACTCACCATTCAATATAAGAATCCAAGTTTTCATTCCAAGTTAGCTCAAGCCTATTCAAGTCAGTTTGCTACCAGAGGTCGCATAGAAGATCTGAAAAAAGCTGAACACCACTTTAGAGAATCTATAAAATTTTCTGCTGAAAAAAGGTCTGGTCAATTGAGAAATCTGGCACACAACTTAATCTCTCAGCATAGATTCTGTGAAGCCCTGGCTTATTTGGAAGAGGCCTATAATTTAGGTGGTGAAATTCACTTGACAGAGCTGAAATTATATGATGTCTATCTGGAATTGGGTGAAGATGCCTTGGCTTTTGAACTCTTGAACAAATTCGAAGACAGAAATCCTATTCAATATAAGATTCGATTAGCCAAGTGGGAAGATAAAAACGGCAGACTAGACAATGCAATTAGCAGCCTGGAAAGTGCTATCAAAGATGCAGAACGCACAAAAAATATAGATATGCTAAAATGGTTGCATTCCAATATTGGTGATTTTTATGGACATGCAGGTAGACTAACGGATTCAAGAGATGCTTATGTGAAAGCACTTAAGTTAAACAATGCAGATTGGTATTCTCTGAAAGGTTTGGCATGGATTGCGTACTCTGGGGAAGGGAATATTGGTTTAACAGAAAACATTATCAGACTTCTTGATGATTACTGTAAAAGTCCATCTATTGATATGCTCAAGCTGGATGTACTACAGTCAGAATATCGTAAAGATTTGGAGACAGCATTGTTGAAATCAACCTATGATATAATTTCAAAAGAAGCATACGGAGGCATGTATAATGATTTTAAAATCGATTATTTGCTTGAGAAAAATGAATATGAGAAGGCATTATCAATTGCTTTGGAAGAGTTGGAAGCAAGAGCGACGCCTCAAACTTATTCTCAGTATGCAAAAGTATTGCATGAGAAAGGTGATGTTGATCTTGCTATGGATATCTTTATCAAAGAAGTACATGGTAAAACATTTGAACCTAAGGTATTTCTTGAAATGCTTGAAGTGACTCAAGGTTATGAGCCGTATTATGAAGAAATAAAAGCTGAGTTAACAGGAACGCGCTATGAATTAGGTCCAACCGATTACAAATTGGTTGAAGAAGCAATTCAAAGAGACGCACTACACTCAGCGAATTAGTACATATACTTTATTTGATTATTATTAACTTGCTCCTATGGATGATTCGAAAATGCTGTCTTTGATTGAAAGACGAAATGAGGAGGGACTAATGGCGTTGTATGACAGATACAGCAATCCATTATTTGGAATTATTATTCGTATAATTGGAGACCAACAGACTTCTGAAGAGATATTACAACAGACCTTTCTCAAGGCCTGGGATAAAATCGAGACTTATAAGTCTCAATATGGAAGTTTGTTTACCTGGTTATGCACAATCGCCAAGCATAACGCGATCGATAAAAAACGACTCAAAAGCTTTGAACGATCCAAGGAAGTTGATTCTTTTGATTTGAAATTGCATGAAGTCTCACAGACCCAGGATCATTCTGCACGCATTGATGTCAGTGCATTACTTGATATGCTGGATGATAAGCATAAAGTTATTCTGAATAGAATGTATATGATGGGCATGTCACAATCCGATATTTCAAAGGAATTAGAAATTCCTTTGGGGACTGTAAAGACAAGGGCACGAAATGCAGTGAACGTTCTCAGAGAAATTCTAAAAGATGAGAAAGATCTGTTTTTAGGCTTTATCATTCTTATTTATCTCATTTACAAACTTTGGCTATGACTCAGGAAGAAATTAAAAAGTCCGGATTACTGGAGCTCTACGCCATGGGTGCCCTCAATGATGATGAACGTCAAGTTGTTGAAACTGCACTGGAAAAATATAAAGATTTAAGAAAAGAACTCTCTGAGATTGAAAAATCACTATTGCAATACGCCCAGATTCACAGCGTGGAACCTGGTCCCGATGTTCGTCAGAACATACAGCAACAGTTAAGTTCGAATAGTTCAGGTACAGATTCTAACAATAAGTCAGATTCTTCAGGTAAGTCTTCGGGCTGGAATTTCTTATTCCTTGCAATGACACTTGCCTCTGTTGCAGGGCTGATATTTATGTTTAGCAGATATCAAAATCTTGAAGATCAATTTGCAAGCCTGGAGCAGCAATGTGATTCCTTAGAAGTAGAGAAATCCAATCAAATAGCATTCTATGAAAGTGTATTTAACCCGGGTAATAGATCGATAAGGATAAATGCAACAGAAAAATATCCTGAATCTGAATTGGTGATTTATCTAAATGACAACAATCAGCGAGGATTTATTCAACCTTTAAATCTACCGGAATTGGCAGACAATGAAAGTTTCCAATTGTGGTCATTAAAAGGCAGCGATGCACCTACGCCTCTGGATGTATTTGATACGACAACATTCGATTCTACAATATTTGAAATTCAGTATATCGATAATCCTGATGCTTATGCAATTACGATCGAGCCTAAAGGTGGTAGCACATCGCCTACACTTGAGAACTTGATCGGTGTATTTCCATTAAGTTAAGATGGATCAAGATTTTTTTAACTTGCTCTAAAAACTGAATCCAAGTCTTAAAGTGAATTGATTCATCTCGTCATTGATGGAATAATAAGGATGGAGGACAGCCATATCCAGGATATCCATAGATAATCCGAAGGTCCAGGAGCTTAACAGCTTGCCGTTTTCTACATCTTCCAGATAAAAATTACCATAATCAAATCCGCCCATGATCCCCACAGACATAGGAAGAATATCGTTGTTCCAATTGAAAAGATGCATTCTCAGGTCTGTCATATGAGAAAAAGTCGCTTCACCCCTGAATCTTTCATTTCTAAAACCTCGCAAGCCATTATTATTACCCAAGTGTGGTAGCTGATAAAATAATGGGTCACCAAATACTTTTGTGTAACGGGCCTTGGTTGCAAATATGATTTCAGGTCTGGCGGTGACGGTCAGGTAGAATCCACCATCTACTGAAAGGTTACTTACAACATTTCCATTGTCGATATCCCTTAAGTATTTGTAATGTGCGCCTAACCGAATACCTTGCGTTGGTGCATTGTTGCGATCTACAGCATCGAGAACATAACCAATATTTCCACCAAGAAAATGATCACGTTCATAAATAGGATCACCATCATTAAAAATATCTTCCAATACACGATCCTCCACGTCAACAACTTTGTAAGACCTGTAAGCAGGGCCAAAATAGAAATGACTCCGACCATTTTTTGCTCTCTTTCTCAAATGGGTTTCTATGCCATAGTTAGACATTCTTACCCAGTTGAATTGAATGTCATCAGCATCAGGTTGAATTTCATTTTGTGCACCAAAGTAGTTGACATAGAATGGATTTGTAAATGCCAATCTTGGATTAAAATCAAGGCTTCCAAATAAAGCTTCTGTATAGATGCCCTCATACTTGAATATCAAAGTGTTCTTTACACCCGGTGCCAGACTTAAGGATATATCGTGCTTGGCAGCATAGGGCGCTTTGCGCCAGCCGTGTTTGGTGAACGTGCCTCCTAGACCTATCCACCAGCGGTCATCAGGCGTATAGCCCAACAACATAAATGGTAATCCAACATTATATTTAAATCCAGACCTGTCATAATCATTGACCTCGAGATCTTCATCTGATCGTTGATCTTTGAACTTATATTTCTTCTCTACATCTATTCCTTCATGTGTGTCATAAACAAAGACAGATTTTAAAATTGAGCCCCCTGACTCATCTTTAATTTCATCATCATCTTCACCACCGATTATTCTGATTTTTATTTTTGAATGAGGATGCCCTTTGAAGATAAACAAGTCCTCATTGCCAAGACCATATAGACGAACTTCGCTGGTAACAGTGTGATCTAAAATTCTTTCGTATCTTAAGATACGTTCATCCTTATCGTGAACGCTAAAGCTGATCTCTAAATCTCCATTCTCAAGCACATTAATTGTAAAATCATCCTTGTTATTTGTTCCGGAAATTTCAACTTCCTTGTTGATAAAAGTGTAGAATTTTCTTGCATACTTTAGTAGGTCATCCCTTCTCTTTTTCAACTTTTGAGTTAGATCTTCTCTATGCAGTGCGCGAACTTCCTCAGGTAAAGCCTCAAAACATGCTTCGATACTTTCATCGGTCATGCTATCCTGAAGTTCTTTGGTTATGGCCTCCCATTCTGTCCAATCCAATTCATTTAAAAAGAATCTATCGAAATGTTTTGCATTGAAGATAAGCCCAGGCACATCATGAATCACATCATCCATGGTTTTGAATTTTCGCATGGCATAGATGGCAATGAGGCGTGGCAACAAACCAACAAATTTATAGAATGCCTGATCACGGTCACGTGGGATGGGCCTGTATAAAGTACCCTCTTCATATTCAAAAGAGGCCCATCTCCATTGATCATCATGCCTGTCCCAATCATGAATCCATAGATCAAACAGACGCGATTTGAGCACCCACTGCTGATCCACAAAATGTTTCTTTTTATTTTCAAGAATATCCAGGAGATCGTTATAGCTTATAATTTCTTCAGAATTGCCGAAAGGGGCATGGTCTGACCAATCATCTGCGGGTCTCTGTTCGAGCAAATACATTTCTTCAGGAAAATGCTTGTTATAATTTCCTAACTGCTTCTGATTGGCGAGATACACAAGTTTGGGTTCAGTATAATAGATCCCTGCTGCCTTGGATAGGGTTGGAATCATCAATGCTCCAAAGGGATGAGACGCACTGTTCTGGTCCCGCATTATATTTATGGCCTTGAGGTTTTTAAAGCCTTCGGGCAGTAATTTTGTGTAATCCTTGTTTATGGATCGTAGGATAAAATGTTTGCCTTGTGGATCTTCCATTCTTAAGGAATTGGAAGCCATTCCACCTCCTTTTTTGATCGGCGTTAACCCACCCAAAGTGTTCTTCAAATCTATAACAGGTGTCCTGATTTCTGTGCCCCAAATATCTCGGTATTGCGATCCCAGCCAGAATTTTTTAAATCCTCTGGCTTTAAAGTCTTTATTGGCAGCTATATTGATTGAATCTCTTAATTCTTCAGCTGTATTATATTCCTTATTGTCATCAACAGTTCCTGCCTTGGGTTCAATTATTTGTTTAGAATAGACGAGCCGCTGCTTCGTTTTTGAATCAGGTACTTCATAGAATGACAACCATACTTCACCATTTTTAAAAAAATCAAGTTTACTGTATCCTCTTTCACTGTGTACAAATTCGGCGCCTTTTCCTTTGCGTGCATCCGTCTTTCTACTGGCTGATCCGCTCAATACAAAATGCTGATCCATGTTTGTATTATACTGCATTGAATGTTCATGACCTGCGGTAAAAATGACATTCTTTGCTAGATGGGCATGTTTTTGTAATGCGGTTATCAGCTCCTGATAATTTGCATGTGGGATGTCCTGGGGATGTCCATTTACCGATCTGTATATAGGATAAATTGAACCAATGACCGGAAGGGGTATCCATAGGTAATCCTTAATTTCCGTTAAGGGAAATAAATGTTGTTTGACTGTGTAAAAACCTCCATGGGGCCCGTTGGAATACATTGGGTGATGCATCAATACGACGATTTGGTCATTTTTATATTTTATGAATAAGTCTTCCATCGCTTCCAGGAAAGCTTTCCTTGACTTAATCTCACAGCCTTTGTTCATCTTCTTTTCCTCTTCCCAATTGGTAAACCACCATTGTGAATCAATAAGGAAAAGGACGAGGTCTTTATTTATTTTGATGACTTCGGGATCTCCACATCCATTTTTTGGATAGAATTTCACCTGTTTTTTATCGCTGTTATCTTTTATAAAATCTGCTTGCCGCTTGATAGATTTTAGCCCACCTTTTGAATAATGATTCCAATCATGATTGCCAGGAACGAAATATATTTCTCCTTTGAACCCTTTAATCGCATCTAATTGTGCAGTGATCTTCCTTTTTGCAAAAATATGATCATTACCCGTACTTTCCGGAGGTAGTCCATTATGGTAAATATTATCTCCTAAAAATACAATAGCAGCATTTTCTCCTTCGTCATTCAATACTGATTCAAGGTGTTGTAA
>JABDJE010000021.1 GCA_013002625.1 Saprospiraceae bacterium | reverse complement strand
ACCCGCAGCTATAGATAAATATATGGTGGCTGCAGTTGCGGGAAGTGATTCAAATATGTGCACTGTATTAGCAATTGATAAAAAAGAAGAATTTAAATTCAGTCCAGATCATCTAAAACCCGAATCCACAAATTCATGGCGAAATTATGTTTTGGGTGTGGTGGCCGAAATTCAAAAAACGGGAAAATCAGTGCCACCGTTTAATTTAGTTTTTGGAGGTGACATACCTGAAGGCGCAGGCCTTTCTTCGTCTGCGGCACTTGAGAATAGCATTGTTTTTGCGCTGAAT
The DNA here is from genome assembly GCA_013002625.1 of Saprospiraceae bacterium. Taxonomy (GTDB): domain Bacteria; phylum Bacteroidota; class Bacteroidia; order Chitinophagales; family Saprospiraceae; genus RFSX01. The sequence goes on along the minus strand of JABDJE010000021.1, from coordinate 6,912 downwards.
GAATTATTCGATCTTAAGCTATCTAAGCACGAAATGATGATCATATCCCAGAAGGCCGAGCATAATTTTGCAGCTGTTCAATGTGGCATCATGGATCAGTATGCGAGCATGTTTGGCCAAGAGGATCATGCCCTGTTTTTGGATTGCCAAACTTTAGAATCTCAACCGATAAAAATTGATCTCGAACCCTACCAGCTCGTCTTGATAAATTCGAATGTCAAACATAATTTAGCAGAAAACGCCTATAATGAGCGACGTTCACTTTGCGAAAAGGCCTCAAAGCTTTTAGGTATTCCCGCCTTAAGAGATGCCAGCCTAGAGGATATTGAAAAGTTGAAAGTAACACTTACCCAAGATGACTATTTGAAAATCCAATTTGTTGTTCAAGAAAATTTACGAGTTTTGAAGGCCGTAAAACTGCTTAATAAGAACTACATAGCTGAATTCGGACAGTTGCTTTTTGAGGCACATGCCGGTTTGCGTGACCACTATAAAGTTAGTTGCGAGGAGATAGATTTCCTGGTGGATCTGGCTTTAAAAGATCCAGCTGTGGTCGGAGCCAGGATGATGGGCGGTGGCTTTGGTGGTTGTACCATAAATCTGGTGGAAAAGCATAAGGTGGATCATTTTGTGGAAGAGACCAAAAATGCCTACCATACTAAATTCAACAGAAGCTGTTCTGACTATCAGGTCATGCTCACCAATGGGACTCAACTGATCGAATAGGTTCAATTAAAAAAGGCTTCAAAAACATGAGTTTAAGAAGCCTTTATGTGGTTAGATTACAAATAATCCTCCATTAAAAACTCAGATCTTCACCAGTTTAGTGGATTGTTCCTGACCTGAGCTATTCGTTAGTCGTATGATATAAAGTCCTTGAGAAAGTTCGTTAGTTTCAAAAACATGGCCTTTTTCAAAAGTCCCTTTAAATTCTTTGATCAATTTTCCGGTAATGTCAAATATTTTAAGATCCTCAATCGATCTGTTAAGTGAGAACGATTCCTTAGCAGGATTAGGATAAAGCAAAAGACCGTTATCAACATCTAATGATACATCAGATAGTGTTTGAGGTATTGCATTGCCATATATTCTGAATTCACCTGCCGGAATATTTATCGGTGTTGCTAATTCTGTAACCGGCACATTTATTGAAGTGCTGCCATTTGCATCCATGAGGTCATACCAGTTTCCGTCATAAGGGAAATCGGGAACAACATCCTGAGCGGTAAGTTCAAAATTTGCCAGGATGACCACATTTTTTAATTCATTTGCAGGGATGCCATCATCCCAGATGAATATTCTTGGTGTCAGGTCTCCGGATTCTATGGAATAATTTCCTTCGAACACATCTTCATTGATCTTGAGTGAGATTAAACGCGCCCAAGCATCATAGATCGCACTTCGGTTTGGATCGTCCGGCCACATATCGGTCCATTGAGGCTGTGGTTTCGTGGCTAGCTTGCAATCATCATTACCTTCATCGACACTGCCATCACTACAGGTCCAAATGGAATTTTCCATACCCAAATCGGCAAAATGCCAGATCATTTTAGGTCCCGGAATTGGGATCGAAACTGCCCCTAAAGCCGGCATACGTGATAGGGCGGTGTTAAGATCGGTAACATCATAACCGCCGTTAGAATTTCCAAATGCAAGGTTTCTGTACATCAAGCGTTCCTCATCATGACTCTCGGGATAGCCAACAAGTCGAGGTGCTGTAAATCCATGACTTGTATGCCCCATTCTATTAAAGTTTGAACTGGATGCATATCCCATAGTTAACTGATTGTACTCACTGTTTAATTTCCCCCACATCATAATACCTTTTGGTATAGCATCGCCTAATCGGTAATTGGCCCATTGTTGTTCTTCGGCGTCGGAGCCCAAATGCTCAAAGATCATATAATGTGTTGGATCTAAACCCCAGGAATAATCGGCGTAGGCTCTTAATCGATCTATACGATCTTGTTGATAAGAGTCGGTGCAACCGAAATCTCCAGAAGAACAATTTTGAGTGAATCCCTTGGTGAGATCCCATCTAAACCCATCAATTTTAAATTCTTCGATCCATTGTTTGATTACCCGTTGAACATAATATTGAGTCACCGCTTGAGAATGATTGAAATCCAAACCAACACTATAAGTATGTGTTGCAACCTGATTGAAATATGGATTTTCTGTACTCACACCATTATCCCATCCGTTATTGTCTGGGTCGTTCATCCACATGCGCACTAATGAATTTCTTCCATAGGCATGATTTAAAGCAATATCTAATATCACAGCAATGCCATTTTGATGACAGAGGTCCACAAATTCCTTTAATTTATCAGGAGTACCATAGAATTTATCCAAGGCCATGTGAAACGTTGTATTATACCCCCAACTTTCATTGCCCTCATATTCCATAACAGGCATCAACTGAATGGCATTGATCTTTAAATTTCTGAAATATCCTATTCGATCTATTAAATCCTGGTACGTACGATTGGCATCAAAATCTCGTATGAAAACTTCATAAATGATCAGATCTTCTTTCTTTGGTTTGGTAAAATTATTAACCACCCATGGATAATCGGTTTGACCGGTTTGTAAAACGGTAACTTCCCGTTCTTGCGAAGCAGGGTAACTGTAAGTTGTAGTAATGCCGGGAAATGTTGATTCTGTAATAAATGGATCATCGTATGGGTTTAGTACCAAAGTTGAAAACGGATCGGCCGTTTTCACCAGGGCCGGAGAATCGGCAACAGGGTTTAGCGCATAGACCCAATATTGATAATGTTCTACCTGACCAGGGGTCAATCCCGTAAGTTGTAACCAATATTTTGTCGACCCGGGCGTATCATCTTTTTTCATCAGATAGGAGTTATCCGGATTGTAGCTGTTAAAACTACCTGCGATATAAACAAAATCCTTGAGCGGGGCATTTAGTACCAGTGTTGCAATAGTATCATCTATATCATCATAATTAATACCATCTTCCATGCCGGCAGGGAGGGTTTCTTCAATGACTGTTGGAGCGATGATGACTTCGAAGGAACAGGAGGAGCTTTCACCTGAAATTGTTGCTTCCACACGAACGGTTCCACTGGTTGTCAAATTGTTAATTGTAAACGAAAAGTTGGGAAAACCATTACTACTGGTGCCTTGAGACACTTCATTATAGAAAACCTCGTAAGGCGTTCCAAATTGCAATGTGCCTTCCTTATAAAAATTTCCTTGAATTGTAAGATTATCACCACTGTTCAGGACTGCAGGATAAGAAGCAGGCATAGTTATGTCTATACCAATACCTTCCCCAACGTATTCTAAATGATCCTGGGTTTTTTTATCACCAGTGCCATCATCCGCTTTTACAAGGATGCCCATTTGATGTACATTATTACTACCGTAAAAAGCGGAAGGTGTTAGTGTATAACTATAAGTGCCATTACCGTTATTGGTCATTTGAAGGGTATTATTAGAATCCTCCCAGTCACCATTTCCGATTAATGGACCGCCAACAAAATTACCACAATGATCAAAATACCAGGCCCATAAATAGATATTATTGGGTTGTCCTGAATTCCAAATTGTTGGATCAACTCCTGATACTGTAATTGTCACTTCAGTATTAACGTCAAAAGTAGCTGGCGAAAATGTGAATGTGCCGTTTTGTTGTTGTCCCCAAACAAATGATATGCAGATCAGGGCAAAGAATAGTAATCGTTTTTTCATAGCACTACTGTTGCTAAAAAAAGGCTATGCAAAACATAGCCTTTTTTTAATTATTCTCATATAATTATTGCAAAGATATCACTTTATTAACCTCGTCAATAGTTAACCAGTAAGTTCCATCTGTTCCAATAAATTTAAAATTGTTATCACCATCCATGGCATCTTCAAAGTTGGCATCGATCGTATAACCGGCATCTGCATACCATGGGAAGTTTCTTCCAGAACCCCAATCTGTTGCTACAGTAAAGAATCTGAAGTTAGCATCACCAGTACTTGTCAGATTTACATATCCTGAAAAAATACCATTTTCATTACATGCAAACAGAACCGGAGTCGCCCAATCCCAACCTGCATCAGGTAATCCAGCTCCAACGGCATAGAGAATATCGATCTCGCAAGTTCCAATAGCTGTAGGTGCATCCAGTGAGATTACTTTATTCACTGTGTCAATCACCAGGTAATAATATCCTGAAGTTCCGGTAAAGGCAAAGTTGTTGTCACCATCCATAGCATCTTCAAATTGCGCATCTATAGTATATCCTGCATCAGCGAAGAACGGATAATTTTGTCCGGATCCCCAATCAGTAGGAACCGTAAAGAATCTAAAGTTATTATCGGCACCGCCATTGTTTTGAAGTTTTACATTCCCCGAATAAACGCCATTACCTGTACAAGCGAATGCTTCAGGAGTTGCCCAATCCCATCCTGCGAATGCGATTCCCGCACCTACTGCGTATAATGCATCTAAATCACAGATGGCAGTTTCGTTTCCTGTATCCTCTGGAAGTACCATGGTTAATGCTTGAGCAGCAGAATATGTTGGATCTCCACCAGCACCGATCACAGATCTGACACGGAATGAAACCTGGCCTGTATTTGGCGCCGGTGTTTCCGGATCATTATCAAGGCCTGCTTCATTAGCATAACCTAACATATCACCAATGGTAATTGCTATTTCATTTGCGCTTGTAGCTCCAACGGCTTCAGCATCGGTAAAATCACCGGCAATGGATTTCTCCAATGTAAAGGTGTAATTTGTCGGTACACCTGCGTCAGGTGTATTCCAAGTAAAACGTTCACCTATATTACCGGCAGCGGCAAATGTTAGAACATATTCACTTAAGAATGTATTTGTAAAACTTATGGTGGTGTCACCGGCCACAAATACAACATCATCATTTTGCTCGCAGGCATTAAATCCTACAGCCATAAGAATCGTTAATCCAAGAATTTTTAATTTTTTCATTTTATTAATTTTTTAGTATCCTGTATTTTGAGTTAAATTAGTGTTTACACCTAGGTCTGAAGCCGGTATTGGCATGACATCTCTAAATGCTTCGGTTGTTATACCTTGTGGGACATTACCTTTCCAAGGCCAAATCCCCTGATCTGAAAATTGTCCAAAGCGAATAAGGTCTGTTCTTCTGTGACATTCCCAATACAATTCTCTCGATCTTTCATCTAAGATGAAGTCAAGGTTCAAATCGCTTTGCGTTATATTTCCAAGCTCATTTCCAAAAGCACGTTGTCTAAGACTATTGACATAGTCAACTGCTGTTGCAACGCTACCACCTCCGCCTCTTAAAACAGCTTCAGCATACATGAGATAAGCATCAGCTAATCTGAACATTGGGTAGTCGGTATCCGGAAAATCACCTGTTGTATCAGAACCTGGGACGCCATTAACGTCAACATTTCTATACTTTTCAACAGCATAACCATTAGAGAATGGAGATATATCTTCTATTTCCAGAGTTTGTCCATCGGTATAAAATAAAGCACGTCCATCGCCTTCAACCAAATCCAAAGCGTAGGTACTATTGGCTACATCTAAAGTGATATAGTAAACCCCATCTTCGGGAATTGCAATATTCGCTCCATCCTGTTCCAATGATCCATCAGCATCGTTATCACCAAGGTTTATGGCCCAGTCATTATCAAATCTGAATTTTATTTCACCTGCAACCAGTCCTAAGTACAATGCATATTGATCAGTTCCTGTTTGGTGCATATCTTCATCTGGGTCTGCCCAGCCATTTGGTGTGGCACTTCCTATAACACCCCAATCTGATAATGGGCCTAAGGATTGATTCACACCATCAACATCCAAACTTTCCATATTGAATTTATTGACGAAGGCAGAAGTCGTTCTGACGCCGCCCCAGCCGCCGTTGATTCCATAATCATCTGGGTTCATAGTTCCACCTACAGGTGCATGTACTAAGAAGGTCATTCCTCCAAATCCTTGGGTATTTAACCCATCGAATGGAATAGGGAAAATGACTTCGCTCTGAGTACCATTGGCATGATTGTCAGCCAGGAATAATTGCATATATGGATTGTCGGCAATCGTGTAGCCAGCTCCAATAACATTATTCGTATAGGTGAGCGCATCGGCATATCGTGCTGTTCCTGTATATACTTCTGAATTCAAGTATATTTTTGCTAACAGCATCCAAACAGCTGCCTGATCGGCGCGTCCATATTCATTCTGACGTGCACCTACAATGCTACCTTCAATATCCTGAAGCTCCATTTCAATATAATTGAATAAATCGGCTCTTTGAATTTGTTCAGGTAAAAAAGCGCCAATAGGATCATCTTCCGTGACGAAAGGCGGATTAGCAAACAGATCCATAGCATGCCAGTAGCTCAATGCTCTCATAAAGCGTGCTTCTGCTCTGTATTCCTGAATTTCTGCACGAAGGGCGCCATCTACACCGCGTTCATCCAATTTGGCATCAGTGGTTTGACGCAGGAATTCATTGGTTAATGAAACCTGATACATGATTCTACTATACATGGTACGGATAAATTCATTACCGGATGTCCAATTCTGACTGTGTAAATCTTTAATGGTACCATCATTCCAACCAATTACCGCTTCGTCAGTGGTAAGTTGCTGCATTTTCCAATAGAGTCTTAAGTAATTGGAAAATCCTTCATCTAAACCTGCAAGGTCAGGATCTCCGGCAGGACCATCTTGTCCGCTTAAGGAAATACCTGCATATATTTTTGCAAGAAAGGCTCGATAAGACGCAGGATCCTCAAAGGCGGCATCGCCTACGGGCCTGTCATCTTCTGGACTCAGATCTAATTTGTTGGTACATGATTGTACGAAGAAAATCAATGTGAATGCAAAAAAGACCGTTTTGATAATTCTTGTCATAGCGTTATGTTTATTTAAATTTTTCA
>JABDJE010000018.1 GCA_013002625.1 Saprospiraceae bacterium | reverse complement strand
CAAGAATACTGCATGCACCTTTTATATCCTCACGGTCAATATACGGCCTTCTTTTACCGGTGCACAGAGCTCCGTTCAGGCCAAACACGAAAAATTAATAAAAAATATTCTTAAGCAGAGTGAGGCCGACTTACAGGGTTTGTTAAGAAGGATAGAAAAGCTTTTCCCAAATAGCAAGCACAAGTTTGTTACAGAAGCGGAATATGGTTATTTCGTGGATACGATAAAAAGAATGGTAGCGAAGCATAAAATAGGGCTGATTGTAATGGGTACAAAAGGCGCTTCCGGTCTAAAAAAAATCATTGTGGGCAGCAATACCTCCGCCGTCATCTCAAAAGTCAAGTGTGCACTATTGGCGATTCCTGAAAATGCCATATATGAAAATCCGAAGGAAATCGCCTTTGCTACAGATTTCAAGGTGGCGTACAATCATAAGATGTTGGAAACTCTAAAAGAAGTGATAACCTTGAACAAAGTTTCTCTTAGGATATTGAACGTTTTGAGAAAAGGAAAAAAACTTAATGATAAACAGAATTCAAACAAAGCGTTATTAACTGATTATTTAAAGGATATTGGGTATAGTTTCTATACGTTGTCAAAAGCTGAGGTGGACGAGGCCTTACAGTGTTTTGTTGAAAGCAGGAATATCGATATGATCGCCATGGTGGAAAAAGACAGGAGTTTGTTACAAAAAATATTGATCAGACCCACGGTAAAGAATATCAGCTACCATATAGATGTTCCTTTTCTGGTATTGCGGGAATAGAATATGGGAACCGAAGGCCGGTAAACGGAACGGAAAGTATAAACAGGCATTACAGTATTGTGTATGACCATTTTACCGGGGTGGATTTCCCACCTGAAAATCCCTTGAAATCAAGACTTAAATTAAGGCCTGTCCACAAAAACAACAAAATCCGCAACGGGGCCTTTCACGTCCATATGATGTAAGTCATTTTCGTTGTTTTTCTCAGTTATTACATTTGTTTACAGCCATTATTCCGGAAGGGAATCATATCCATAATTTAAAACAAGAAATTATGTCTGGAAAAAATATTACCTGGTGCAAATTATCAAATTTTTTACTGCTGATCACTTTATTATGCGGTGGCTTTTTGATAAGTAGTTGTAATGAACAAGCGCGTGGCTTTGCATTACCTGCGGGCGACATTGAAGAAGGAAAAGCAACCTATAAGAGGTTGGCCTGTAATGAATGTCATAGTATTTCAGAGATCGCGTGGAAGGGAGGAAATGATAGTCTCAATATACTTCTTGGCGGTGACGTATCTATTGAGAAATCTTACGGAGACCTGGTCACTTCAGTAATAAATCCTTCTCACAAAATCTCACGGCGCTACAAACAACAAGCCACTACCGAAGAAGGTCTTTCAAAGATGAAGAATTACAATGAATTGATGACTGTTCAGGAACTCATTGATTTGGTTACTTTTCTCCAATCCGAATATGATGTATCCATCCCATCAACGCATTACTATCCTTATTATTGAATAGTTTAGAAGTGCATAAAAAGTCCGGAAGAACCCATATTTAGTGATTGCCTCTTCATATTTCATAGTTCCATAAAACCAGGATGTAATGTGACAGCCACTGCAGTTGTGGATGATGATGGAAAACTAAAAAAATGCATTGTCTGGGTGTTTTTCCAATTTAACCTTGAATCGAGCGAACTCCCCTGTTACGTTTTTTACGGGAATGATCAGTTCGTGTAATTCTTATACTATTAATAGTAACCAAAACAATGTTTGAATAATTAAAAATAAAATACTAATGCTTATTCAACAGTCTTTTCCACTTACTCAGATAACATTTGACATATCAACGCTTCTTGCTGAAAGGTTCGAAAATTACAAAGAAGAGAAGACTGAAATACGTATCTTTCTGTAAACTACAGATCTGACCGTATTACAAAAGGCGAAATGAATAGTAATTCAATTCAAATTTGCATTTTTCTTTATTGTTGTTTTGCAGCTACCTCAATGTCTGCTCAGAACCAGGTGAGCTTTGGTCAACTATCAATAAAGGATGGCCTTTCACAAAATTGCGGGATAGCTATAGCCCAGGACAGTACGGGCTATTTATGGATTGCCACACAAGATGGGCTGAACAAGTACGATGGTAATGATTTTGCCGTGTATCCTTTTATTTTTGACGATATAACCAGGCCCAGCTATAGTCATTTAGGTAAAGTATATGTGGATCGACAGAACCAGGTGTGGTGTATCCCCTCAACCAGAATATTAAACAAGTTAAATACGGAAACTGGCGAATTTGAAGCGCTATCACTTACAGCCGATGCCAATGTAATCTTTCAGGATAATTTAATGAATTACTGGATTGGCAACCATTCAAGCGGACTGCTGTTCGCAAAAATGAACGACACCTTATCTGCTCCACAAAATATTGGCAACATCAAAGAAACCATATATGCGCTCAATCAATTAGACAGGTCATTATTGGTGGCAACAGACGAAGCTGTTTTGTCCATTGATCTGCACAACCGTCAGATTACTGATACCCTTAACGCCACATTGCATGAGGGTGTTATTGGAAAAAAATTTAGTTCTATAGCCATAGACGCCTATAGCAGGCAGTGGTTCGGCACCTTTGGTGGAGGTCTTTTCTTTCGAAATGGCCAAGAGAAATTTCTAAGCGATACAGTAGAATTACCCATGAGTATGCCGCTTCCTCCTGACCTTAACATTCTTTCATTGTTGGTCGACTCAAAAAACCGCCTTTGGATCGGCACCTATGGCCAAGGCCTCTATCTTATCGACCTGGAGACTTATGAAACCACTCATTTTATGGCTGATAAGTATAACCCAAAAGCCATTCATTACAATGATATCCTCGACATATTCGAAGACTATACTGGTACTATTTGGTTTGGCACTGATGGGGCCGGATTGAGCTATTATGACGAGTACCTTGAAAAGTTCAATTCGATTACCAATTATCAGGTGCCTCAAAACATAAATGTAGAAGTGGTGAGGGCTATTACCACAGATGCCGACGCCTCTGTTTGGATAGGTACCTCGGGCAAAGGCCTGATGCAATACATACCAGATACCAACAGTTGGGTAAAGTTTTCCACCCAGGGTTTACCCAATGCGCGTTTACTTTCAGACAGAATAATGAGCTTGTATGCCGATGGGGAAGATGACCTATGGATTGGAACCCAGGGTGGCGGATTGTCTATTCTGGACAAAAAGGGGAACATAAAAAATTTTCTTGACGATACAGATTCTGAACTGGAAGCAATAACCATCTGGGATATTTTTGAAGACAGTCAAAAACGAAATTGGCTGGCCACGCGTGAAAAAGGTCTTATAGAGTTCAAAAAGAATAAAGGATCTATTCGGGTCTACAATGAGAGGAATTCGACTGATAATTTAAAGATCAATGATAATATTCGGGTGATTACCGAGGATGGGAAGGGCAATCTTTGGTTGGGTACCGATTCTGATGGACTAATACACCTGAATCTGACGGAAAATAAAAGCACTTCATATAAGTTCCTGGAGGATAAAAACTCTTTGTCGAATAATATGATCAAGTCATTATATTTTTCAAAGGAAGATAATGTACTCTGGATTGGTACTTATGGTGGGGGCCTCAACGCTTATGATATTGATAAGAATCACTTTTATGCCTATACTGAAAAAGATGGCCTTGCCAATAATGTTATTTATGCAGTGTTGCCTGATGGTCAGGGGAATCTTTGGTTAAGCTCTAACAGTGGCATTACAAAATTCAAGCCGGGAAAGTCTTTTATAAACCCCCCGGCAATCACCAATTACAACAATTACGAAGGTCTTGCGACAGAGTTCAATACCGGAGCATATCACCTGGATGACCGGGGCTATTTGTACTTCGGCGGTTTGGAAGGGTATTACTGGTTCAAACCCTCGCACATCAAGGAAAATAACCAATTGCCTAAAACAGCAATTACTGGCATGCAGGTAGCTAACAATGCCTATCAGATGAGACCCAACATGACACTGCGCCATAATCAGAACACCTTTTCATTCACTTTTTCAAGTCTGCAGTTTTCGTTACCAGAGAAAAACCAGTATCGGTATCGCTTAAAGAATTACGATGACGAATGGATTGAGGCAGGCAATAGCAATTTTGCGCGTTATTCTCACCTGTCTCCCGGGGATTATGAGTTTCAGGTGATCTCGAGTAATTATGATGGTGTTTGGAACCCCGAGCCGGCAACTTTTGCATTTACCATTCGACAGCCCTGGTATTTTACCACCTTCGCCAGGGCAATGTACTTGCTTTTGTTTCTTATAGGTATTTATGGGGTATACCGCTATTTAAAATGGCGTTGGCGTATGAAGATAAATTTGCAGTTAAAAGAAGAAGAGGCACTTCGGCTTAAGCGCCTTGATAGTTTTAAATCAAAGCTTTATGCAGACATTTCTCATGAGTTTAGAACACCCCTTACCCTGATATCGGGACCCATAGATGCCAAATTGGGAGATGCAGGCCTCACAGATGCTGATTATGCCAACTTCTCTATGATAAAGCGCAACACCAATCGCCTCATGGCTTTGGTCGATCAACTCCTGCATTCGGCGAAATTGGAGAAAGGGAAATTAAACCTGAAAGTGTCTGAAGGGGAATTGAGCCTGTTTCTGGGAATGTTGGCCTCTTCCTTTCAATATCGGTCCGAGCAGAAAAAGATTGATTATACAATAGACCTTGATCAGCTAAGTAAATCCTGGTATGACGAAGACGCCATTGAAAAAATTGTTACCAACCTGCTCACTAACGCTTTTAAATACTGTCCGGAGGGAGGCAGGGTTTATTTTGGTGTCAAAAGAAGGAAAGACCATGTACATTTGAGTGTGAAGAACAGTGTTGAAAATTGGACAGAACAAAACCTCGACCGGATGTTTAACAGGTTTTATCAACTGGACGAGTATGCAGATGGAATTGGCGTGGGGCTATCACTGGTTAAGGAATTGGTGAAATTGTATAAAGGTGAGGTCACCGTAAATTTGGATGGGGCCTCAGTCATCCATTTTCAGGTGCAATTGCCTATTTCCCGGCACAGTTTTAA
>JABDJE010000361.1 GCA_013002625.1 Saprospiraceae bacterium | reverse complement strand
ATTTATTTACCCCTTGGGTTTCGAGTATACGTTTCTCTGTTATCATTGTCCGCGAATTATTTCAACTGGATCGACATCTTTCGCTTTTCTCGACGGCAGGAACCCAGCCAGGAATGTTGAAATCATTGCAAAACTAAAGCCGATGATATAGAAATTTGGATCAAAGTTTACTGGATAAGTTTTAATGGTAGGAAGCGCATCAATTTCAAAAGGTATTCTATCAATAAATGCACTTAAAAAATATCCAATTAGAAGACCAGAGATACCTCCTACAAATCCAATAATTAAGGCCTGACTGATAAAAATCAAGTTTACATCTCTGCCTGTATAACCAACAGCTTTGAGTATGGCTATATCGTTCATTTTCTCGTAGATCAACATATTCAGAATATTGTAAATTCCAAAACCAGCTACGATAAGCAATGTGATTGACACGGCATAAGTAATCAGATTTCGAATGGTAGTACCTGCTTCAAATTGAGAATTGGCTGTCTGTATGTCGGTAGCCGTCAGGTTGTAATGAGAATTGATCACTTTGGCAAGTGGTGGCGCATCTGCAATGTCATAAAGTTTGACATTTATATCTGTGATATAATTAGATCCCTCCCCCATCATAACTTGCGCAGTCCTTAAGGTCACATAGCTTTGAATTTTATCAATTTCAGCCAATCCACTTTGGTAAAACCCTACAATCCTCAAAGCAAATTCAGCTCCTGTGGAAGACCGGATGTTTATCCTGTCGCCTACTTCTAATAATAGAGTCTTTGCGATTTCGGCTCCAATAATAATTGAGTTATTAAAACGGACAAGATCCATGGCATTGCCTTCAATGATATAGTCTTCCAAATGAAACAAGGATAATTCATTTTCCACGATGACCCCACTTGCAACGCCACCCATAGCTGTATTGCCAGAGACGTAAAATACTTGTGCATCAACCTGGGGTGTCACACCTCTTACATCTTCACGCTCTTTCAAATCATCAATTATCTGCAAGGCACCTGCAATTCTAACAGGTTCATTTTTGGGCTTGATGGAGTGGATAATATTTAATTCTCCGGGAAATAGATTTTCAAGCGCCTGACGCTTGGTAGGTTTCAACTCTTTGTAAATATGAACATGCGGAGTGCGGTTTAGTATTAAGCCATCCAAAAGTCCATTCAATCCTGTCATAAAGCTCACCAACACAATAAAAGTACCGATCCCGAATGTAACACCGAGTGCAGCGATCAAGGGTTGTCTTAATCTTGACAGCAAATGGGTTTTCGATATTTTTAGCAGTAGACTAGTTTTCATTTTCCGGCATAATGATTTTGGTGTCGGCATCTATACCTTCGGTGATTTCAGTATAGTTCATGTTTTGAATTCCCGTTTTGACCTTAATTATTCCGGTATCTGATTGCACTGTATTTCCAACACCCAGATAAGAGGTTGGAATAACGAGTACTGAGTCCTTTTGACCAATTATAATATTTGCCTCACCATTCAATCCTGAATACAATGGATCGGGTGGATTATCGAAGGTTCCTTCTACTGTAAATGACTTTGTTGCCTGGTTTAATTTAGGGTAGATAATTGCTAGTGTACCATCGAATATTTTATCTTGATATGCATCCATTTGGAGTGCAATTTTTTGTCCCAAACGGATTTTTGAGATGTCAAATTCGTCCACCTCCATTTTTATTATGAATTGATCTGCTGAACCTATTTCTGCCAGTGCCTGGGCATTATTAGAACTTTCTCCAGCCTCTTTGAACATTCCATATACTACCCCATCTATTTTTGACCTAATTAGAAAATCATCAGAATTGATACGCGCTTTTTCTAAATTTTTCTTCGACTTATCCAATGCCAGAGTAAGTTCTGTTTTAAGTCTGTTATATTTACTTTGAAGCGCTGTCAATTGCTTTTTGGCGGTATCGTAGTTCAATTTTTTGGCATCTACTTCGGCACGTGTTCCGATCTGCTGCGCCCACAATTTACTTTGCCGCTCAAATTGAATAGAGTCGAATGAAAGTTTGGATTGCGCATTATCAATTTCTTTGCTTAACTCATCAAGCAGGTCGTTCTGGCTTTCAAGGCTGGCTTGTGCAAGCGCAACATCAATCGCGGCAGATTGGCTGTTCAATCTTACATTATCATCTTTTATTTTAAATAATAAATCGCCTGCTTGAACGGTATCGCCCTCCTGAATGAATACCTTTTCAATCAACCCATTCACTGGGCTGAACACCTGATATTCGTATTCCGGTAAAATAATTGCATTCGAGTATACCGCCTCGTTTATCTGAATAAATTCAGGATAAGTAAAATCACGTTCTTCATTGCACCCTACGAGCAGTATTGTTATGACTAACAGCGTCGCCCATCGAGCAGATCGGGTCAGGAGCTCCATTTAGATAAGTATTTCATTAGTCAAATTAGTTATTCAAGTTGACAAATAATCTTCTTAAGGTATCTCTCATTTGATTTTCTGTCATGCTGTCTGCAGTTTCAACTTTCAGGAGCTCTGGTTGATTAACGTTTTCATCTTCAAGATACTTGGCAAATTTGTTTTTAGTTTGCGCCGGACCAATTACAATTAATGATTTGGCATTTCCCAAAGCATCAAGAACATCTTTGAAATATTCTAGCTCCTGCTTTTTCACTTTGGCAAGATATTTTTTTTCCTTTACAGTTTCTACAGGTCCAAAAGCAGTCTTTGAGCGAGAACCTCCCTTAGGATTAAATTCATGAATAGATGAACGAATATGTTTTCTTTCAGATGAATTATCGAATGAGAACAAAAAAGCCTCACGTTTATCCATCCATATACCAACTCTATTTTCCATGCATAAGATTTTATCTAAAAATACTTGTGATGATTGAGTTACATACTGACCTATATCATGGCTTGTCTTAATTCAAATCATAGAGACGCAGCTCAAATGATTAGATATTTAGAGTGATATATACTGACTGACATGAAACAAATAACAGGAATAAGATTTCTTCAATCGATAAGTTGTGTAATGCTTTTTTCCCTTTTATCCTTTGCACAATTGATTGCACAGGAGAAGTTTATCTATCCTGATATTGATCAGGCATTTCTCAAAATATGGTTAGGGGCCAACAATGTTAAGTCCAGCGAATTGTCAATATACATGGATGAAGCAGGACATGTTTGGAAACGCAGAAAAAAAGATGTCGTGAATGCTGATATTGAACATTTCGATTTGAATTTGCTAACAGTAGACTTGGATCAGTTGCTTCAATTGATGGAAAACCAATTGAATAAAGGCAATATCAATCAGGTAAAATCTTATGCTTATCATTTTATGTGGGAGTTTCGTTCGATACGCCAATGTAGTTTCATCGAAACCTACCCACTTGACCTTTTATGGGATGCCCATGATTTATACCAGGAGATAAACTATACCATAGATGACCCCATGTTTGGTCTACGAGAGTGGTCTGATTTTGAGAATCTGGTCAATGATTTTATGTGTGCATTTGAAAATTATGATCTCATGCATATCAATCAAATTACTGAATGGTATCCAGGAATTGACGTCAAGCAGCACAAAAGCTCAAAAGATAAAGTATCCGAGTGTCTCTATAATTTGCTTTTATCTTTTGAATCAGGATTTCAACCTGATTACAAATTGCCTTGCGACGAATTGGGTTTTGCACTTGAGTCACTCTTCCAAAGTTATGCAGACGCAAAAGTCAGTCATCCCATTTTACCTAAGGGGAAAATGTGATGAGCTACAAGATATGCGGTGTGGGCTCACTTTAAGTTGAGAAAGGTAGGACACAAAGTACTGAAGCGCTTTTTGTCTCATTCAGAAGTCAATAATATTTGTATGATGTTATTTTGTCCTTCTACTGATCCCTACCCAATATTTTAGGTCTTGCCTTCATAGGCGGATCATATTTGACCATAGCATGAATCCATATAGATCTTGACACGCGCAAGATGCGAAAGAAAATCAAGACGCCAAGAAGAATTATCACGGCCATCATCTGCAAGTTTGAAAATTCGAAATAAAAGGCAAGAACCAATGCAATGGGTAACAATATAAATGATGACAAGATGTAAGAGATGAACATGGCACCATAATAATAACCAGGTTCTGGTTCGAAATCCTGGCCACATCTACTGCAGCTGTCATTCATATCGAGAGGTTTGGTAAATTGGAATGGCTTTTTGAACAAAGCCGTTTTTTTACCTCTACATTTTGGGCATTTATATTGCCACATTGCTCTAACTGAAAATCCCATAGATTTTTTATAAAGTGGATGGACAGACATATTCTGTCCTTGAAATTTTGGTTTCCTTGATTGCATCGTAGCCACCTTCTATATTGACCAATTTGTGAATACCTCTGGATTTTAGAATTGATCCCGCAATAACTGAGCGATAACCTCCAGCGCAATGAATAAATGCTTCATCCGCATCGTTGAGTTCATTCAAATGATCATTTATCTCTCCCAGTGGCATATTTACAGCTCCGACGACATGTTCAGATAGATACTCCCCTGTCTTTCGGACATCTACAACCTGGCTCTTTTCAGACTTTATGTTTTCAAATACTTCCGCGGATATTGACTTTAGTTTATCTGTTTCTTTACCTGCTTTTACCCAAGCTTCAAAACCACCTTTTAAAAATCCAATCGTATTATCAAATCCTACACGTGACAACCTTGTAATCGCCTCTTCCAATTTATCTTCATCGACAACAAGCAATATCGGTTGGGCTACGTCCTTAATCAAGGCACCTACCCAAGGTGCAAAGTCCCCTTTCAGGCCTATAAAGATTGAGCGTGGAATATGAGATTGTACAAACTCATTTTGATGTCTTACATCCAAAACTATAGCCTCTGTTTCATTTGCTGCTCTTTCAAACTCATCCGGGCTCATGGCATGCGATCCTTTTTTGATTATGGTATCTATTGAGTCATATCCTTCCTTATTCAACTTAACATTTAAAGGAAAATAGGCTGGCGGCGGTAAAAGACCATCGGTTACTTCCTTCACAAATTCCTCTTTCGTCATATCAGCTCTTAATGCATAATTCACCTTCTTCTGATTACCAAGCGTGTCTACAGTTTCTTTCATCATATTTTTACCACAAGCTGATCCAGCTCCGTGGGCAGGATAGACTGTAATATGATCTTCAAGAGGCATTATTTTTTCGCGCAAGCTGTTGTATAATGTTGCAGCAAGTTCTTCCTGTGTCATATCAGCTGCTTTTTGGGCTAAATCGGGTCGTCCAACAT
>JABDJE010000311.1 GCA_013002625.1 Saprospiraceae bacterium | reverse complement strand
GGAACCATCCTCACCAAAGAGGCCATGCAGCACAGGAAAAATGACATCTATATGCGCAATGGTCTTATTTGTTTGTTTTGAAATGATTACTTTCTCTTCATTATTTTGAGATAGCAAAATTGGATTTGATATACTGTTTATACTAATCGTCTCTGGGTCATCGGTAGCCAATAGTTGCTCAGATGCTTCGTTGTAATGCCAAAGGCCTTTTTTATCAATACCAATTAGAATGGGTTCATACAGATTTGTATCCAATGACTTGAATACGTTTTGGGCAGATAGTAATGAGATCTGATGTTCTGTCGATCTGCCACCAAATACAATTGCAATTCTTTTCTTTTCTTGCATCTTCTGATCCATAGCTATTTAAATTTTGAAAATAGGCATTCTTTATGTGCTACAATAAAAAAAGGACCTAACAAGTAGGTCCTTCTAGAATGTTATTTCTATGGAAAATTATTGTCTCCAATAATTAGAATCTTCTACGATCTCTATTTTCACGTGGCTGTGCCACTTTCACTACGATGTTTCTTCCATCTACGTTAGAATCGTTTAAAGAGCTGATTGCAGAGTTAGCCTCATCATCGTTTGGCATTTCTACAAAACCATAACCTTTAGAACGACCCGTAAATTTGTCCATAATAATTTTCACGGAATCAACTGCACCAAATTCAGAGAATAGGTTACGAACTGTTGATTCATCTGTGTTGTAGTCCAATTTTGCTACAAAAATGTTCATAATAAAAAAAGTTTAAGCGTAAGACATTTTAGAAAGCAAAATAAAACTCAAAAAGAAAATTAAAAATGCTCTAAAAAAATATTACTGTTAAAAAAAATAGGTACCCAAATTAGATACAAATACAAATGTATATCATATTTAAATAGAAAACACACCTAGGCAGGAAATTTAATAAGCGGCTGTTTAATTTATTTCAACCCTGTTAGAGCAGCTGTGATTGTGGGTTATATTGTAGAAATGGGCCATTGCAAGCAGAAATCCGCCCACAACAACAATGGGAGTGGCATAGGCATGAAAAAAGTGATGCACAGCGATCATACCGAATCCAAAAATGGCCATGATAACCGCAATACCATTATTGCGATCCTCTAGATATTGCCTGAGAATGGATTTGTAAACGAACACGAAGGTCATTGCAATGATAACAGCTTCAAAAAGCGGATGCGCCATCCAGTGATGCGTGCTGACTACTCCCAATGAGAACATGACAGGCAAAGCTGCACAATGCACCGCGCATAGTAAAGAGGTTGTGCAACCCCAGAAGTCGATATTTGAAATGATGTCTCTCATCTAAATGCAATACTGTTGCAAATATAAATATTATAAATGGATAAATATTATTTTTGTTCAATGGAAAATAGAGCTTCGGAGATTTTAAAATCCCATAAACTCAGAAATACCCCATTTCGTCTCAAAGTGCTGGAACTTTTCTTGACCTCGGGTCATCAGGCACTCAGCAATGCTTCCCTGGAAACTGCCCTCGAAGAGTTTGACAGAATTACCTTATACCGCACTTTGAAATCATTTGAAAAAGCAGGAATCATTCACCAGGCCATAGATGGCTCCAGCGAAACAAAATATGCGATTTGTCATGATGATTGTACCGAACATAGCCATCGTGATAATCATGCACACTTTCTATGTAACCAGTGTGGCAATACCTATTGCATAGAAAATGTTGTGGATACAAATTACCGATTGCCAAAGCAGTTCCAATTGCAAAAGGTTCATATTGCACTGGAAGGCATGTGTGCCTCCTGCCAGAATTAATTAAAGCTTATAAATATCTGTTGGCGTAGTACAAAGTACGGCTTTACGGCCTGATACAGCGATGGGTGACTTTATCAATCCTGGATTACGCTTTAAGACATTTAACCAATCTTCAAGTTCAAATTCTCTCCCCCTTAAATTGCTCTGATAATAAGGATCTGCTTTATTCAGTAAATCCTTTGGATGCATTTCCAAGCATTCTAGAATTGTCTTCCAACTCGTTCTTGTCGAAGGAGCCTGGGCGTGGTGGAATGATTTTATTTTTAATCCAGTACTCTTGGCATGAGCCACGGTTTTTCTATCGGAACTGGAGTTGGGATTGTAATAAATCAATATTTCCCGCGCATGTGTCTTCATATATAATATTTTGAAAAATATTCCTTGAATGCTATGATAAGTTAAATTATATAAAATATTCCATAATTACTTCGGTTATTGAAATCTTGTTCAGAATAATATGAATTTATCATCAAGATGATATCAGCCATTTCTGGCTTCAAATCAAGCAGTTAAATATTAGCTTATTTTCTATCTATTAAAGCATTCAATTTGACCCTTCAATTCGGTGTTTTTCGGTAATGAGAACTAGCTTTTTTTTAATAACTTATACATCCTTACACTTATCTAAGGCATTTATTAACTACAAAATCAATAGACTATGGCGTTATCATCTAAAAACATAAGAAACATTTGTTTGCTTGGACACTCGGGCAGTGGTAAAACCACATTTGCAGAAACAATGCTTTTCGAATCTGGAGCAATCAGCAGAAGAGGAACAGTAGAAGCTGGTTCTACAGTGTCGGATTTTACCAATATTGAAAAAGAAAGAGGCAATACCGTTTTTTCAACACTTATGCATGCGCATTGGAAGGATTCAAAAATAAATATCCTGGATACCCCGGGATTGGATGACTTTGTAGGAGAGGTGGTCTCTTCATTGAAAGTATGCGATACTGCACTGATGATTGTAAATTCTGCTCAAGGAGTAGAAGTCAGTACCGAACTTGTATGGGAGTATGTTCAAGATTTTAATACGCCATCTGTATTTGTAGTTAATCAGATCGATCACGACAAATCTAATTTTGAGCAATCTTTGGAACAAATTCAGGAACGGTTTGGTAACAAAGTACTGCCTGTTCAATATCCGCTTAATCAAGGAGGAAGTTTTAATACTATTGTGGATGCCTTACGCATGACGATGTATGTCTTTTCAGATGAAGGAGGCAAACCCGAAAAAGTCGATATTCCGGATTCTGAAATCGAACGCGCACAGGAAATGCACAATGCCTTAGTTGAAGCTGCCGCTGAAAATGATGAAACCCTAATGGAAAAGTTTTTTGAAGCCGGTAGTTTGAACGAAGAAGAATTGGCGGAAGGGTTAACCATTGCACTTGCCAATCAACAGATTTACCCTGTTTTTTGCTGTTCTGCCTCTCAAAATAAAGGGTCTGGCCGAATTATGGGATTTCTTAATGATATCGCACCAAGCCCTGTGGATAGACCTGAAGCTGCACTCAAAGGCGGTGGTACGCTGGCCTGCGATAGCAGTGGTGACAGCTGTGCCTTCATTTTCAAATCTTTCTCTGAACCTCAGGTAGGGATGGTATCTTATTTCAAGGTATACGCAGGGACGATAAAAGCAGGAGACGATTTAGTCAATGCATCCAACCGTACCACCGAAAGATTGAATCAATTGTTTGTTTCAGAGGGTAAAACCAGATCAACGGTCGATGAACTCATCGCTGGGGATATCGGATGCACGGTGAAATTGAAAAACACCCATACCAATAATACCATAACAACCAAAGGCGCTGAAAAGGAAATTGAACCTATTCATTTTCCTAAAGCGAAAATAAGAGTTGCGGTTACGCCGCCAGGTAAAAACGAAATGGAGAAATTGATGAAAGCACTTCATCAGCTTGAAGAAGAAGATCCTACCTTAATAGTTGAACAATCCTCAACCCTAAAGCAAACTATTTTACATGGACAAGGTCAGCTGCATATAGATTTGGTGAAGTACAGAGTTGAAAAGGTTAACGGAATTGCAATGGATTTTGAGAAACCAAAAATTCCATACAGAGAGACCATAACCACTGCAGCAAATGAATCCTACAGACATAAGAAACAGTCTGGAGGAGCAGGGCAATTTGGAGAAGTTCATATGCGCATCGAACCATATTATGAAGGTATGCCTGATCCCGAAGGCTTAAATGTGAGATCAACCGATATTGAAGACCTGCCATGGGGTGGAAAATTAGCGTTCTACTGGTGTATCGTGGGAGGTAGTATCGACAGCAAATATATAAATGCCATAAAAAAAGGAATTCTGAATAAAATGGATGAGGGACCACTTATAGGTTCCAACTGTCAAAATATTAGAGTTTGTATTTATGATGGGAAAATGCACTCCGTAGATTCGAATGATATGGCATTCATGATTGCATCGTCTCAAGCATTTAAAAATGCATTTCAAAAATCAAAACCTCAACTACTTGAACCTATTTATAATGTCGATATCCTGTGTTCAGATGAATCAATGGGAGACATTATGAGTGATCTTCAAACGAGAAGGGCTATTATTCAAGGTATGGATGCCGAAGGACATTATCAGAAGATTTCTGTAAAAGTGCCTTTGGCAGAAATGTACAAGTATAATTCTACCTTGAGGTCATTGTCACAAGGAAAGGCAAAGTATTCCCGGGAATTCAGCGAATATGCACCCGTTCCGCATGAAATACAGCAAAAACTTATAGCTGAAGCCAATCTTGAAGAAGTGGAAGCTTAACCTATCAACCGATAATCATTTTTGGTCCTTGATTACGCCATCAAGGACCATTTTTTATATAAACTAAAGCGTAATGCAAGAAGATCTTTGTACACATTGGCACAGTACTTGAACAGTAAATGATGTTAATGCATGGAAATGCTGTTATCCCATTTTTCAGTATCAATGCATTAATCAGCGAATTATAAGCTGTTTTGCAACGAATACGATAGAATTCGGTAAATAATGATTATTAATTATATTTGTTACTACCGAAAACTAAAGACTAAATCCAGGTTTCATTCTCATTATCTAGGGGTGGTGTAAATCACCCCTTTTTTTTATTTACACATGCTAATGGTAAGAAGAAAACAAATCTGCCATTATTTATACTGAATCCGTCGTTTGGCCAGGAGTTCTTTTTTTCCTTTCCAGTTGATATAATAAGACTTTATCCAATCACCCTGGTCATTTAATTGGTAGAGGTGGTTTTCTACATAGAGGAGATTTTCTGCAACTTCTTTTTCAGGGTCTAAGGCTACGCCTTCGGTTGTCATAAGCACCGTTTTGTCCTTGTCATTATAATAGATATTCTGAATAATTAAGGAGTTGGTTTCTTTATTCACACTTTCTACATAATTAACTCTAAGTTGGTCATCATACTCTGCATAATAATTTATTACAACAGTATCACGTGGTGGTCTGCCATCACTGTGCACAACGAGATAAATATGCTGGGTATAGCCAAACATTTTACCCTCTGAATTATAAAAAAATGAGTCCTGTTTTGATGTCAAGCTAAGTTTGTCCAACCCAGTATGGATCTCAACCCGCTCAATTTCTCGGAACTCATTGTAATATGTAAGTATTCGTTTATTAAGTTTTCCGTGCGTTGAGATTTCCGAATGTGTAGAAACATAATCCGAATCAAAGTATGTGTATTCAACAGCGTTTTCGATATAACCGTCGACAAATGTCTCTTTTTTTAAAGCTCGACCATCTTTGTACGCGTATACATACTTGTCAAAATAGCTCGTTGGATATTGAGGAAAAATCTTCTCAGTTATTTTGGTCACATTCTTAGTTACAGGAACCGGATCGAAATGCTGTACCTGAGCAATAATAGAGTGGGCCGCAATAAATACTATTATAATGATTTTAGATAATAGCTTCATTTAAATGGAAAATCTTCTTATACCAAAAATGCAAATTTCCATGATGAAATCATCAAGTCAAAATAAAATTCCAGAAATGTAAAGAAGCTATACGGGTTGTCCGCAATGTGTATTCATCGCTTCCATCAAATTATCGGCTATCATCTGAGCAGACCTTCCTTCGATATGATGGCGCTCGATCATATGAACCAAATTGCCATCCTTGAATAAGGCAATCGCTGGAGATGATGGAGGGTATGGCAATAAATATTCTCTCGCTTTTTCTGTAGCCTCTTTATTAACACCAGCAAATACCGTAACAGCTTTGCTAGGCTTTGCTGCATTATGAAGTGCAAATTTCGCAGCCGGACGCGCATTGCCCGCAGCGCAACCACAAACAGAATTGACGACAAGGAGTACTGTTCCTTCTTTAGAACCAAGAACATCATCTACTTCCTCAGGCGTACTAAGGCCATCAAAACCAAACTCGGTAAGGTCTTTTGCCATGGGTGTGACTAATTCGATCGGATACATATATTATGTTTTAATATTATACGTTAATTGTTTAAACTTGTATACTATTTCCACTAACGCTTTTCAAAATGAAAAAGATTTCAATAATAGCATGTTTTTTTATCATTTTGGCCATCTGGGCATGTTCCAGAGACATGGCGGAGCCTGAAGACAGCAATTGTCAGGAAATGGTGACCTATGATGATGATATCAGACTTATTATCAACAGCAACTGTGCTTATTCAGGGTGTCATGATGGGACAGGGGCCGCACCAGGTAACTATTCATTCTACAACGGCATAAGGTCTACATTTGAAAACAGTGATGAATTCGTTAATCGTGTTATAAGTTTAAAGGATATGCCACCCGATTATGCAACGGGACCAGTGGCATTAAGCGCAGACGATTTTATTAAGATTTCATGTTGGGCTGAAACAGGATTCCTCGAAAATTAAGGACGCAAAAATTATGAAAAATATACTCTTACTACTTCTGTTATTTTCCTTTTTACAAGTGAACGGTCAAGAAAAAGTTCACCAGACATTTAAGGATACCCGGGTTATCAACAGCCATTCTATTGAAACTTTAAGGAAAGGTATTCTTGATTTTAGGGTAGCCCATAGATTTGGGGATGTCAGTGGGGGGTGGTCTACTTTTTATGGCCTTGAAAATGCATCTGATGTTTTAATCGGATTTGATTATGGCCTAACCGACAACTTGATGGCTGGTATAAGTCGTTCAAAAGGAAATGGTCCTTTACGTCAGAATATAAATGGTCTTGTGAAATACCGGGTTATGACACAGGAAATCGACGGCCGAAATCCCTTTAGTTTGACCTTCCTTGGAACTGTGTCCTATTCTACCATGGAGAAAAGCCCAATACCCTCAGATCTGAACTTTTTCGATAAAGGGGTACACAGAATGAGTTACCATTTACAATTTCTGATTGCAAGTCAGGTTTCTGAGAAATTTGCATTTCAGTTGAGTGGTGCTTGGACCTATAGAAATATTGTTGAAGCCAATGATAAAAATGATCTTCCCAGTATTGGCGGTATTCTCAAGTATCAATTTTCAAAAGTCTTTGGTTTCATAGTGGAAGCCACAATTCCATTTTCGGAATTCAGGGATAATGCCACCAATTTTGATGGCACGAAACGATTTTATTATCCTATTGGAGTTGGCTTTGAATGGGAAACCGGCGGTGGACACGTATTTCAGATAAATCTGACAAATGCCGCTGGAATTATTGAGACCGATTATATTCCATACACGACTTCAAGCTGGGCAGATAATGAATTTAGATTAGGTTTCACCATATCCAGACATTTCAAGTTATGATAAAACATCTCCTGAATAAATATTATATCGCTGCCTTCGCGCTAGTCTTTATAATCAGTGCTTCGTTGATGATACCTGATAACGGCGTGGATAAAGACATGCGCGTTACGAAAGCATTATCCATCCTTGGGCATGAAGGTCCCGATCATTATCCGGATACCGATGAATTTGGCGTATCGGCTGAAAGGGGTAAAGATTTGGTAATGAATGGGTTCAGCACAAAACCGGGGGGTGGGAAAACACGCAAACAAAGCAAGCATTTCGTCTGTACTTCTTGTCATAACCTGGAGAAAGAAGATTATGATTTAAGTATTTCTGACCCACAAGCTCGATTAGAGTATACTCAGGAAAAAGGATTGCCATTCCTTCAGGCGACGACATTGTATGGCGTTGTTAACAGGGAGACTTTTTACAATGATGACTACAAAAAGAAATACGGCGACCTTGTTGATGCGGCCAGAGATGATATCCGTGGCGCGATTCAATTATGTGCAACAGAATGCGCCCAGGGCAGGAAACTTAAAAAATGGGAACTAGAGTCCGTTTTGGCTTATTTGTGGACGATTGATCTGAAACTGGGTGATCTGAACTTGTCAGATTCGGAAATGGATTTTGTCGATGCTGCAATGACGGATGGAAGCAAGCAGGATTCAGCTGTTAATCTCATCAGGTCAAGATATCTGAAAGGATCACCTGCTCATTTTGGATCGGCATATGCATCTCAAGTGGCGACGGATGAACTAAAGGGCGATACCGATAATGGCAAACTGATCTATGAATCCAGTTGCCTTCACTGTCATAAAAACCGCAGGTATTCGTTTTTCAACCTTGATGATTCAAAGCTAACTTTTCAACATTTATGTAGTAAAGCAGATGGTTATGGCATGCATTCCATTTACCAGGTTATACGTTATGGTGTGGCATCTAAGGCAGGCAAAAGATCATACATGCCTCAGTATCCGCTTGAAAAGATGAGCGATCAACAACTCAAGGATCTGGAGGCTTATATTGAAATGCGGGCCAGCGAATAGCCGGCATTCACCTATAAATACTAATTTTAGACACTTTCGTTCTAAATTAAACACTAATTAGCGTATCAGTTTCAGCAAGTTAGATAAGCTTTCCAATGAGCAACCTATAGTAGGTATGCTTTTCTATTCACTATTGGGTTTTGTCAGACCGGCATTAGCCATTATTTTGATTCCGATTTACCTCAATGTATTCACAGAAAGCGAATGGGCGGTATACAGCCTGATGTTGGTCGTGGGTGGATTCTCTATGATCCTGATGACATTCCGATTGAATGCGGCGATGTTGACCAAATATTATGATTACTTCCACGACAGGCTGCAGTTGCGAAAGTATTTATCAACTTTATTCACTTCCAGTATTGGTATTTCAATTGTGACATTGGCTTTGGCCTACTTTACGGGTGAAGCCATTTTTGATTATGTATTTGAATCTGAAGAATTGTTGTTCTTCCCTTACGGATTTACCATTATCGTTTACGCAGCTTTGGGAGAAATCAATCAGAGTTATTTCACCTTTCTGAGGAATGAGAAAAATCTAAAACGCTATGCGCTGGTCATATTAACCCAGGTGTTGTTGGTGATTATTTTTCAGTTCGTACTTATTGTGATATTGAGAAAAGGAGTGCAGGGTGCAATCGTTGGTATGCTGCTTTCGAATATTATCACCTTCATTTTAATACTTTTTCTGGAACGTGATATATTGAAATACCGGCCCGATTGGGGCATGTTGCGGTCGTCTTTGAAATTCAGTATTCCTCTTATCCCATATCTGCTGATCTACTGGTTTATGACAAAAGGAGAACGCATTGTCTTGGAGCAGTTTTTGGACCTAGAGCTTGTTGGAAAGTATATTTTACTGGTGACAATTACCGGGGTTACCATCATGCTTATTGAAGCCGTGATCAATGGCGTACGTCCTTTTCTTTTTGAAGTCTTTAAGCGGGATAATCTGCAAGAAGCATCCACAATTCGGCTTTTGACCGGGCTCATCGTAAATGTGCCACTATTCATAATTCCACTTGTTATCTTTTTGGGAAATAACCTTCAATTGATCACAACAAATGAAGCATATTATGTGATCGCACCTTATACGGGCGTCGGCGTATTGGTTGCATACAGTATCGTTTATGCCAAACTATTTTATCAGCAATTGGTTTTCACCAAAAAGTCTTCTACCGTAACGGCATTGTCTTTCGTGAGTATGACGGTCTTTATCTTTTCATTGATTTATTTTATTCCTAAGATGGAAATATGGGGAGTTTTGATAGCGGTAGCCATAGCCAATTTAACCCAGGGTTTATTGTTTTATATCTCTGGTCAAAAGCATTTGAAGATTCAGTTTTCGTGGCGGTCAATTGCACTGAATCCATTATTGGTTTGTATCGTTGTTATCGCTTGTGAATGGTATGTGGCTTATTCTGGGATTTCAAGGTCACTTTACGGAATAATTGCTTTACTGGGCATGACTTCATTGATTTACAGTATCAATAGGTATAAAATAAGACAGTATAAAGCCATCTTTTTAAATTCAGAGCTGAATTAGTCGGTGGAAACAAATTTCATTAAAGACTTGTTACTATCTTTGAATCATCTATATGGATCAAATCACAAAAGAAGCAGAAGCTCTGATACCTACCGATTGGGGAACCTTTCGAATGATTGCTTATAAGTCTAAAATAAGCGAGTATACACCTGATTTCGCCCTGGTACATCCTGATTTGAATAAGGAGGATATTGTAACAGTAAGAATACATTCAGAATGTATTACAGGAGATTTATTTCATTCACAAAGGTGTGATTGTGGAAATCAACTTAAAGAGGCCATGCTACGTATCGAAAATGACAAAGGTATATTGATCTATTTGCGACAAGAGGGGAGAGGCATTGGCATTATCAATAAACTGCATGCCTACAACAAACAGGATGAAGGATTTGATACCGTTGAAGCCAATGAAGTGCTGGGCTTTAAATCGGACTACAGAAGCTACAAAAAAGCACTCCATATTCTTGAAAATTTAGGTATCAATAAGATTCGATTATTGACCAATAATCCAGACAAACTCGGCGCTTTTGATGATAGCAAGATTAAGATTTTGAATCGAATTCCACTCGAAATTGCATCCAACGTAAACAACGAAAAATACCTTAAAACAAAGAAAGAAAGCCTCGGGCACCTTCTTAAAGGCTAGAACCTAGAAGCTTATCTTGGATTTTTTGTAAGCAATAATTTAATAATCCAGAGCGTTTTTAAACGCAAATCATGCTTATGATCAGACATTCACATAATCAATTCATTATTTGTTATGAGAAATCCTGCATTAAAAATCAGTCTGAGCTATCTGGGATTTGCAGCTATTTATTTCATTTCTGCTGGCCTCCTGCTATTAACTAAAGATTATAATTCCGGTTCTGGATTGGAGCGCGCCTTCAACGCCCTTAATGAAGTTTTCTATTGGGTTGATGTGTATATGTATTTCATCTTCATTATGCTGGGTACATCCTTGGTCGGAATCATCTATCATTGGAGAAAACAGCAATTTCAAAAATTTAAAATATTTCTGGCGGTTTTCTTTGCTACAATTGTTGTAGTCTTGGGGTTGGTGTTGCTGTCGAATTTCAGTTGATAGAAAAGTTTCAAGGTTCGTGTTGCGGGGCACGAAGTGCGTGTATTGGAGAAATAGCCTCGAACCTCGTAACTCGAACCTCGTAACTCGAACCTCGTAACTCGTAACTCAATCCCTGTAACTCGAAACGCCCATCCCTTCCCCCATTTCCCGCTTCCCAATCATTTGTTTAATTTGGCTCAATATTTAAAGCCCCATGCTCTCTATTCTAATACCCATTTATAATTGCGATGTCACCAAACTGGTAGACGAACTCCATAAGCAGTGTGGTACAGCAAAAATATTATTTGAAATACTGTGTTTTGATGATGGGTCTTCAAATAAATATAGACAGGCCAATGCTTCACTTGCCTCATATATAGGTGTGAATTATACCGAAATGTCTAAGAATCTGGGGCGGGCAAAAATCAGAAATTGGCTGGCCAAATCGGCGAGTTATGACAACCTGCTTTTTTTGGATTGTGATTCCAAATTAACCAACAAGACCTTCATTAAGCGCTATTTAAAAGTCATGGACAAAGCACCTGTTATTTCTGGAGGCCGCATTTACAGCAAGAGGAAGCCAACAGCGCAGTCCAAAATCCTGCATTGGAAATATGGAAAATTTCGAGAGTCAAAATCTGAGGCGTATCGCAATAAACATCCATATCTATTCTTTCATACAAATAACTTCCTGATAAAAAAGCAATTGATTCTCGACATCAAGTTCGATGAATCTATTTATGGTTATGGCTATGAGGATTTATTGTTCGCACAACTGCTCAAAGAGAAAGGATTAACCATACGTCACATCGAGAACCCGGTACAACATCTTGGGCTTGAAAAGACCGAAATATTTTTATCCAAGACGCGGAAGTCTCTAGACAATTTACTTCTTCTTAATTATAAGGGACAGGTTTTACCAACAAGACTGGTTCAGTTGGCAGATCGTATAATTGCTTTGGGATTTCATGAAGATTTCATGAAGCTGTTTGAACGCTTTGAATCATATATCCTAAAGAACCTGCATGGGCCTAAGCCAAGCATGAGGTACATGGATGCATTCAAACTCAATTATTATTTAAAGCAGCGGCACAAACTTATTTACGACAGAAAGCTTTAGACAACTCGTACATTCCAACCGAAGCTGTCTTCAAGTCGCTCGCTGCGGATACCATTGAGGGTATCTTTAAGCATTGGTGCAATCTTGAAGGCAGAAGTATCAATATTGATGACGTCGCCTTTGTAAGCTATTTCCTTAACTGGAGCAATCACCGCGGCGGTTCCTGAGCCAAAAACTTCGGTCAATGATCCATCTTTGCCACCTTGCATGATTTCTTCAATGGATAGAGGACGTTCTTCAACTTCAATGCCTTTTTCCTTTAGAATTTGTATGCAAGAATCTCGGGTGATACCGTCCAGAATGGTACCGCTTGTTGCCGGTGTGACAACTTTATCTCCAAAGGCAAAAAAGATATTCATCGTTCCAACCTCCTGCACATATTTGAACTCTTTGGCATCCAACCACAGAACCTGATCATAGCCTTCTTGTTTTGCCAATGATGCAGGGTAAAGTGAAGCGCCGTAATTTCCAGCAGCTTTTGCAGCGCCTACACCACCTTGTGCAGCTCGTATGTACGTATCATCAGCTTTAAGTTTCAAATCCTTGGCATAGTAAGGTCCAACAGGACAGCAAAAAATGCAGAACATATAGGATTTGGCAACCTGTACGCCAATAAACTCATCCATGGCTACCATATAGGGCCTTAGGTATAATGCACTTCCTTCCTGAGGAGGAATCCATCCTTTTTCAAGTTTAACCAGTTCATACACAGCCTCCATGAATGACTCCTGAGGAAATTCTGGCATACACATTCTGGCAGCTGATTTATTGATTCTAATAGCATGCTTTTCCGGTCTAAAAAGAATAGGCGTACCATCATTCGCCTTAGTGGCCTTCATGCCTTCAAAAACTGACTGACCATAGTGCCAGGCAATATTTGCGGGATGTATCGAAAAGTTTTTGAAAGGTACAATTCGCATATTTGACCATGCTCCATTATCGTATTCTGCAACATACATATGGTCAGAAAATACGCGACCGAAAGGAATATTATTGAAATCAATATCTGATAATTTTGAAACAGATGTCTTTTCGATGCGTAGGCGGCTCGTATCTATCATTTGAGTAGGGTTTTAATTGTATTAATTAAAAATGCAGGGTTTGGTTTTTAATTCTCTTCAGAATTAATTTTGTACTACAAATTTAACTATTTTTATTTTAATTCGTTTAATCGTCTAATTTTCAGAATGTTATCAAATTATATTTTGTAATTTTTCAAAATCTAAACTTTTATTTTGGATATTTCCTTTTTTGACTTTGATCAATATGCTCTAAACGAGACTTCAAGCCCTGTTATTCAGGGAAATCCTGAAGCCCAACTTGCCATTGTTGTTAATCAGAATGATTTCACAGAATACAACGATCTAATCGATAAAATATTTAAAGCTGTAAATATTGAGCTATCGCGTCAAACGTTCCAAATTGTGTTAGGCGATGGCCAGGAAATCAGTTTAGCTTCGCACCTTAATGACGATATAAAAAATGTGTTTGTTTTTGGTGTAAATCCAAAATGTCTGGGCTTTAATGCTTCCTTTAAAGCTTATCAAGCGTATAAGACCGAGAGTTATACCGTATTATTCAGTCATAGTCTGAAGGATCTAAGCACAGAGACCAAATTTAAAAAAGCGCTTTGGACAATTCTACAAACAGTATTTAAAACCTAAACTATGTCTGAACTTGTTTTTGCATCCTCCAATGCCCATAAAGTTGATGAAGTAAGAACCATACTTGGATTGGATAAAACGCAATTGCTTTCACTTAAAGACATAAATTGGCTGGAGGAAATTGAAGAGACGGGATCTACGTTGACAGAAAATGCCCTCATAAAGTCAAGGACAATAGCTGACGCTAAAAAGATAAATGTGTTTTCCGATGATTCCGGATTGGAGGTAGAAGCACTGAATATGGCCCCAGGCGTATATACTGCACGCTATGCCGGTCCACAGAAAGATGCCACGGACAATATGAATAAGTTATTGAATGCACTGGATGGCGAGACCAACAGAAAAGCACGCTTTAGAGCAGTAGTTGCGTTGGTTCTCGACGATGAAGAGCATATTTTTGAGGGGATCGTGAATGGACGCATTGCATTGGAGAAAAAAGGTAATGGAGGCTTTGGCTATGATCCAATCTTCATACCGGATGGTTATGACAAATCATTTGCTGAATTGCCTGAATCTGTTAAAAATAAAATGAGCCATCGATCTAGAGCAGTGGATAAAATGCGGCGTTTTCTCGAAAGTCGAAATGGATAATGTAGAAATAAAAAAAAGGCGCGCATTCAACATGCGTGCCCTTTTAATATCTTGAAACTTCTATTATTCCTTATGAAGGTGTGTTAGCTGCTTCTTCTTTTTTGTCAACTTTACCTTTGATAGTCAGGTAAGTGTTAACTGGGTCAGTGTTAGCAGTGATCGTAACTCTCTTTGATTGAAGTCCACCACCAACTTTACCTTTGTTTTTAGAATCAAACTGTACCTTGATTACATTACTCTCACCTGGAGCAATTGGCTCTCTTGGCCAGTCAGGAACAGTACATCCACAACTACCTTTAGCGTTGCTAATGATTAAAGGCTCATCACCCGTGTTCGTGAAAGAATATTCGTGAACAACTTTTTCACCTTCCATTACCATTCCGAAATCATACTCCATTTCATCAAAAGAAATAGTTGTAATCGGACCAGCAGGTACTGCAGGCTCACTGTCTGGAAGTGGGTTAGCAGTTGGAACTGGTGTGTTTACATTGGCTGCTGTTGTTGGAGGTGTTGCAGTCAATTGAGGTTCTTCAGCAGTAGTAGCGTCATTTTTACAAGCTACCATAGCTACCATAGCAAGTGCAAATAGAAATCCTAATTTTTTCATTGTATTAAATTTTTGTCAATTAATTATGCGACAAATATATTCGAAAAACGATACCATACTAAATCAGAAATGCCCAAAACACGGGGATTAACAAGCGATTAACATAAATTTTAATGCTCGTTGTATAAATCATCTTTTTTCATGCTGTTCAACGAGCCATTCTTCGAATTCTTCCGTATCCATGGCATTTAGCGTGAAAGACTTAAGCAGTCCGCCTTTTCTGGCAGAGCATACACCGTAATAAATATCATCTATGCCACTGGTGCTGTGTGCATCAGGATTAATCGAAATAAGAACATCTTTTTCCATACAGTAATCTATCCACCGCCAGTCAATATCCAAACGGTATGGGCTGGCATTAATCTCAATAGCTACGTTATTGGCAGCACAAGCATCAATAATAAGCCTGTGATCGATGGGGTAACCAGGTCTGCTTAAAAGCAATCTTCCTGTCGGATGACCCAGGATCGAAGTGTATGGATTTTCGATGGCACGCAATAAACGAGTAGTTGCCTTCTCCTGGTCCATCTTTAAATTGGAATGTACAGATGCAATCACCACATCTAATTCGGCCAGCACATCGTCAGGATAATCCAGATCACCGTTGGCGAGAATATCTGATTCGATACCAGAAAATATACGGTATTCATCCATTTGCTGATCCAGATCTCTTACCTCATCCAACTGTTGATACAATCTTTCGATTTGCAGGCCATTCGCATAGAAAGCTGATCTTGAGTGATCCGTCAAAACAAAATATTCATGTCCGCGCCCTTG
>JABDJE010000309.1 GCA_013002625.1 Saprospiraceae bacterium | reverse complement strand
CTGTAATTCAATGCCAGTGTGAGCACCATGCGTTTGTTGTTCTTCGTATTCTCAATACCTTCTTTCAAGGCCTTATAGGTTTGAGGAGGCAACTGCTCTATGTCGCCGATGGCCGATAACCTGATGTCATTATCATTCAGCGTATTGATTTCCTTGCGTACCGTTTCTATAAGTAGGTGCATTAAGGCATTTACTTCTAATTTGGGCCTATTCCAGTTT
This sequence comes from Saprospiraceae bacterium, assembly GCA_013002625.1. Classification (GTDB taxonomy): domain Bacteria; phylum Bacteroidota; class Bacteroidia; order Chitinophagales; family Saprospiraceae; genus RFSX01. The sequence goes on along the minus strand of JABDJE010000309.1, from coordinate 3,257 downwards.
TCGGTTGAAAAGGCATATAAGGTCAGATATTCAACACCCAATTCTGCAGCGGCTTCAGAGATTTCACGAACAGACTGAACACCATTGCGATGACCAAAGATACGTGGTCTGTTATGCATCTTTGCCCAACGTCCATTCCCATCCATAATGACTGCTATATGCGATGGGAGGCGTTTAATGTCTATTTTATCTTTTAAATCAGGCATCTAATTTTCCACTAGGTTTGTCGGAATAATAATCTTTTGCTTAAAATTGAATCTAAATTTAGTAAAAGTAAAGAGTTTAAATAATTTGACATCTATGAGACTTATAATTAAAAGCATTTGTATTATTCTGCTTTCTTCAGCAATATTTACATCATGCAACCAAGACCCTTGTTTTACTAAAGATCAATTTCTAGGTTCATTTGAAAACTTATTGACGGAGGTTCAGCAATCTGAAGAATTAACAGATAACTCTAAATCTTCTTACGAACAACGATATGAAGATATTGTCAATAATTGTTATAAAAAATACAAAGGTGACTTAACACTCGATGAAAAACAGGAATTCTGGAAGTCTTCTTTGAAATTATACATGACATTATATGAGAATAATATCTCTGAATTAATGGATGATGCTGACAATGATCCATTTAAACAGTATGTTAAAGCTGAGATCGAGGAAATAATCAAGGATTCCGGTATGAGCTTTATGGCCGATGTCTCGGAAATACTTGAAGACGAATTACCCAAGATCATTGAAGAACTTGTAGGAGGATTGGAAAAAATTGGCGAAGATTTATTAAAATTATTCGAAGAATAGAAATCTGCGATGTACGACATTGTTCTGGCATTCATTACGGCTTTTTTAATGACTTTTTTTGCGATACCAAGTATTATCAGTGTCGCCCGAAAAAAGCATCTCGTTGATGTCCCTGATGAAAGAAAAGCACACAATGTCAGCACACCTTCACTCGGCGGTATTGGAATTTTTGCAGGCACCCTATTCTCGATTGTATTATGGACGCCTTTTAGTTATTTCGGCAACCTACAATATATATTATGTGCATTCCTGATCGTCTTCCTGATCGGAGCGAAAGATGATATCGATCCTATTGCTCCATGGAAGAAAATGTTGGGTCAAATATTTGCCGCTGGTATTCTCATTTTCTTTTCAGAAATACGCATTACACACTTTTATGGCGTATTGGGGATATCTGAAGCACCGCTCATTTTAAGCGTACTCGTTACATTGTTTACCATTGTCTTAATCATAAATGCCTTTAACCTCATTGATGGCATCGATGGACTTTCGGGAAGTATCGCCATCCTGATGGGTATAACATTCGGCACATGGTTTTTTCTGGTAGATCGCATCGAAATGGCATCTATAGCATTTGCCTTATCAGGTTCAGTACTGGCATTTCTGCATTATAATATTACGCCGGCCAAAATCTTCATGGGCGACACAGGCTCCCTTTTTATTGGGCTAACGGCCAGTATTCTCGCCATTAATTTTATCGAACACCATCAGGAACTGAGTGACTCGAGATACATATTCAGAGCCCCGCCTGCTGTTGCGGTGGGTGTACTCATCATACCTTTATTTGACACGCTTCGCGTTTTCACTACCCGGATGCTTAAAGGCAGGTCACCATTCAAACCTGACCGCAATCACATACACCATCTGTTGCTGAACAGTGGCTTATCGCATATGCAATCCACACTTTGTCTGGTGATCGTTAATTTGATGTTTATTGCCATCTGTTTTTATTTTGACAGTTTTTCTACTTTTAAATTATTGATGCTGCTCTTATTCCTGGCTACACTGCTCACAGCTATTCTTTATGGCATCTTATATATTAAGTCCGCCAAAAAACTGAAGACATCATGAATTGGCTATTTGTATTTATCGGAGGTGGATTGGGCGCTTCAGCCAGATATTTAATAGCGCGGCTTTTACCTCAGCAAGGCGCAGGATTTCCGACAGCCACTTTTGTAGCCAATGTTTTGAGCTGTATCATATTGGGTTACCTACTTGGATATATGCTGTCTAAAAATCTGGATACAAAATGGCAGCTACTTTTCATAACCGGATTCTGTGGTGGGTTTAGTACATTCTCAACTTTTAGTGCTGAAAGCTTCAAACTTTTAGAAGCCCAAGCCTATTCGACTCTGCTGATTTACATCCTCTCAAGTATTCTTGTCTGCCTGATCAGTATATGGATCGGTATAAAAATTTCAGCTTAAACGAGTACAAAACTTCTTTTGCAGTCTTTTATAATAAAATGTACCTTGATTAAACCATTGTACATTTTGCTATTCTAAACATTATATACAAAAGATTCGCTTATGGCTCAAACATTTACGCGTGCAGACTTCTTAAGATTCAAGCAAGCACCAAAGTCGCCAATCCCAACACCTCCGGGTGGCGATAATCTCGAAAAATATACGGGCGCATGGACATTTGAAACCGCTGCGCATTTATTAAGACGCACAACTTTTGGTTCAACCCTTCAGCAACTAAAGGATGCAGCCGACAGTGATCTGGACACTTTAATGGATCAGTTGTTCGATACACTACCCCTTCCCGATGAGCCGATCAATTTTAATTTGGAGGATGACCCAATTGTACCCCTTGGGTCTTCGTGGATAAATCAACTCTATGTAGCAAGAGACGCAGATCCGGAATTTGCACAACAGCAAATCATTGCCAGAACACGATCATTGCGCGCCTGGATTATGCAGACCATTTTTAAATCTGGCATCAATATCAGAGAAAAAATGACCCTATTCTGGCACAATCATTTTGTGACAGAATTGTCTATTGTGCGAGACCCAAATTTCGTCTACAATTATATCCATACCCTGCGACAAAATGCCTTGGGTAATTTCAAGGAGCTTGTAGGACTGATCACTATCGATCCGGCAATGTTGGTCTACCTTAACGGAAATCAAAACAACCAGAATGCACCAAACGAAAACTATGCAAGAGAACTCTTCGAACTATTCACAATAGGAAAAGGTGACCTGGCAGGACCTAATGACTACACCACCTTCACTGAAGATGATGTTGTCGCCGCAGCCAAGGTTTTAACCGGATGGCGCGATCAGGGTTTTGGTGGCAGAGATGGTGGCGTCGCAGGTTCTCAGTTTATACGCCCTCTTCACGATCGCAGCAACAAGGAATTCTCTCACAGATTTAACAATACAGTAATTACAAATCAATTTGAAAACGAATACCTGGCATTGATCGACATGATATTTGACCAGGAG
>JABDJE010000275.1 GCA_013002625.1 Saprospiraceae bacterium | reverse complement strand
CTGGTAATATACAGGATCAGGATAATTTTGTTACGGAGACCGGATTTGTTGAAAGAATGGAAAATGTCTACAATGACGCCGACAACTTAGAAGTCACTGGACAAATAGATTATGTGCATCCTATTGGTAAATCCAATAAACTGGAGGTGGGTACCAAGGCTGTCATTCGTGATATTGAAAGTTACAGTGAATTTGCTTCTAACACCACGGTAAGTAATCTGTTCTTCTATGATCAAGATGTGTATGCAGGTTATCTTTCATACAACTTCTTCTGGAAGAAATTAAATATCGTTACCGGTTTGAGGTATGAACACACCACTATTGCAGGTGATGGCGATGAAGCAAGCCAATTATTCGAAAATGATTATGATAACTTCCTGCCCAATGTGGCTATTTCAAAATCATTGAAGAACTTCAGGAATATCAAGGTAGCCTTCAGCAGAAGAATTCAAAGACCGAGTTTGTATTTTATCAATGCATTTAGAAATACAACAGACTTCGCAAATATTGTTCAGGGGAATCCATTCCTTGATCCTGAACTAACCGATCAGGTAGAGTTATCTTATAATACAAATTTTGCGGGTATTACGATCTTTTCAAGCTTATACTATAGAAAGACCACTGATATTATTGAACAAATAGTGGTGCAGGAAGAAAGTGGCGCTTCAATCAATACGTTCAATAATGTAGGCGAAAATAACTCTGTGGGTATAAACTTGTTTACAACAAAGACAATAGGGAAGTTTACTATTCGTGGTGGTGGTGATATCTACACTTACAATGCAACAGGTATTATTGATGGCCAAGAAGTAAGCAATGATGCACTTTCCTACAGAATATTTACCAATGGAGAATTTGCATTCACCGGCACCCTTAAAGCAGACTTTTTTGGATTTTTTCAGGCACCGAGGTTTACTTTGCAGGGTGAAAATGCCAGTTTCTCAATATTTGGAATTGGCTTTAGAAAAGAATTTAAAAACAGCAGTATAGGCCTCAGAATTATTGAGCCATTTGTTGAGAATAAAAACTTTGATTCAGATATAACAGGACCTGACTTTAGACAGGTAACCACATTCAGTTTACCATTCCGATCCATAGGTATCAACTACAGGTATAAGTTTGGCAAAGTGGACTTCAAGAAAAGGCAGTCTAAGATTAAAAACTCTGATTTGAAATCTGGAGATGGCGGACAAGGTCAAGGTGGTGGCGGTCAGCAAGGAGGTGGAATGGGCCAGGGGTAAGTTTTAGGTTTAAGTTTGAATCCTTAGGTTTAAGTTTGGATCCTTAGGTTTAAGTTTGAAACTTAAACCTAATCTTTCATCAATTTTATATGCTCTTAAATTTAAACCTAATCCTTCATCAATATAATTTCTACTTGAAGCTTCAATTCAACTACAAATAACAAAAGGCTGAATTCTTTCGAATTCAGCCTTTTTAAATATATCGTTTAGGCGTCAGTTACTGATCGCCGTACATTTTTTCTCTATACTCAGCGTTTAAGATCTCGTTTCTTCTTTGAACAGAAGGTTTAACAAAGTTCTTTCTTCTACGCAATTCCTTCAAAATTCGTGTTGATTTGAATTTTCTCTTGTATCTTTTAAGCGCTCTGTCTATTGATTCTTCGCTTTTAACATTTATTATTAACATACAATCTTTTTTAAAATGTGGCGCAAATATAAGGATATTCACAAAACATTGCAATCTGAATAAAAAATGTCTGAAATTTTATTTGAAGCCTGCGTGGATAATGTTTCTGATGCGGTTAGCGCCATAAAATCTGGTGCGCATCGTCTGGAATTATGCAGCAGATTGGATTTGGATGGCTTGACGCCAAATAATGAATTAATCCAGTATTGTATGGCACAGGAGTTCCCATTTAAAGCAATGGTCAGACCAAGAGAGGGCGACTTCAGTTATACCATTGAAGAAAAATCCAGGATGGCTGAGACGATTGAAGAATTTATCAAGATAGGCATCCACGACATCGTTATGGGTGCTATTCAGAATGATAAATTAGATATTGATTTTATCCGACAACTGGCGTCTCGATTTCCCTCGATCAAAATAACTATTCACAAGGCCATTGACCATTCAAAAAAACTATTTGAGGATATTGAGCATTTAAAATCGATAAAGCAGGTTGTAGCCATTTTAAGCTCAGGGGGTTCAGGTACAGCCATGCAGAATAGGGATGTACTAAAATTGATGCATCAGAAGTGCATTCCTGATATCCAATTGGTTATTGCAGGGAAGGTCACTCAAAATAATATTCCAAGCTTATTCGCCGCAACAGGATGTACGCAATTTCATGGAAAACGGATAATGGAAGACAGTTAATCCAAGGCTTGTAAAATTTGGGGTATAAAAAAAGGTCGATTAGATATAAAATCGACCTTCGAGATTGAGTAATTAAATCTTAATTTAGGTAGAATCAATACTAGCATAGATTCTTGGTGCTAATATATATCAAAATTTATACTATTTGTTTTTTGACTTGAATTAATTTTTCAACAAGATAAAATTGAATTAATAACATGACAGGAGAAGCACGATTTCATACTATCGCTCAAGCTTTTGTAGCGCAACATGAAGGTGTAATTTTGGCTAAGATGATGTCATCGCCAGGGTTGAAATTCAACGATAAGGTCTTTGCATTTTACCATAAGGATAAAATGGGATTTCGACTTGGGACGCAATTCAATTTGGAAGCCAATGGCATCGCAAATGCAGAACCCTTGTCACCCTTTAAAACCAAACCCCCATTAAAAGGGTGGTTTATGATTGATGTAGTTGAAGCGGACTTGTGGCCTTTGCTGACAGAGGAAGCGCTGAAGTTTACACAATCCCTTTAGTTAGCCAATAGATTTAAAGGCATTCAGAGCTTTAGCTATCCGGTCGTTGACAATTTCAACTCCTAAAAGACGAATAATTTCAAATAAATCCGGCCCCTTCATACTGCCACACAACATTATTCTGAGTAATGGCAAATACACACCCATCTTTAATTCGTTCTCGTTAAGATAGGATTTCACTGCATCAGCCAAACTTGCGGCATCACCATCGTGCGTGTGGATAATACGATTGATCGATTCGAAGTGTTCATCCAGATCTGGACTGTATCTTTTCCGTACCTGCTTTTCATCATAGCTGCCCGGCATTTCAAAAAAGAAAGCACCTTCCGATTTAAAGTCGTTTATTGATTTTACCCGCTCTTTCATGAGATGAATAAATTGCAATAAAAATTCATCGTCGTATTCGGAGACGATGTCCTCACCCAAGGCTTCCTTTACGACCTCAATTAAGGCCTCATTGGATGAAGCAATGATATATTGTTGATTGAACCAATAGGCTTTTTCAATATCGAACCGTGCCCCACTTTTGATAATTTTTTCAAGAGAAAACAATTCGATCATGCGTTCCCGGTCCATTATCTCTTCATCGTTACCCGGATTCCATCCCAACAACACTAAAAAATTAAGCACGGCTTCCGGATCAAATCCTTCCTCCTTAAAGCCCAGGTACAACTCATCTTCCTGCCATTCCATTGGGAAAACCGGAAAGCCGAATTTGGCACCATCCCTTTTGCTCAATTTCCCCTTGCCAGTAGGCTTTAACAATAGTGGCAGGTGGGTAAACTTCGGTGGCTCCCACCCAAAAAATTTATACATTAAGACATGATGAGCAGTACTGGATAACCATTCTTCACCCCTGATAACATGAGATATTTCCATCAGGTGATCGTCTACAATATTTGCCAGGTGATACGTTGGCATACCATCTTTTTTCAAGATGATTTTGTCATCCAGCTCATCGGTACTGAACACCACCCTTTCTCTTACGATATCATCAAAGGCCACTTCTTCATTCTGCGGAATCTTCAATCGGACGGTTACATTTTGTCCTTCCTCGATTAATGACTTGCACTCTTCTTCTAAAAGTGTGAGACTATTGCGCATTTGCATGCGTATTCTATGATCATATTTTGCACTATGAAACCCTTTTTCCTCTTCACGCTTTCGCATGGCATCCAATTCTTCAGGCGTATCAAATGCGTAGTACGCATAACCGTTTTCAATTAGCTGTTCCGCATATTGCTTATACAAGTTTTTGCGCTCGGATTGTCGATAGGGACCAAAGTCACCACCAATGCCGGGTCCTTCATCCGGATTAAGGCCTAGCCATTTCAATGCCTGAATAATATAATCTTCTGCACCATCCACATACCGCGTCTGATCGGTGTCTTCTATCCTTAAAATAAATGTGCCACCATGCTTTTTTGCAAAGAGATAATTATATAAAGCGGTCCGCACACCACCAATATGTAATGGCCCTGTAGGGCTGGGCGCAAATCTTACGCGAATGTTTTGACTCATGAATATTAATTAGGTCGCAAAGGTCGGAAAATAAGTTAGAATAAAAACAAGGAGCCTCTCCTATTCTTCTTCAAAATAATCTGCAAGCTTTTTGGCAATATTGAGCCCGAATGCTTGTTCTATATCCTTGTTGGGCAGGCCTTTAATTCTTTTGACCGAACCATAGGTTTGAAGCAGTTTCTTGGCTGTTTTTTCTCCGATACCAGGAATATTGGTCAATTCTGTTCCTAGGGCATTCTTGGACCTCTGATCCCTATGGAATGTGATGGCAAATCGATGGGCTTCATTTCTTAATTGCTGAATGAGTTTGAGCGATTCTGACTTTTTGTTGATAAATAATGGAATTGGATCTCCTGGAAAGAATATCTCTTCCAGGCGTTTGGCAATACCAATCAGTTTAATCTTATTTTCTAATCCAAGCGATTGAAGTATTTCATAGGCCGCGTTCAACTGCCCTTTACCACCATCAATTATAACCAACTGTGGCAGGGGCTGATCTTCTTTTACAAGTCGTGTATATCGTCTGATCACTACTTCTTTCATTGAGGCAAAGTCATCAGGTCCCACCACCGTTTTGATATTGAACTTGCGATAGTCTTTTTTTGAAGGCTTGGCATTTTTGAAAACTACACAACTCGAAACCGGGTTGCTGCCCTGGAGGTTTGAATTATCGAAACACTCTATATGGAATGGTATTTCATCCATTTGGAGATCCTCCTTCATTGTGGTAAGGATTCGCTCAGCTGAAGTCTGTCTTTTTGTTTTATTCAGGCTTTCTTTCTTTTTCTGGAGGATGAAATATTTTAGATTCTTTTCAGCCAATTCCAGCAAGTGTCGCTTATCGCCTCTTTGTGGTACCGTTATCTGAACATCACCGGGTAGAATTATTTTCTTTGCCAGAATTACTTCTGGTGCTATACTGTTAAATTTTTCTCTGATGTAATCTATACTGAATGCCAGCAGGTCATCCTCGTTATCGTTTAAATTCTTTTTTAATTCAAGGTTGTCGGAATTGATGAGGGCACCATTGACAATTTTCAAATAGGACACATAGGCCATTTCATCCGTTGAGCGAATGTAGAACACATCCGCATCCTGAATACTGGTATTTACGACGGTGGATTTAGACTGGTAATTTTCCAGTGCTTCCAACTTCTCAACAAATTCCTGGGCTTTCTCAAATTCCAAATTCTCTGAATACTTGGCAATATTGTCCTTGATGTAATCCTTAACAGGCTTGACATTGCCTTTGAGAATGTTTTTAACCTGATCTATTTTCTGATTATAGCTTTCCTCATCTTCAAAACCAACACAGGGTCCAAGACAATTTTTAATATGGTACTCCAGACATACTTTGAATTTGCCTGCTTCAATATTGGCTTCGCTCAAATGCAACTTACAGGTGCGCAGTTGAAAGAGCTTTTTTATAATTTCCAATAAAATATTTGCACGGTGCTTGGAAGTATAAGGTCCAAAATAATTGCTGCCGTCTTTGTATACGCGTCTTGTAAAATACACACGTGGAAAGCGTTCTTTTTTTACCACGATATAGGTATAAGTCTTGCCATCCTTAAGGCTTACATTATAACGGGGTTGCAATTGCTTAATCAAAGTATTTTCCAGCAATAAAGCATCCTGCTCCGTTTCGACAACTGTATACTCAAATCGAACCGCATTTTTCACCAGGGTTTTGGTCTTATATCTTTGGTGCTTTTTCTCTCCGAAATATGAGGACAATCTGTTTTTAAGACTTTTTGCTTTACCCACATATATAATGGTGTCCTCCGCGTCGATGAATCGATAGACGCCAGGGACTTTTGGAATTTTGTCCGCTACCTTTTTATAGTCTTCAGTGGTCAAGCTATGATTTTGATTTTAAAGCATCCTTGATACCTCTTAACAAATAATGCGCAGCTTTTGGGTTTGTGGCAAGCGGGACATTATGGACATCGCATTGTCGCATCAGCATCTGAACATCGGGTTCATGGGGGTGCTTGTCCAAGGGATCTCGGAAAAATATAACCAGATCAATTTCTCCTGTAGCAACCATTGTAGCAATCTGGGCATCGCCACCGAGTGGACCAGACAAGAGCTTATGAACTTCAAAGCCTTCCTTCTCAATTTTAGATCCAGTTGTACCTGTTGCAAATAATTCTGCATTGCTTAAAAATGCCTGATTATTAAGAATAAATGAAACCATATCTGATTTCTTGCCATCATGTGCTATCAATGCTATTTTAATATCCACCTACTTATTCTTTTTTACAAATTTAATATTTCGTTTGAGGCCTTTGAAGCCTGTTCTTTTAACCGCCGAAACTTCAAATAGTTGATCGAATTGTGCTTCGGTCATATTTTCCCAGTCGTTGTTTGTCAGAGCGCTAAACTGAGGCCCTGGTAGAAATTCTTTTTCGGAATGCGGGGTAGAAAATCGATTCCAGGGACAAACCTCCTGACATATATCACAGCCAAAAATATTGTCTTCCATCTGATCCTTGAATTTTTCAGGAATATCTTCCTTCAGTTCAATTGTCAGATAGCTGATGCATTTGCTCCCATCCATTACATAGCCCGCATTATCAATGGCATTGGTTGGACAGGCGTCGATACACTTTGTACAACTGCCACAGAAATCATCAATTGGGGCATCGTAATCCAGGGCGAAGTCAACAATCATTTCACAGAGAAAAAAATAGGACCCCTTTTGAGGTGTGATCAATAATGTGTTTTTACCTATCCACCCCAGTCCTGATCGCTTGGCCCAATCTCTTTCAAGGACAGGTGCTGAATCTACAAAGTACCGACCACTGAATTGTCCAAATGTAGTTTCGATTTCCCTGAAGAAACCCTTGAGCTTTTTCTTTATGACTTTATGATAATCTCTTCCCTGGGCATACATTGAAACTTTATAATCGCTTGATCTGCTGACTTCAGGATTGTAATAATTATACATAAGACAAATAACAGATTTGGCGTTGTCAACCAGTTCTGTAGGATCAACCCTCTTATCAAAATGATTGGTCATATAAGACATCGTACCATGATATCCAAGGTCTAACCACTTTCTCAAGTTTTCAGCTTCCTCTTCCATAAATTGAGCCTGTGCAATACCTACACCCGAAAAACCCAATTCATGTGCTTTTTCCTTTATCCATTTTGTCTTGTATGATTGATCTTTGAACACAGTGCTTATTGATCGCTTGCTTTTATAGCATTCCAATTTTCATATAAACTATCTTGTGTCGGTCTCTCCGATGGGATTGAACGTAGAGCTTCGACCTCCTTCAGACTGTGTTGACAATCACCCGGCAATGTCTGATACAACCTGGTTCCTTTGGTTTTCCAGGCAATCATCTGGTGTGTAACATCCTTGATTTTTTTAGCTGGATTACCCACCATCAAACTTCGTGGCTCTACAGCAGTACCTTCCTTTATAAAACTTAAAGCGCCTACTATAGATTCTTTACCCAGGACAACATTGTCCATGATAACTGAATTCATACCAACCATACAATTCTCTCCAATATGGGCGCCATGAATAATTGCGCCATGTCCAATATGTGCTGATCTTTCAAGCTTGACAACTACACCTGGAAACATGTGGATTGTACAATTCTCCTGCACATTGCATCCATCTTCTATCACAATACCACCCCAATCACCACGAATGGCGGCTCCGGGTCCGATATAGCAATTTTTACCGATGATAACATTTCCGGTTACTGCTGCCAATGGATGAACAAAAGAACTTTCATGAACAACAGGCGTAAATCCTTTAAAACTGTAAACCATAATTCAAATGCTTGCTTCAAACAAACTTACAGTTTCCTGATAAGCTTTACACAGTAGACTTCTTAATTATCGTCGATGGTTCGACCCGTTGCCGTTGAATTGATGGTACTTATTTTTCGTGCCTTGCTAACATCAACCATGAGTGCGGCATATGCGTTTTCACTGCTGGTTCTGTACTCTTTGCCACCATAAGTGATGATACCAGTTCTTGAGCGCCATTTTTTTGCCAACAATACATAGCGGTCATTATACTTTGGAGAAGGCCCGAAAATCAAATATTTGTCAGGGTCTTTATCGAAGGAAACTGCAAACCTGTCTGACTTAGGTGTAAATACAACTACACCTGGTGTACCTGCTTTGATGATAATGCGTTCAATTTTACTTCCTGATTCTATTGTAATTGATCCATCTTCAATAGTTGAAAGCTCCCTGCTTTGGGCTGCCTGTAAATGAATGTCTTCAGATAGAAAGAATTGAATTTTCTTTAATTCAGATTCTGACCACTGATAATCATCCTGAAGGTCTTGGGTGAAATATGAAAGTTGCCTGGTACAGGAACTGAAAAGAAAGATAAAGCAAAGGCTCATTGGAATTAATAGTCGTTTCATAACTGTTGCTGTTTGATGAATAGACTAGTAATTTATTTTAAAGTTTAATCCCACTCCATTTATTAAGACTTTTTAACCCTAGACTTAACGGTTCTTTAAGAGACAATTCAAATTTTGATACGTCGTGCCTGAAAAAATGCACTTAATATGGCGCCACATTCTTCATGCATAACGCCAAATTCAAGTTTGGATTGCGGGTGTAGCATTTTTTTGCCGTAACGCATAAATCCCCCTTTATCGTCTGAAGCACCATAGACGATCCTTTGGATACGTGACCATTTTAATGCGCCAGCACACATTGGGCAGGGCTCCAATGTAACATACAATGTGCAGTCATCTAAAAACTTATTGCCCAAATAATTGGAAGCAGCTGTAATGGCTAATATTTCTGCATGTGCTGTAATATCATTTAAAGTCTCGACCTGATTGTGGGCCTTCGCTATGATGTGATTATTACAAACGATGACCGCTCCAACTGGAACCTCTCCCGATTCAGCGGCTAATTGTGCTTCATCCAATGCTTTACGCATAAAATAATTGTCATCGTAGACTTGGAGCATTTCTGAATTTTGGAATCCAATTTAAAAATATTTTTTTGTGGATGTTTACCCAATGAAATTATTATCATAGATTTGCGCATGGAATCAAAGCACGCTCAGTCAAATCTATTAAATGCGGCACTGACATTCGATGATGTCCTACTCGTGCCTGCTTATTCAGAAGTTTTACCGAAAGATGTTAATGTAAGAACAAAGGTTACACGCGACCTTTCAATCAATATCCCAATCGTATCTGCGGCCATGGATACTGTCACAGAGTACAGGTTAGCCATTGCTTTAGCACGTTCTGGTGGAATTGGATTGATACATAAAAACATGTCAATTGCCGAACAAGCAGAGCAGGTAAGAAAAGTAAAGCGATCCGAAAGTGGTATGATTATCGATCCGGTTACATTGACTGAAAATGCCAATGTTGGAGACGCGCTTCAACTGATGAAAAACTACAAGATTGGCGGAATTCCAATTGTAGATAATAAAGGTCAACTTATAGGTATATTGACGAATAGGGATCTCAGGTTTGAAACTGATATCACTAAATCTATCAAGGATCTAATGACCACCGAAAAGCTCATCACTGCCCCGCATGGTACAACACTTGATGAAGCGACTGATATTCTACAAAAACACAAGATTGAAAAATTACCGGTTGTTGATGATCACAACAAACTTATTGGCCTTATAACATATAAGGATATCATGAAGGTTAAGGATTATCCTAATGCAGCTAAGGACAGCCATGGCCGACTTATTGTAGGCGCCGCTATTGGTGTCACCCACGACACTATGGAGCGCGTATCAGCTTTGGTTAATGTTGATGTAGATGTGGTAACACTGGATACTGCACACGGGCATTCACGCGGTGTATTGGATAAAGTAAGAGAAATCAAGAATACCTTTCCAGATCTACAGCTTATAGCTGGCAATGTTGCGACCGGAGAAGGCGCAAAGGCCTTGGTAGATGCGGGTGCTGACAGCATTAAAGTAGGCGTAGGGCCTGGAAGTATTTGTACTACACGGATTGTGGCAGGTGTAGGAGTTCCACAATTATCAGCCATCATGCGTGCCTCACAGGGAATTATTGGCTCAGGTGTACCCATCATCGCAGATGGTGGAATAAGGTACACGGGTGACATTGCCAAAGCAATTGTTGCAGGTGCTTCATGTATAATGGCAGGTTCACTGTTTGCCGGGACTGAGGAGGCTCCGGGAGAAACTATAATTTATCAAGGACGGAAATTCAAGATTTATCGTGGAATGGGTAGCTTGGGTGCCATGGAAATGGGATCAAAAGACAGATACTTCCAGGATGTAGAAGATGACGTAAAAAAACTGGTACCCGAAGGCATTGAAGGCAGGGTTCCTTATAAAGGTACAGTTGCAGAAGTAATGGTTCAGTATATGGGAGGACTTAGAGCTGGAATGGGCTATGTCGGTGCACAAAATATTGAAGCATTGAAAAAGGCAGAGATGGTTAAAATATCAAATGCTGGTGTACATGAAAGCCATCCACACAATATTACCATCACTAAAGAGGCGCCGAATTATACTAGATAGAGGAGCTATATTCCTTCTTGTAATGCCTTATGACCATCTGACAGCAGTTGCTTAACTGCATCTTGGTCTGCAGCATGGGCATAGACCCTGAGGACGGGTTCAGTGCCTGAAGGGCGTACCATTAACCACTCGTCATCAGTCAAATAAAATTTGTAGCCATCCAAATCTTCTGTTCGTTTTACACTGCGCCCTCCAATTGAATTAATGGCGCCCGATTTACACCGGTCCATAATTGCCCACTTCTTTGATTCTTCAATGTGAAGGTCATCACGATCAAACTTGAAGGCTCCTACTTTAGCATAAACATCCTCAATTAAGGCTTCAAGTGATTTTCCAGTCTTAGCCATAAACTCCATAATGATCAGACCAATCCAAATACCATCCCTTTCGTTGATATGTCCCTTGACAGCCAGTCCCCCCGATTCTTCACCACCTACCAACACATCATCTTTTGTCATGATTTCAGCAATGTATTTAAACCCAATTTTGGTTTCTTGTATATTCAGTCCGTACTGTGCAGCAAGTTGCTTCATTTTATTTGTGACTGAAAAGGTAATAATGACTTCCCCGTCATAGTTTTTATATTCTTTCAAGTAATACAGAAGCAATAAAAGGATATGATGAGAGTCGACAAATTCGCCTTTGCTGTTATACAAACCAATTCGATCTGCATCGCCATCATTGGCCAGTCCTACATTAATGCTGTCACTTGATTTGATAAGTTCTGACAGCTCGGTTAGGTTTCTATGGATGGGCTCAGGTGCTTGTCCATGAAAGGAGGGATTATATTCTGCGTGTAAAAGATGTGCATCTGGAAATAATCTTCTGATCACGTTTTGGCCAGCGCCATACATTGCATCGTAGGCCAATACCATCCCTGAATTGCGAATCAAGTCAAGATCAAATGAAGCTTCGACATGATCCATATACATTTGTTCCAGATTGACATATTCGATCAATTCACCTTCTTCAAGTTCATTTAAAGAAGGCAGTTTCCCCAAACTGTCTTCAGGAATAATAGCTTCAACATCTGCTATATCCGAAGGGATTGTAGGTCCTCCGTATGCTGATTTCAATTTAAATCCGTTGTAAGAAGGTGGGTTATGGCTGGCCGTAATAACTACACCCATATCTGCATTTAATTTTACAACACCCAAGGATACCATTGGCGTAGAAACAAAGTTTTTATCATAGTATACTTTGATGTTAAAATTGCCAAAAACCTGTGCTGCAGTTTCACTGAATAACTGTCCTCCAAACCGGCAGTCAAATCCAATTACAACACTTTTCATTTGCTTTTGCATCATCCAACGCGCAGTGGCTTCCGATACACGCTTAACATTGTCTACAGTATAATCTTTGGCTATTATAGCTCTCCAGCCATCTGTTCCAAACTTAATTTGTGAACTTCCCATGATAATTTATATTAAATTGAATTTACAGCAAATTGCAATTCCCTAAACATTTCCTAAGTTATATTTCTAAGAACAATTTGGTGAAAGATTTAACAAATATACATATTATAAGTTTTTATAATATATTATTTACATTTACGGCATGATCGATAATTTTCGTCACAAGGGGTTAAGAAAGAAGCTGGTCAGCACGATCAAATCGAAGGGCATCACGAATGAAAGGGTACTTGACGCAATTGGTCAGATTCCGAGACATTTATTTCTGGATAAAGCTTTTGAAGAATGGGCCTATAAGGATCAGGCCTTCCCTATCGGTCAGGGGCAAACAATATCACAACCCTATACCGTTGCTTACCAAACCGAGTTGATCAATCCTCAACCACAGGATAAGATTCTAGAGATTGGTACAGGTTCTGGATATCAGGCATGTGTATTGGCGCTGCTAAGCAAAAAAATATATTCCATTGAACGCCAAAAAATATTGTTTGAAAAAACAAACAAGCTATTAAAGTCCATCGGATTTGAAAGAGTACGCACGCTGTACGGAGACGGTTATCTGGGCGCACCCCGATTCGCGCCATTTGATAAAATCTTAATTACTGCAGGGGCAACAAGAGTTCCTGAAAAACTCCTTGAGCAACTTAAAGTTGGTGGAAATATGGTGATTCCTATTGGCAATGGAGATGATAAAACCATGACCAGAATCACCAAGACTGCTGAAGATGAATACAAAACCGAGCGGTTTGGCTTATTTCGCTTTGTTCCTTTTAAAGAAGGTGAAGTGGATTAGTTATCCAACTGCCCAAATACATCCTTCAATAATGGGCTGGTGCGCTCATCGACATCTTTACGAATCTTTTGCTCTTTTACTTCTATCAATCCAAACATGCCATCTAGTGCTTTGTTATTTACATGATCATCCAATTCCGGATTCATTTTTTTGATAAACGGTACTTTGTTGTATTCGTTGACAACGCTTTTCCAATATGTTCTGGCATTTACTTCATCAAGTGAAGATTGGATAACCGGCATGAATTTATCATATAAGGATTTTCGGGCTTGACCTTCAAGGTAAACTGTAGCGGCATCATCATTTCCAAAGAGAATATTCTTTGCGTCGTCAAAGCTTATATTTCTAATGGCATTCACAAAAATAGGTGTTGCTTCCTTGGCTGCAATTTCTGCGGCCTGATTCATTTTCTGCACCAAATCACGTTCTACATTTTCAAATCCCGGCACCCGCTTTACAACTGATATCACTTTTTGAGCATCTTCTGGGATCAATATTTTATATGGGCTTTCAAAGTATCCATTTTCCGTTGAAAGCTTATCAACGGCTTCCCCAACAC